>NZ_JBVIKO010000004.1:0-358792 GCF_055580905.1 Streptomyces sp. NPDC031497
CCTCGTACTGGACGTACTTGGGTCTGCGCCCGGTGCGGCGAGAGTGCGTGCATGGCGTCGTGAGGCAGACGGGAATTGTCAGACAGGCCCTAGTGCTTGCCGCCCTTGGCGAGAAACGCCAGCAGGTCCTGCCGGCTGACGACACCCTTGGGCTTGCCCTCGACGAGGACGATCGCCGCGTCCGCCGCGCCCAGCACTGACATCAGGTCGCCGACCGGCTCACCGGAGCCGACCTGCGGCAGCGGCGCGCACATGTGCTTCTCCAGCGGGTCCTCCAGGGAGGCCCGCTTGCTGAACAGCGCGTCGAGCAGCTCGCGTTCGACGACCGAGCCGACGACCTCGGCGGCCATCACGTCCGGGTGCCCGGCGCCCGGCTTGACGACCGGCATCTGCGAGACGCCGTACTCGCGCAGCACCTCGATGGCCTCCCCGACGGTCTCCTCCGGGTGCATGTGGACGAGGGAGGGGATGGAGCCGCCGGCCTTGTCGCTGAGCACGTCGGCGACGCGGGCGCTGGGACCCTCGTCCTCCAGGAAGCCGTAGTCGGCCATCCACTCGTCGTTGAAGATCTTGCTGAGGTAGCCGCGGCCGCTGTCCGGCAGCAGGACGACGACGACGTCGTCCGGGCCGAGCCGCTCGGCCACCCGCAGCGCGGCCACGACCGCCATGCCGCAGGAGCCGCCGACCAGCAGGCCCTCCTCCTTGGCCAGCCGCCGCGTCATCTGGAAGGAGTCCTTGTCGGACACGGCGACGATCTCGTCGGCGACGGTCCGGTCGTAGGCGGTCGGCCAGAAGTCCTCACCGACGCCCTCGACGAGGTACGGCCGCCCCGACCCGCCGGAGTACACGGAACCCTCCGGGTCCGCGCCGATCACCTGGACCCGGCCGTCGCTGGCGTCCTTCAGGTAGCGGCCGGTGCCGGAGATGGTGCCGCCGGTGCCCACGCCCGCCACGAAATGGGTGATCTTCCCCTCCGTCTGCTCCCACAGCTCGGGGCCGGTCGAGTGATAGTGCGACAGGGGGTTGTTCGGGTTGGAGTACTGGTCCGGCTTCCAGGCGCCGGGGGTCTCCCGGACGAGCCGGTCGGACACGTTGTAGTACGAGTCCGGGTGCTCGGGGTCGACGGCGGTGGGGCAGACGACCACCTCGGCGCCGTACGCCCGCAGCACGTTGATCTTGTCGGTGCTGACCTTGTCGGGGCACACGAAGATGCACTTGTACCCCTTCTGCTGGGCCACGATCGCCAGCCCCACCCCGGTGTTTCCGCTGGTCGGCTCCACGATGGTGCCGCCGGGCCGAAGCTCCCCGCTCTTCTCGGCGGCCTCGATCATCCGCAGGGCGATGCGGTCCTTCACGGAACCGCCCGGGTTGAAGTACTCGACCTTGGCGAGCACGGTGGCCTGGATGCCCTGGGTGACGCTGTTGAGCCTCAGCAGCGGGGTGTTGCCGACGAGGCTGATCATCGAGTCGTGGAATCGCACCGTTGTCTCCGGTTGCTTTCAAAAGAAGTGGTCCTGGTGGTGCGGCCAGCCTAAGGCCCGCTCCGGAGGTTCACTCCCCGTTGAGATTGACGCACGGCGTGTACGGGGCAAGGAGTGGATGAGCGGCAACGAGGAGGTGGCGGCGACGCATGACGAACATGTCGAGGGCGCGGGTGGCCCGGCGGATCGCGGCCGGGGCGGCGTACGGCGGAGGCGGGATCGGGCTGGTCGGCGCGGCCGCGGTGGGTCTGGTGCTGGCCGAGGTGCGGATGGCCAGGACCCGGGTGAACAACGGCAACAGCGGCGGCCGGGTGCCGATGGCGGACGGCCGCTACGGCGACGCGTACGGCACCGGTGAGCCTCCGCTGCGCCTGACGATGCTCGGCGACTCCACGGCGGCGGGGCAGGGGGTGCACCGGGCCGCACAGACGCCGGGCGCGCTGCTGGCGTCGGGCCTCGCGGCGGTCGCCGAACGCCCCGTCGAGTTCACCAACGTGGCCCAGCCCGGCGCCCAGTCCGACGACCTGGACCGCCAGGTGGCGCTGGTCCTCGGCTCGGCCTCGCCGTGCCCCGACGTGTGCGTGATCATGATCGGCGCGAACGACGTCACCCGCCGCATGCCGCCGACCCGCTCGGTACGCCACCTCTCGGCAGCGGTCCGCCGACTGCGCACGGCGGGCGCGGAGGTCGTGGTCGGCACCTGTCCCGACCTGGGCACGATCGAGCCGGTACGACAGCCGTTGCGCTGGCTGGCCCGGCGGGCGTCGCGCCAGCTGGCGGCGGCCCAGACGATCGGCACGGTGGAGCAGGGCGGCCGCACGGTGTCGCTGGGCGACCTGCTGGGCCCCGAGTTCGCGGCGAACCCCCGCGAGCTCTTCGGCCCCGACAACTACCACCCCTCGGCGGAGGGCTACGCCACCGCGGCGATGGCGGTGCTCCCCACGGTCTGCGCCGCGCTCGGCCTGTGGCCGGCGGAGGAGGAGCGCCCCGACGTCACCCGCCGCGAGGGCTTCCTCCCGGTGGCCCGCGCTGCGGCGGAGGCGGCGGCCGAGGCCGGCACGGAGGTCACGGCGGCGATGCCGACGGGGCCGCGGGGACCGTGGGCCCTGCTGAAACGCCGCCGGCGCCACCAGGTCGACGAGCCGCCCGCCCTCCCGACCGACCCGGCTTCCGAAGAGGCCAGGTCGAGGGCCGGCACGACCGACTAGGGAGACGGTGCGCCGAGTCGGGGCGTGTCACGTACCGGCGCCGGCCGGGTGCCTCCTCCCAGAGGGGGCACCCCCAGCGCCCACCCGTGCCGCCTGGGGGCACGGAGAGGCGGCGGGGGAGCGCCCCTTCAGGGGCGCGGGGAACTGCGCGACCAGCCCCCACCCACCCGCACGGAACGACGCACCCCTCGACACCGAAAAAGCAAGCGCTTAGAAAGTGCGGCCAGTGTCACACCGCGGCACCGGTGACCAACGACATACGTGCGGGTAACTTCCCAAGCAGCCCTGCCAATCCCCGCGTCACTGGAGCCGTGAGATGCCCGAAGCCGTCATCGTCTCGACCGCCCGTTCCCCGATCGGCCGTGCCGTCAAGGGCTCCCTGAAGGACCTGCGCCCCGACGACCTCACCGCGACGATCATCCAGGCCGCCCTCGCCAAGGTCCCCGAGCTGGACCCCAAGGACATCGACGACCTGATGCTCGGCTGCGGCCTCCCCGGCGGCGAGCAGGGCTACAACCTCGGCCGGATCGTCGCCGTGCAGATGGGCATGGACCACCTCCCCGGCTGCACGATCACCCGTTACTGTTCCTCGTCCCTCCAGACCAGCCGCATGGCGCTGCACGCCATCAAGGCCGGCGAGGGCGACGTGTTCATCTCGGCCGGTGTCGAAATGGTCTCCCGGTTCGCCAAGGGCAGCTCGGACGGTCTCCCGGACACCACCAACCCGATCTTCGCCGAGGCCCAGGCCCGTACCGCCGCCACCGCCCAGTCCACCGGCTCCACCTGGCACGACCCGCGCGAGGACGGCCTGGTCCCCGACCCGTACATCGCGATGGGCCAGACCGCCGAGAACCTGGCCCGCGCCAAGGGCGTCACCCGCCAGGACATGGACGAGTTCGGCGTCCGCTCCCAGAACCTCGCCGAGGAAGCCATCAAGAACGGCTTCTGGGAGCGCGAGATCACCCCGGTGACCCTCCCCGACGGCACGGTCGTCAGCAAGGACGACGGCCCGCGCGCCGGCGTCACCCTGGAGGGCGTGGCGGGCCTGAAGCCGGTCTTCCGCCCCGACGGCCTGGTCACGGCCGGCAACTGCTGCCCGCTGAACGACGGCGCCGCCGCCGTGATCATCATGTCCGACACCAAGGCCCGCGAGCTCGGCCTCACCCCGCTCGCCCGGATCGTGTCGACCGGTGTCACCGGCCTCTCCCCCGAGATCATGGGCCTCGGCCCGGTGGAGGCCTCGCAGCAGGCCCTGCGCCGCGCCGGCCTGACCGTCGACGACATCGACCTGTTCGAGATCAACGAGGCGTTCGCCGCCCAGGTGATCCCCTCCTACCGCGACCTGGACATCCCGCTGGAGAAGCTGAACGTGAACGGCGGCGCCATCGCCGTCGGCCACCCCTTCGGCATGACCGGCGCCCGCATCACCGGCACGCTCATCAACTCCCTCCAGTTCCACGACAAGCAGTTCGGTCTGGAGACGATGTGCGTCGGCGGCGGCCAGGGCATGGCGATGGTCATCGAGCGCCTGAGCTGAGCCACCGCACCACCCCTGAGTGACCCCTGAGTGACCGTCATGGGACCCACCGTGACGCCCCGGCCCGGTGTTCGAGAAAACTCCGAACACCGGGCCGATTTGTGATCCAATCTCCCCCAGGATGTGACCTATCTCCCTCTGCGGGGGTATCACCGCAGGTCAGCGTGGCTGTCCAGGCAAACCCGAGGGCCAAAGCCCTGTCCGGTTCGTGACGTTACGCACTGACAGCTTGATAGTCCACCCTTCAAGCTGATGTAGGAAGTCGGGGGTCGACTTTGAACCGGGAGTACGTCAGTGAGCGCCATGCCGATCGCCTTGCTGCTCACCACGGCCGCCACGGGCGCCGTGGGCGTCGCTGTCCTGCGCACTGTTCTGAAGCTGCGCCGTCAGGTCGCCGAGCTGCACACCCAGCTTGCCCAGAACCAGGCCGCCGCGATGCGCGCCCTGCTGCCGGCCGCCCGCAGCCATGCGGACGCCGGGCAGATACGGGCCGCCGTGGCCGAGGCGCTCGCCGAGGAGCGGGAGCGGGAACTGGCCGAGGCGCGGGCCTTCTGGGCCGCGCAGGAGGCGCGTGACGCCTCCGACACTCCGTCGCTGCTGGGTCTGGCGGACGGTGAGCCGTTCCTGCCCCGGCACAGCGACTTCGTGGGCCTGGAGCCGGTCGCCGAGCAGGCGACGGAGGCCGACGACTTCGCCGGGAGCGGCCCCGCCGAGTCCCCGGAGCTGGCGGCGGCCCGCCGCCGTCACCCGTCCCATCCGGACTTCGTACCGGTGCAGTCGCCGGTGGTGAACGACCATGAGCGCACGGTCGCGACGCTGGAGCAGCTGGCCGAGTTGCGGGTCGAGCTCTCCGACGTGCGCCCCGGGCCGCTGGGCACGCTGGACGTCTACGTCTTCGCCGACGGCACGACGCTGTGCATGACGCCGGGGCACCGGGAGACGGCGGAACGGCTGGCCGCGGCGCTGAACGCGGGCGAGACGCCGTACCTGCTGGGCGGGTCGGGGATCTCCGGCGCCTACACGCTGACGTTCGCGTGCGGCGAGGAGAACGTGTACATCCTGGCGGACCGGGTCATAGCGTCGCTGTGAGCCGTTGACGGTGCGTGGTCGGGTGCGGGTGCGTGGGGGTTGTTCGCGCAGTTCCCCGCGCCCCTGAAAGCAGAAGCAGGGGCGCCGCAGTGCGCCCCTGCGGGGGCGCGGGGAACTGCGCTACCAGCCGCATCGCACCCGCACCCGACCACGCACCCCCGGCCCTCACACCCCCGCCCTCTTCTGCGCCTCCTCCACCAGGCGCACCGCTTCCCCCACCTCCGCGTCGCTCTCCAGGACGACCGCCAAGTCGTTCCCGGCCACGGTGATTTGGTCGGCCACGGCGAACATCCCCGCGTCCGGCATCTCCCGGGCCGTACCGCCCGGCTCCTCAACGGCCTGCGCCCAGTCGGCCAACTGCCTGGCCAGCGACAGCGCCTCCGCGGCCGCCCCCCTCTGCAACCGACTCTGCGGCGCCGCCCTCAACTTGTCGGCGAAGTGCTCCACTGCACGGGTAAGAGGCGTCGTATCAACCACGCCGTGAGCGTAACGCCTGACGTCGGCTGTCCTGTCCCGACTGTTGCCAACACGCCAACACTCAGGCACGGTGACGTGAAGGACCGGCTACAACCCCCCTTTGCGCACCGGAGGCGCCGATGTCCCAAGTCTTCTCCGAGGAGACCCATCGCAACATGCTCGCCCGCATCCCCCACTGCACCGGTCGTGAAGTGTCCGACTGGCTGCGTACCGTCGCCGAAGGCCCGTCCCTCTTCCGCTTCGAGGAGAAGGTCAGCTGGCTCCGCCACGAGCACAACCTCGCGTACGGCCACGCGAAGGCGTTGATCCACGAGTACGACCTGAGGAGGGCCGCGCGCAAACTTCTCTAGGCGCGCACAGACGACGAAGGGCCCCGGGGGTGGTGCCCCGGGGCCCTTCTCGGCTCTCTTGCGGCCGAAGGCCGTGACCGCCGGCCGTGGCCGCCGGCCGTGGCCGCTGGTCGTGACCGCTAGTCGTTACTGCTGAAGATCGCCACCAGGCGCAGCATCTCGACGTAGATCCACACCAGCGTCAGGGTGAGGCCGAACGCGGCCAGCCAGGCCTCGTTCTTCGGGGCGCCGTACGCGATGCCGTCCTCGATCTGCTTGAAGTCGAGGGTCAGGAAGAACGCGCCGAGCAGGATCGCGATGATGCCGACGATCGCGCCGAGCGGGCCGAAGCTGCGCAGGCCGCCGTTGTCGGCGACGCCGAACGCGACCAGCAGCAGGTTGACCACCATGACCAGCACGAAGGCGATGGCGATGGCCATGCCGATGCGGGCGTAGCGGGCGGTGACGCGGATCCAGCCGGCCTTGTAGACCAGCAGGGTCGCGGCCGTGACCGCCATGGTGCCGAGCACCGCCTGGAACGGGGCGCCGCTCCACTGGCTGTTGTACATCTCGCTGATCACGCCGAGGAAGACGCCCTCGAAGGCGGCGTATCCCAGGATCAGCGCGGGCACCGGGGTGCGCTTGAAGCTCTGGATCAGCGCCAGGACCATCGCCACGATCGCGGAGCCGAAGGCCAGGCCGTAGCTGGTGCTGGAGACCGGCAGCAGGGCCCAGGCGAGGGCCGCGCCGACGGCGACCGTGCCCAGCGTCATCGCCGAGCGCAGGACCACGTCGTCCATGGTCATGCGGCCGGTGGTGGCCGGGGCCTGCGGCGGGGCGCCCTGCTGGACGTCCTGTTGGGCGTAGGGGTTGTTCGCGTAGGGGTTCTGCGCGTACGGGTTGCCCTGTGCGTACCCGGCCTGCGGCGCGGTGTTGAAGCCCGCGTAGCCGTTGTCGCGGCTGAACCCCCGTCGCGAGAAGACCGGGTTACTGCTCCTCATTTCACTCCTCCATGGCCGCTGTGCGAGGCCTTGGCGTCAAGAGTAATGGATTGGCAAAGGAATGACCCTCGTACCTCAGGAGGATCTTTCCCCTGCCGTGCTGCGCAACACGCTACGCGGACCCCTGATTCCCGGCCATGGAGGGCTTCATTCCATGACCAAGCCGCTACACGACTGGAACCGGCCGGAGGTGCCTCAGGCGTCCAGGGGGAAGCCCGTGTACGCCTCCGCCAGGTCGGTCTCAGCCGCCCGGCAGGAGGCGATCCGGCCGAGCCGGGCCAGCTGGAGCCTGGCGTCGAAGGGGGTGTCCGCGGGGCCGCGGTGGAGCAGGGTGGTCATGTCGTACGAGAACCGCTCGGCCTGCCAGACCCGGCGCAGGCAGGTCGCCGAGTAGGTCTCCAGGAGCTCGGGGGAGCCCGTCTCCCGCTCGTGGGCGAGGGCGCGGGCGAGGGTGACGACGTCGCCGACGGCGAGGTTCAGCCCCTTGGCGCCGGTCGGCGGCACGATGTGGGCGGCGTCCCCGGCGAGGAAGACCCGGCCGTGCCGCATGGGCTCATGGACGTACGACCGCATGGGCGTGACCGACTTCTGGGTGATCGGCCCGCGCTCCAGGCGCCAGTCGTCGTCGGTCTCGAAACGCCGCTCCAGCTCGTCCCAAATCGCCTCGTCGGTCCAGTCCTCGGCGTCCGTGTCGGCCGGGACCTGGAGGTAGAGGCGGGAGACGGACGGGGAGCGCATGGAGAGAAGGGCGAAGCCGCGGTCGTGGCGGGCGTAGACCAGCTCGTCGTGGGAGGGGGCCACATCGGCGAGGATGCCCAGCCAGGCGTAGGGGTAGGTGCGCTCGAAGACCTGGGAGAGGGACTCGGGGAACGCGGTGCGGGCGACGCCCCAGAAGCCGTCGCAGCCGACGACGTACGCGCACTCCAGGACGTCCTCGCGGCCCTCGTGCCGGAACCGGATGCGCGGCCGGTCGCTCTCGGCGCCCTCCACCGCCAGTGCCTCCGCCTCGAAGAGCAGCGGGCCGCCCTCCTTGAGCTGGAGGGCGATGAGGTCCTTGCAGACCTCGGTCTGGGCGTAGACCGTCACGGACCGCCCGCCGGTGAGCCCGGGGAAGTCCACGCGGTGGCGCTGTGTCGCGAACCGCAGCTCGATGCCGTCGTGGCGCAGGCCCTCGCGGTCCATGCGCTCCCCGGCGCCGGCCGCGCGCAGCACGTCCACCGTGCCCTGCTCCAGGATCCCGGCGCGCTGGCGGTGTTCCACGTAGGAGCGGTCGCGGCTCTCCAGGACGACCGAGTCGATGCCGGCGTTGTGCAGCAGCCGGGCGAGCAGGAGTCCGGCGGGTCCGGCTCCGATGATGCCGACGGTGGTGCGCATCGGTCGTTCCTTCCGTGGACGGGGCGTCGTCGCCCGCTGCGGAGACTATGGCGTTCACCTGGTGCACCTGCCGCACCCGGCACGCATGGTTCGCCTGGTTCGCCGGGTTCGTCCGGCCGCTGGGTTCGTCTGGTGAAATTTCCTTCACCATCTTCTCCCGAGTCTCCGTCCCGAGGTATTCCCTGTCAATGGACGCGCCCCGGGTCCGCCGGTGCACACGACCGGCCGCCCGGCCCGCCGGAGGCGGTGGTGGGCCGGGCGGCCGGTGCGCGGAGCGGCGGGGCAGGGGTCAGCGACCCGGCCAGCCGTCCAGGTGGCGGTGCAGGGTGACGTCGGTGCGCGGGTCGCCCTTCGGGGCGCTCGCGACCGCGTCGTGCAGGACGGTGGTGACCTCGGCGGCGAGCCCGTCGGCCTGCGTGCGCAGGTCGGCGGCGGGCAGTGTGGAGCGGGTCAGTTCGTCGAGCCGGCGGTGGATGTCGGCGAGCTTGCCCCGCGCGGTGGCGTCGAGGAGCAGCGGGTTGGGCGTGGAGACCACGAACTGGTAGGCACCGGCCAGGGTCTGACAGCCCGTGCACTCCTTGTTGGCGGCGTCGCTGAGGTTCACCGCGTTCAGCCGCGCGTGCTCCCCGGCGACCGTGACGATCTGGAAGGACAGCGCGACCGAACGGCAGTGGTCGTCGGCCGAGCAGCCGGCCGAGACGGCGTTGGCCTGGTTGCGTACGGCGGCGGCGTTGACCTTGCCGAACTGACGGACCGTGAACGAGTCCCGGACCTGGGTGTGGTGCCCGCGGTCGGCGTGGCTGAAGACATGGTCGGAGGCGACCGCGGCGTGCGGCACGGCGGTGGCCGCCTGTGCGGGCAGGGCGGTGGCCGCCCCGGCGACCCCGGCCGCGAACAGGCCGATCCGGACGGCCCGCCGGGTGAGCGGACCTGAGGTGGTGCGTGGTTTTCGGTGACTGCTCATGGATGCTCCTGTGCTTCTGCGGTGGGTGGTTCGGTGGCCGTGCGCCGGCCGGCCGCGTGGTGGTGGCCGGCGGACCGGCCCGCGCGGTGGCCGTACGACGGCCCGGGGCCGCTCGTCAGGACGTGGCCGGGGCCGGGGAGCTGGGCGGGTCGCTGGCCGGCGGCGGGGACGGGCTGGGCGGCGGGGACGCCGGGACGCTCTCCGACGGCGTGGGCGACGGCTCGGGCTCCGTGGTGCCGGTCCCGTCGGACGGCGAGGGCACCGGATCGGCGACCGTTCCCCCGCTGGACGGCACCGGCGACCTGGAGGTACCGCCGCCAGGGCCGCCGGGTACCGACGCGGACGGCGACGCCGAGGCGGACGCCCGGCGCGAGGACTCCGTCGGCGAGGGGCCGGCGCCCGCCCCGGCCGAGGCGGCCGTCGCACCGGCCGCCGGATCCGACGGGGCACCGGAGTCCGTCGGGCTGTCCGGGGTCGTTGCCTGCCGGGCCGGCGGTGCCTCGGTGGGCACCCCCGGCTGGAGGATCGGCGCGATCGGCGGCTGCTTGGGCAGCGGCTTCGGCGTCACCCCGGAGACCCAGGCGTAGCTGAGACCGGTGAGCCCGGCGAGGGCGAGCGCGCAGACCGCAAGCCGCAGCCTCGGCCGGCCCGCCGTGGTGCGTTTCGCGGCCCGGAAGAGCCGCCCGCCGATCTTCACGGACAGATAGACGACACCGGCCATCGGGCAGAGCAGCATCACGCTGCCGATGGTCCCGACCAGCCCCTCGACGATCTTCCCGTCCACGAACGCCGAGCCGGTACCGACGAGTTGCTCGGTCAGGGAGCGGGTCATGGTGGTGAGGATCCGCGGCAGGTTCCACAGCGCGTACCCGAGTTCGCCGATGATCAGCGGGACCATCGTCAGCACCCAGGTGGCGACGATGGCGCGCGCCGACTTCTTCAGCCCCGCGACCTCCTCGCGGGCCTTGTCCCCCCGCGGCCCCGGCACCAGGGCCAGCAGGATCGGCTTGATCTTGCCGTACAGGTCCGGGACCCCGGCCAGGTCGCCGAGGATGTAGTAGCCGTCCAGCCGTACGGCCGGCATCAGCTGTTCCAGGATCTCGAAGTGCCCGAGGTAGACCGTGGCGAGGAAGAACTGCGCCCCGGTGGCGAAGTAGGCGCCGGCCATGGCCAGCATGAAGACGATGTTGAAGTAGACGCCGCCGAGGTCGGTGCGGAGCCGGCCGGCCCGGCCGATCCGGTACACGTCGGTGACGTCGGTGTACATCGAGGGCCAGATGAGGAAGAGCCCGCACCCGATACAGCCGGGGCGGGCTCCGCCGTATCTGCACGCGGAGGCGTGGCCGAACTCGTGGAAGACGAGGGAGGCCACGGTGAGGACGAAGACGACCAGGATCAGGACCGGCTGGTCGAGCACCTCCAGGACGGGTTCTATCGCCCCGAAGAACCCGAACAGCCAGACGTCCATGCCGACGGCCGAGGCCAGCACCAGTGCCACCACCACCGGTCGGTGCAGCCAGGCCAGCGAACGGGCGATCTTCGCCGTCCGCCGCTCGTTGAAGATCACCCGGTGGCCCTTGAGGGCGAGCAGCAGGTCGGAGCGCGGGGCGTCGACCTCGTCGTCCTCCTGGCCCTCCGGGACCGTCACGCCCAGCGGTTCGAGCTTCTTCTCGACGAGGAAGCGGATGTTCTCCCCGCTGACCTCACGGCCGAAGCGGGCGCTGACCCGGTGGGCGATGGCCTCGGCATCGCGGACGCCGTCGACCGACGACGCCACCAGGTACAGCAGCCTGGACAGCTGCACGACCTGCCCGTCCCCCCGACGGGCGATGTACTTGGGCTCGGTGAATCCCGACCCCTGGTACTCGCCGTGCAACCGCAGTCCCGCGCTCAGCCTCGGGATCGGCGACGGCGGGTCCACCACCGGCAGGTTGCCCGTCGCGACCTGCTCGTAGGTGACCGGCCAGCCGCCGGGTCCGGGCACCGGGCCCGTGTCGTACAGTGCGGCGGTCCCGTCTCCGAGCACCGTCATGTGTGGTCTCCCCCCGGATCCCGCATGCAGTTCCCCCCTTGGCGCCTGTCCGGCACCGGCCGCGAGCGCCACCGCCGGGGCGACGGCGGTGGCGCTCCCGGGGACTACTGGGTGACGCTGATCGTCTGCGCGGCCTGCGAGGTGGCGGACGACCACGCCGAGTGGTCGTTCAGGGCGGCGGACTGGTTGGACGCGTCGATGTTGGCGATGTGCTTGGTGACGTTGACGGTCTTGCCGAAGCTGAACTTCAGCCGGCCGAGGGCCTCACGGCCCGGCAGCAGCTCCGCGGACTCGTTCTCCAGCTCGTTCATGTCCATGCTCATGACGGATGTCCTTTCGTTTCGTGTGCGATGAGGTCGAGATCGGCACCGGCGCCGTGCGCCGGGGCGGCGTTACTGGGTGACGCTGATGGTCTGGGCGGCGCCGGAGTCGGCCACCGACCACGACGAGTGGTCGTTCAGCGCGGCGGACTCGTTGTGGGCGCTGATGTTCGCGACGTGCTTGGTGACGTTGACCGTCTTTCCGAAGCCGAACTTCAGCCGGCCCAGGGCCTCACGACCCGGCAGCAGCTCCGCGGACTCGGCCTCGAGCTCATGGGCGTCCATCATGATCGCTTCCCCCTCAGGGATAGACATTTCCGATCGGACCGAGTCAGGTTCCCCCCGGACTCTGTCCAATCTGGTCGGACGAGCTGTCCAACGAGATTGGACACTAGGCCCTCGGAGACCCCCTGCGCAACCCGTTCGAGAAATCACCCTCTCGGCCGATCGCGGCGGCGACCGTAGAATCGGCGCGACATGGCGGACTCCGCAGGCGGCGAGCAGGAAGTGACGGTCAGTGGCCAACGCACTGCAGCAGTTGATCCGTGAGCACCTCGACCGCAAGGGCTGGTCCTACGGTGACGTGGCGCGGCGCGGCGGTATCCCCCGCTCCACCGTCCACCACCTGGCCACCACCGAGCGGGTGGTCCGCATGCCCCAGACGACGACCCTGGAGGGCCTGGCCAAGGGGCTGGAGCTCCCGCTGGAGAGCGTGCGCCGGGCCGCCGCCGAGGCGTGCGGGATCCACGTGTACGACACCTCGCCGGGCGCCGGCGCGAACGGCGGCGCCGCCGACCCCGAGGTCGCGCTGCTCATCGCGAGCGTCCAGAAGCTGTCGGCGGACGACCGCCGCCACGTCACCGCTCTGGTCGAGTCGCTGCTGGACCGTTCCTCCAGACCGCCCAAGGAGCAGTGACCGCCCCCGGACCGCCCGGAGCCGCCTCCGGACCACCCCGGACCGCCCCGGACCGCCTCTGGTCCGTCGGGGGCGCTCTCCGATCCGTCGGCGAACCGCTCCCCGATCCGCCGGAGGACCGCTCCCCGGCCCCTCGGCGGACCGCTCTCCGAACGCTCTCGGACGTTCTTCCGTCAAGTCGGAAAAAGAATCCAACTCCGCACGAAACCGTCAAGATCCAGGGCTAGTCTCTCGTCCTGCCCGGGACGCGAGAGCCGCACGACCACGGGCTCTCAGGGGGAGATGTGTTGTTCGTGCACGGCGGACCGGCGACGGCCGTGGTCCGGGGACCCGACGGCGAGTCCGTCGTCCTGCTGTCCGGGGAACTGCCCGAGGTACTCACCGACGCCTCGGTCACCGAACTCCTGGACCTGGCCGCCGCCATCCTGGACGCCGGCGAACTCCCCCTGTTCGAGGAGTGCCTGCGCGCGCTGCGCCGCAACGGCATGCGCGCGGGCCGCCGTATCGAGGTGGACGGCGCGGTCCTGACCGTCTACGAGGGATGAGCCGACGCTCTGAGGGACGAGCCGCCGCCCCCGAGAGGGCGCGGGAAGTGCCCGGAACCGGACTTGAACCGGTACGCCCGCGAGGGGCAGCGAGGTTTAAGCTCGCCGTGTCTGCATTCCACCATCCGGGCAGGCCATGGGCTCCGCTACGAGATTCCGAGCCTATCGGGAGGCGTCCCTCGAACAGCGGACGGGCGACCCGATGTTGTCTTATTTTATTGACGTCTGAGGGTGCATCAGCCCCCGGAACGAGCCATCCGCACTTGCCAATAGCGTTACGCGCGGTGGGTGCGCGCGTACGGGGAATGACGGAATTTCACCGTCCGAACAAGGGGGCTCCACCTGTTCTCGACGGGTCGGAGCGACCGGTTCCGGATCTGGTGCGGCCGGCCTGAGGGTCCGCCGTCATCCCCAGGTATGACACGGCGGGCCCCCGGTCCCCCCTTGGTTGCCCTCCGGAACCGGAACTACGGCTGACTACACGGGCCCGTGCGGCCGAGACGATGGTGCGGTCCCCATGAACGACGTCGTCCCGACAGGAGCGCCCTTCCGTGTCCACCACACCCTCCCCCAGCCTTCGTCCGGGGGTGCCCCCGGCCGACCGGCGGACCACCTCGGTGGCCGCTCGCGCCACGGAGCTCTCGAAGATCTACGGGCAGGGTGAGACGCAGGTCGTCGCCCTGGACCGGGTCACCGTCGAGTTCCCGCAGGCCGAGTTCACCGCGATCATGGGGCCGTCCGGCTCCGGCAAGTCCACGCTGATGCACTGCGTGGCCGGCCTCGACACCTTCTCCTCCGGTTCCGTGCGGATCGGCGACACCGAACTCGGCTCCCTGAAGGACAAGCAGCTCACCAAGTTGCGCCGGGACAAGATCGGGTTCATCTTCCAGGCGTTCAACCTGCTCCCGACGCTGACCGCGCTGGAGAACATCACACTCCCGATGGACATCGCGGGCCGCAAACCGGACAGGCAGTGGCTCGACAGCGTCATCCAGATGGTCGGTCTGAAGGACCGGCTGAGCCACCGTCCCTCGCAGCTCTCCGGCGGCCAGCAGCAGCGCGTCGCCGTCGCCCGCGCCCTCGCCTCCCGGCCGGAGATCATCTTCGGTGACGAGCCGACCGGAAACCTGGACTCCCGCTCCGGCGCCGAGGTGCTCGGCTTCCTGCGCAACTCGGTGCGGGAGCTGGGCCAGACGGTCGTCATGGTCACCCACGACCCGGTCGCGGCGTCGTACGCGGATCGCGTCGTCTTTCTCGCCGACGGCCGGGTCGTCGACGAGATGTACCGCCCGACGGCCGAGACGGTCCTCGACTTCATGCGGCAATTTCCTGGGGGCGCTGACACCAGCGGCTCCGCCGCGCGGCCCCAGACCCCCGAGTTCGACGCGAAGGGCCGGACCAGCTGATGTTCCGCACCGCCCTGCGCAACGTCCTCGCGCACAAGGCCCGGCTGTTGATGACCGTGCTCGCCGTCATGCTCGGCGTCGCGTTCGTCTCCGGCACCCTGGTCTTCACCAACACCATCTCGGACGCCTACCAGAACAGCTCGGCCAAGGGCTTCGCGGGTGTCGACGTCGCCGTACAGGCCAAGTACCAGGATTCGAAGGGCGACAAGGTCGGCAAGACGCCCGACCTCACTCAGGCCGTGCTCGACAAGGCGGCGAAGGTTCCCGGGGCCGCCTCCGCGACCGGGGTGGTCACCGGATTCACCGCCATGGCCGACAAGCACGGCAAGCTGATCGGCGGCGGCTGGCAGTCCGAGGGCGGCAACTACTGGGGCACCAAGGACGCCCGTTACCCGCTGGTCAGCGGCCACGCGCCCAGCGGCAAGGGCGAGGTGCTGATCGACTCCAAGACCGCCGAGCGGGCCGGCTACCAGGTCGGCGACACCGTGCGCATCTCGGTCGACGGCCCGGTCCTCACCCCGACCGTGGCGGGCATCTTCACCACCGACGACGGCAACGTCGCGGCCGGCGGCAGCCTCGCGCTGTTCGACACGGCGACCGCGCAGCAACTGTTCGGCAAGACGGGCACGTACGACGAGATCGACGTGACCGCGAAGTCCGGCACCGCCCAGGCCACGCTGAAGTCCCAGCTGGACCAGGCGCTGCCGAAGCGGCTCGTGGAGACCACCACCGGCAAGAAGCTCGCCGACGACCAGGCGAAGGCCATCGCCGCCGGCATGAGCGGCCTGCGCCAGGGCCTGCTGGTCTTCGCCGGTATCGCCCTGTTCGTCGGCACGTTCATCATCGCCAACACCTTCACCATGCTGGTCGCCCAGCGCACCAAGGAGCTGGCGCTGCTGCGCGCGGTGGGCGCCTCCCGCCGCCAGGTCACCCGCTCGGTGCTGATCGAGGCGTTCGTGGTCGGCGCGGTGGCCGGGGTGGCCGGTCTGGTCGCCGGTATCGGCATCGGCGCCGGACTGCGCGCGCTGATGGGCTCGTTCGGCGCGACCGTCCCGGACGGCCCGCTGGTCGTCAGCGGCGGCACGGTGGCGGCCGCCCTCGCGGTCGGCGTCGTCATCACCATGCTGGCCGCCTGGCTGCCCGGCCGCCGGGCCGCGAAGATCCCGCCGGTCGCCGCGATGAGCGCGCTGCACTCGGCGCCGACCACCAAGTCGCTGGTGCTGCGCAACACGATCGGCGCGCTGTTCTCGGCGGCGGGCGTGACGGTGATCCTGGCGGCGACCACGATGGAGGGCTCCGACGGCCAGGCGCCGATGGGCCTGGGCGCGGTCCTCCTGATCATCGGTGTGTTCGTCCTGACCCCGCTGCTGTCCCGTCCGCTGATCGCGGCCGCCGCCCCGCTGCTGCGCGGGTTCGGCGTCTCCGGCAAGCTCGCCCGGCAGAACTCGGTGCGCAACCCGCGCCGTACCGCCGCGACCGCCTCGGCGCTGATGATCGGCCTGACCCTGATCACCGGCATGACGGTGATGGCGGGCAGCCTGCAGAAGTCGATCGACAAGATGGCGAGCTCGGCGATCCGCGCGGACTACATCGTCTCGATGGCCAACGGGAACGCGCTCTCCCCCGACGTGGCGAAGAAGGTCGCGGCCACGGACGGCGTCACCGCGAGCAGCCCGCTGCGCAACGCGGTCTCCCGGATCGACGGCAAGACCGAGTTCCTGACCGGCGTCAACGGCTCGGCGATCGGCAGGCTGACCGACCTCACGGTGGACAACGGCTCGTTCAAGGTCGGCGGCTCGGACGTCGTCGTGGACGCCGACAAGGCCAAGTCGCTCGGCTGGAAGGCGGGTTCGAGCTTCACCGTCCACTACGAGGACGGCAAGGCGCAGAAGATGACCGTCGCCGGGATCTACGAGGGCAACGAGGTGATCCACGGGATCATGCTCGACAACGCCGTCCTCGCCTCGCACCAGACCGACCCCGCCGACATGCAGGTCATGGTCAAGACGGCGGACGGCGCGTCCGGCGCGGCCAAGGACAAGCTGGAGAAGGTCCTCGGCTCCAACCCGGCGATCAAGGTCCAGGACAAGCAAGACCTGTCCGACTCCATCGCCCGGGCGTTCACGCTGATCCTGAACATGGTCTACGGCCTGCTCGCGATGGCGGTGATCGTCGCGGTCCTCGGTGTCGTCAACACCCTGGCCATGTCGGTCTTCGAACGGCAGCAGGAGATCGGCATGCTGCGCGCGATCGGCCTGGACCGCAAGGCGGTCAAGCGGATGGTCCGGCTGGAGTCCCTGGTCATCTCGCTCTTCGGCGGGGTGCTGGGCCTCGGCCTGGGGGTGTTCTTCGGCTGGGCGGCCGGCCGGCTGGTCGGCGCGCGGATGGCGACGTACGAACTGGTCCTGCCGTGGTCCAGGATGGCGCTCTTCCTGGTGCTGGCCGGCCTGGTCGGCGTCCTGGCCGCCCTGTGGCCGGCCCGGCGCGCGGCGCGCCTGAACATGCTGGCGGCGATCAAGTCCGAGTAGCCGCGGACCCGGCGAAGGGGCCCCGCACCGTGCGTGCGGGGCCCCTTCGCCGTCCTGCTGGCTCCGGCTGTGGGTGCTACCGGTTCCAGGTCCGGGAGCGCAGCGGCAGCCCCGACGCACCCGGCTCGGGGGTCTTGACTGCCAGCACCTGGTTGACGCCGATGCGGTTGCGTTCGAAGGCGAGCGCGGAGGCGGCCATGTACAGCAGCCAGACGCGCGCCCGGCCGGGGCTGGTGAGCCGTACCGCCCGGGTCCAGTCGGCCTCCAGGTTGACCACCCACTGACGCAGGGTGCGGGCGTAGTGCTCGCGGAGGGACTCCACGTCCCGCACCTCGAACCCGGCCCGCTCCAGCTGGGTGACGGTGGTGCCGATCGGCGCGAGTTCCCCGTCCGGGAAGACATAGGCGTCGATGAACTTGTCGACCTGGTAGGCCTCCTCGTCGCGCCGCGGCCGCCGCGCGATCTGGTGGTTGAGCAGCCGGCCGCCCGGCTTCAGCAGGGCGTACAGATCGCGCGCGTAGTCCAGGTATTTCTCCGCGCCCACGTGCTCGGCCATCCCGATCGACGAGATCGCCTCGTACGGCCCGTCCCTGACGTCCCGGTAGTCCTGGACCCTGATCTCCACCCGGTCCGTCAGACCCTCGTCCGCGACCCGTTTACGGGCGTACGCGGCCTGCTCCTGGGAGAGGGTGACCCCGACGACGCTCACGCCGTGCTCGCGGGCCGCGTGGATCGCCATCGAGCCCCAGCCGCAGCCGACGTCGAGCAGCCGCTGACCGGGTTTCAGACCGAGCTTCCGGCAGACGAGTTCAAGCTTGTCGCGCTGGGCGGTCTCCAGGGTGCCGTCGTCCTCCCAGTACGCGCACGAGTAGACCATCGACGGCCCGAGGACGATCTCGTAGAAGTCGTTCCCCACGTCGTAGTGGTGGCTGATGGCCTGCTTGTCACTGCGGCGGGTGTGCAGATGGCGGCGTCTGCGCACCTCCTCGCGGGGCGGGGGCGGCGGGACGGGCGGTCCGGCGAGCTTCAGCAGCTCCCGGCCGGCGGCCCGCACCTCGGGGTCGCGCAGGGCCTGGGCGAGGGTACGGTCGTCCTCCCCGCGCTCCCAGATCAGTCCGGACATCACCGCCAGGGCGCTGTACAGGTCGCCCTCGATGTCCAGATCGCCGGCGACCCAGGCCCGGGCCAGGCCCAGTTCCCCCGGCTTGAACAGCATGTAACGCAGGGCACGGCGGTTACGGATCACTATCGCCGGAGCGTCCGGCGGTCCGGCCTGTGATCCGTCCCAGGCCCGCAGCCGTACCGGGAGCGGGACTCCCAGCACCTGCTCGGCAACACTCCTCAGCCGCGACGCGGCGTCGGCCATGGCACACACCTCCAAGACGACGATCCCGGATGCCGGTTACCACGTAAACACCGTGAGGGCAGCAGCGCAGTCCCGCAAAGGAGTTACGACTGGGCAAAACAGCTGTAGCCACCACGCAGTTGCCCGGGTGTCCGGGAACGCCGAAGGACCTCCCGCACCACGGATGGCGGGAGGTCCTTCGGGTGATTCGGTGACCGGCGGCCGAGGCCGTCCGACCTCGGCCGGGAGGCCTTGGCCCAGGAGGCCCTGACCCAGGAGGCCCTGGCCTAGGAGGCCTTGGCCTTCTCCTCGGTCTTCGGGGTGGCGACCGGAGCCGGCTTGGCGGCCTCGTAGAACTCCTCGCGGGGGTTCTCCATGGCACCCAGGGACACGACCTCACGCTTGAGGAACATGCCGAGCGTCCAGTCGGCGAAGATGCGGATCTTGCGGTTCCAGGTCGGCATGGCCAGACCGTGGTAGCCACGGTGCATGTACCAGGCGAGACGGCCCTTGACCTTGATCTTCGTCTTGCCCAGGACGATCATCGCGACGCCCTTGTGCAGACCGAGGCCCGCGACCGCGCCCTTGTTGGCGTGGCTGTACTCCTTCTGCGGGAAGCCCCGCATACCGGAGACCACGTTGTCGCCGAGGACCTTGGCCTGACGGAGCGCGTGCTGCGCGTTCGGCGGGCACCAGGCGTTCTCGACACCGGCCTTGCGGGCGGCGACGTCCGGCACCTGGGCGTTGTCGCCCGCGGCCCAGATGTAGTCGGTGCCCTGCACCTGGAGGGTCGGGGCGGTGTCCACGTGGCCGCGGGGGCCGAGCGGCAGACCGAAGCGGGAGAGCGCCGGGTTGGGCTTGACGCCGGCGGTCCACACGATCGTGTTGGAGTCGACCTCCAGGCCGTTCTTCAGCACGACGTGGCCGTCGACGCAGGAGTCCATCGAGGTGGAGAGGTAGATCTCCACACCGCGGCTCTCCAGGTGCTCCTTGCCGTACAGGCCGAGCTTGGGGCCCACCTCGGGAAGGATCTTGTCGGCGGCGTCGACCAGGACGAAGCGCATGTCCTCACGGGACACGTTCTTGTAGTACTTCGCCGCGTCGCGGGCCATGTCCTCGACCTCGCCGATGGTCTCCGCGCCCGCGAAGCCGCCGCCGATGAAGACGAAGGTGAGCGCCTTGCGGCGGATCTCCTCGTCGGTCGTGGAGTCGGCCTTGTCCAGCTGCTCCAGGACGTGGTTGCGCAGGCCGATGGACTCCTCGATGCCCTTCATGCCGATGCCCTGTTCGGCGAGGCCGGGGATCGGGAAGGTGCGGGAGACCGCGCCGAGCGCGATGACCAGGTAGTCGAACGGCAGCTCGTACGCCTCGCCCACGAGGGGGGCGATCGTGGCGACCTTGCGGTCCTGGTCGATGGTGGTGACCCGGCCGGTGAGGACCTCCGCCTTCGGCAGCACGCGTCGCAGCGGGACGACGACGTGCCGAGGGGAGATGCTGCCGGCGGCGGCTTCGGGGAGGAAGGGCTGGTAGGTCATGTACGACCGGGGGTCGACGACCGTGACGGTCGCCTCGCCATAGCGCATCTTCTTGAGAATGCGCCGAGCTGCGTACAGGCCTACGTACCCACCGCCTACTACGAGGATCCTGGGACGCTCCGTGGTGCTCATGGCATCGAGTATCCACCCGCCCCAGGGGGGCCGCTCGTGCGCCCCTTCACAAGGTTCTACAGGGGTCGTGTTACACTCCCCCGCCCACGTGACGCAGGTCATGGTGGGCGGCGGGAACCCACTTCCGATACGACCCGTTGTCAATGCCGTGTGAGCTGCCCGTCCAGGCTTCCGGGGGCACCGCGGAGGCACCGGATGTCACCCACACGAGCACCTCCCGGAACACCCCCGGAACGCTCCCCTGAGCACGCGCTCGGGCCTGTTGAGCCCCCGAACGGGCCAACGGGACCCCAGGGACCCCCCACCTGCACCGAATTCCTTGTGAAGAACTTCACGAAGTTTCCCGACGGCCTGTCATGGCACGGCGTGTCACACCCCCGAAACCCCGCTCACCCGTCACCCCCGCGCGCTCATCCGAGGTGGTGGGGAGGGGTGTACGAGGTGACCGGGCGGGGGTGGGCGAGGCGCTCGCACGGGGTGAGACGGGACGGGAGGAGCGGGCGGGGCGGGCAGGAGACGCGGGCGACGCCGGTCGGCGGGAGTGGCCGGGCCGGAAGGCCGGGCGGACGGACGGAGCAGGCGAGGCCGGCGGAGGGGTCAGGCTTCGCCAGGCGGCGGGAGCAGGCGTCGCCGGGCCGCAGGAGCAGGCGTCGCCGGCGGAGGGAGCAGGAGACGCCAGACGACGCCAAGCCGCAGGAGCAGGCAAGGTCAGGCGGAAGGGACAGGCGTCGCCGGGCCGCAGGAGCAGGCGACGCCGGGCCGCGGGAGCGGGTGTTGCCGGGTGGGAGGGTCAGGCGATGGACCAGGCGATGCCGTCCAGGATGTCGTGCTCGCTCACCACGACCTCCGTCGCGCCCACCCGTTCCATGATCGACAGCAGGACGAGGGCGCCCGCGCCGATGACGTCGACGCGCCCGGGGTGCATGGAGGGGATCGCGGCGCGTTCGGCGTGGGTGGAGTCCAGCAGCCGCTCGGTGATCTCCCGGACCCGGTCGTAGGGGATGCGGGAGTGGTGGATGGCGGCGGAGTCGTACTCCGGCAGGTCCTGGTGGATGGCGGAGAGGGTGGTGACCGACCCGGCCAGACCGACCAGGGTGTGCGCCTCGCGCAGCGGCACGGTCCGCTCGGCGAGGTCGAGGGCGCGCTCGACGTCGGCTCGCAGGGCGGCGATCTCGGCCTCGGTCGGCGGGTCGCTGACCTGCCCCTCGTGCACCAGGTGCCGCTCGGTCATCCGCACGCAGCCGACGTCCACGGACCGCGCGGCCCGCACCCGCTCGTCCCCGACAACGAACTCGGTGGAACCGCCGCCGATGTCCACGACGAGGAAGGGCCTGGCGAGGTCGTCGCGGCCCGTCAGCTCCTTCGTCGCACCCATGAAGGAGAACTCGGCCTCCTGGTCACCGCTGATGACCTCCGGCTCGACGCCGAGGATGTCCAGCACCCCGCGCACGAACTCGTCGCGGTTCTCGGCGTCCCGGGAAGCGGAGGTGGCCACGAACCGCAGCCGCTCCGCCCCGTACTCCTTGATGACGGCCGCGTACTCCCGGCAGGCGGCGAAGGTCCGCGCCAGCGCCTCCGGCGCCAGCCGCCCGGTCCGGTCGACCCCCTGCCCGAGCCGCACGATCACCATCCGCCGGTCCAGGTCGACGAGCTCCCCGGTCTCCGGGTTCGCGTCGGCGACGAGCAGCCGGATGGAGTTGGTGCCACAGTCGATGGCGGCGACGCGGGTCACTTGTCGTCCTCCTGGGCCGGCCGGAAGGAGAACCATCCCTTGCCGTCCTCCGTCGTCTCCGTCTGCCACCCCTCGCCCGTCGGCGGCCCCGCGGGCGTCACGCAGGCCCCCTTGGCCCACCACTCGGGCAGCAGGGCGATCGCCTCGTCGCCGAGCGGGTTCACGCCGGGCCCCGCCGCCAGCGAGTGCGCCACCAGCACGTGGAGGCACTTCACCCGGTCCGGCATCCCGCCGGCGCTCGGGAACCCCGTCAGCTCCTCGATCTCGTCCCGGCGCCGGATGTAGTCCTCGTGCGCGGCACGGTACGCCGCCGCCAGCTCCGGGTCGCTCTCCAGCCGCGCCGTCATCTCCTTCATCACGCCGTTGGCCTCCAGGGTGCCGATGGCGGACGCGGCCTTGGGGCACGTCAGGTAGTACAGCGTCGGGAACGGCGTGCCGTCGGGCAGCCGCGGCGCGGTCTCCACGACGTCCGGCTGCCCGCACGGGCACCGGTGCGCGATCGCCCGCAACCCTCGCGGCGGCCGCCCGAGCTGCTGCTGGAAGGCCTCGACGTCGGCGTCGGTCGGCTCGGTGCGCGGAGTGGAGGGCGGAGGCGTGTGCATGACTGTGTTCTGTGTGGCTTTCTGTCGGTTCACTGGTCGGACGCGTCGGACTTGTCGACGCCGTCCCAGACGTTCGCGTACCACGGGCGGTCGGCCGCCCCGAGGTAGGCGTGCGCCTGCCGGGCGGCAGCGGGGTCGATCACGATGTACCCCGTCTCCCCCGGCATCACGTAGTGCAGCCGCTCCCGGATCTGCTGCTCGGCGTACGCGTCGTCCTGCCACCGGGCCTTGACGTCCCGCAGCTGCTCGACCCGCTGCCGGGCCTGCTTCTGCTGGCGTTCCTGGTCGGCGATCTCGGCGCGCTGGGAGACGTACTGCCGCATCGGATAGGCGAGCGCGACGATCATCGTGCACAGCACGATCGCGAGCAGCGCGGCCCGGCCGGTGAGCCGGGAGCGGCGGGCCTGCCGCTTGGTCTGGGAGCGGTAGACCCGGGCCGCCGTCTGCTCACCGAGCAGCTTCAGCCTGGTCGCGGTGGAGAACCGGTCCCGGTCCTTCACGGCCATGTCCCCGCCTCCCGTTCACACGCGCGTACGTCCCCGCACACGGTACGGGACCGGTACGGGGACGTACGTACGACTGGCGCAGCCTTGACCCTTAACGGGTCAGCGACCCCTGGCGGGTCAGCCCTTGAAGCGCGGGAAGGCGCTGCGGCCGGCGTACACCGCGGCGTCGTCGAGGATCTCCTCGATGCGCAGCAGCTGGTTGTACTTGGCGACGCGCTCGGAGCGGGCCGGGGCGCCGGTCTTGATCTGGCCGCAGTTGGTGGCGACGGCGAGGTCGGCGATGGTGACGTCCTCGGTCTCGCCGGAGCGGTGCGACATCATGCACTTGAAGCCGTTGCGCTGGGCCAGCTCGACGGCGTCCAGGGTCTCGGTGAGCGAGCCGATCTGGTTCACCTTGACGAGCAGGGCGTTGGCGGCGCCGTCCTCGATGCCGCGGGCCAGACGCTCCGGGTTGGTGACGAAGAGGTCGTCGCCGACGATCTGGACCTTGTCGCCCAGCTTGTCGGTGAGGACCTTCCAGCCGGCCCAGTCGTCCTCGAACAGCGGGTCCTCGATGGAGACCAGCGGGTACGCGGCGACGAGCTCCTCGTAGTACTCGGTCATCTCGGCGGCCGAGCGGGACTTGCCCTCGAACTCGTACTTGCCGTCCTTGTAGAACTCGGACGCGGCGACGTCGAGCGCGAGGGCGATCTGCTCACCGGGGACGTAACCGGCCTGCTTGATCGCCTCCAGGATGAGGTCGAGCGCGGCGCGGTTGGACTCCAGGTTCGGGGCGAAGCCGCCCTCGTCGCCGAGGCCGGTGGACAGGCCCTTCGACTTCAGGACCTTCTTGAGGGTGTGGTAGACCTCGGCGCCCCAGCGCAGCGCCTCGGAGAAGGACTCCGCGCCGATCGGGGCGATCATGAACTCCTGGATGTCCACGTTGGAGTCCGCGTGCGAGCCGCCGTTGAGGATGTTCATCATCGGCACCGGCAGCAGGTGCGCGTTGGGGCCGCCCAGGTAGCGGAAGAGAGGGAGGTCGCTGGCCTCGGAGGCGGCGTGGGCGACGGCGAGGGAGACGCCGAGGATGGCGTTGGCGCCGAGCGAGCCCTTGTTGTCGGTGGCGTCCAGGTCGAACATCGCCTGGTCGATCAGGCGCTGCTCGGTGGCGTCGTAGCCGACGAGCTCCGGGCCGATCTGCTCGATCACGGCGAGGACGGCCTTCTCGACGCCCTTGCCGAGGTAGCGGTTGGGGTCCCCGTCACGGAGCTCGATGGCCTCGAAGGCACCGGTGGAGGCGCCGGACGGGACGGCGGCACGACCCGTGCTGCCGTCGTCGAGGCCGACCTCGACCTCGACCGTGGGGTTGCCTCGGGAGTCCAGGATTTCCCGGGCTACGACGACGTCGATGGACGGCACGAGCATCTCCTTCTTGGGATGTGACGCTGGTTGTGCGGGCGCACGCGGACCTTGTCGGCCCTTGCTCAGCCTTGCGACTAGAGCCTAACCGTCCCGGGGCCGTCGGCCGGCACGACCGACCGACCCTTGGACACACAGACGGTACTCATTGTTCACGCGCGGAACAAAGGGGGTCCCGATGAAGAACGGAAGAAGAGCGGGTCAAGAAGAAGACCGCGAGGGGCCGCAA
Source organism: Streptomyces sp. NPDC031497 (assembly GCF_055580905.1). Classification (NCBI taxonomy): domain Bacteria; kingdom Bacillati; phylum Actinomycetota; class Actinomycetes; order Kitasatosporales; family Streptomycetaceae; genus Streptomyces; species Streptomyces sp. NPDC031497. The sequence continues at coordinate 24,687 of NZ_JBVIKO010000004.1, forward strand.
GGGGCCGCAAAGAGAAACCCCGCTCCGGTGCGTACGGGGGAGAACGCACCGGAGCGGGGGCCCGTGGGGGACGGGGGTGGCCCTCACGTGGTCCTCACTATGAGGACCACGGTTGTATGGGCACTGTGGTTCAGCTGGGCACCGCGTAGCACTTCGTACGACTTCGGGAGCGGCCCGTCGTCCTACTTCAGGTGCAGCTGCTGGCCCGGGTAGATGAAGTCGGCGTCGTCGACGATGTCCTTGTTCAGCTTGAACAGCGCCTGCCAGCCGCCCTTGACCTTGTGCTTCTCGGCGATCGAGCTGAGCGTGTCGCCCTTGACGACCTTGTACTCGCCGTCACCCTTCTTGACCTTCTTGCCGGTCGGGGTGGTGACGGTCTTCTTGGCGGCCGGACGCTCGGCGGAGCGGGAGGCGGCCTGCGTGTCGGTCGTACGGCCGCTGGTGCCGCTGCTCGACGAGGAGCTGGAGGAGCCGGCGCTGCTGCCGGTGTAGGCGGCGCCGGACAGGCCCGTGCCGCAGACCGGCCAGGCACCCTTGCCCTGCGCGGCGAGGACCTTCTCGGCGACGGCGATCTGCTGCGCCTTGCCGGCCTGGTTGGCCTGCGCGGCGTACTGGGTGCCGCCGTACGCGGCCCAGGTGGAGGCGGAGAACTGCAGACCGCCGTAGTAGCCGTTGCCGGTGTTGATGGCCCAGTTGCCGCCGGACTCGCACTGGGCGACGGCGTCCCACTCGGAGGCGGTGGCGGCGGAGGCGGTGCCGGAGGCCATCAGCGGTGCGGCGATGGCGACACCGGCGACACCGGCGAGCGCGGCGGCGCGGGTGGCCTTGGACGGACGACGGTGCTTGCCCTTGCCGGAAAACAGCATGGAGGATCCCCTCACCGACGCCTGCGAGGTGAGCTGTCGGGTTCGGGCCGGTTGAGTTGCCCGGCCGCACACCTCACGGTGCGCGGCTTCACCCCGAGCCGGACACGGCAGTCTCAACTACCGGTCCCGGCACTTACCTTGGGTCCCCCGCTCCTGCCTACGGCGCTTGACGCGACGACTGTTCCCGGATGGCCGCTGGCAGGACTCGGCGTTGCGACGGCCGGGGCTCGTGGTGACGAGCGGACTTGACCGTAAACAGGCGATCAGGTGAATTTCAAAGATGATCAGGGCTTCTGAGACTCATCCCACACTTTCACCAAAACGGACATATAACTGCCAAGTAGGGCGACCTGAGGGGTCAACTCCCGCTACTTTGCGTCCGTTTCGCCGCTGAGTTTCAGGGTCTGACCGGGGGCGATGTCGTTCGGGTCGGCACCGATGTCCGACTTGTTCGCCGCGTAGAGCGCGCGCCATCCGCCGTCGAGGTCAAGGGAGTCGGCGATGGAGGCGAGGGTGTCACCGTCCCGGACGGTGTAGGTGCCGGCGTCCCGGGAGGCGTGACGGCCGGAAGAAGTCACACTCTGACCGTTTGTCACACTTTCGTCCGCCGAGCCGCCCCGATGCTTGCCGCCGCTGCCACTGACGGCCCCGGTGTCGACCAGGTCCCAAGAACTGCCCGTCTGCCAGGAATTGTCCGAGTCGTCAGCTTCGGGCACGACAGGGTTCTCGCTCACCTTCGAGGCGCCGGAGCCTTCGGATCCCGACTTGTCCGCCTTGGCGGAGTCGGTGGGGGTGCCCTTACCGGAGCCGTCGCTCGCACCCGGGGACGGGGTGGCGGAGCCGGAGTCCGTGGCGCCCGAGGTGTCCGACGAGGAGTCGGACGAGCCGGAGTCCGATGAACCGGATGAATCCGATGAACCAGACGAAGAGGACGAATCCGACAGCCCGGAGGACGAGTCCGCGGAGCCGGACGTGTCGTCGGATCCGTCGAGGCCCGTGTCGACGTTCACCGAGGCGTCGTCCGAGGAGAGTCCGGCGAGCAGGGCACAGGTCCGCCAGGGCTTGGTGCCCTGGTCGGCGAGGATCTTCTCGGCGACGGCGATCTGCTGCGAACGGCTCGCCTGGTCCGGCGTGCCGGCGTACTCCTGGCCGCCGTACTCGTCCCAGTCGTCCTGGGACATCTGCAGGCCGCCGTAGTAGCCGGTGCCGGTGTCCATGCTCCAGGAGCCGCCGCTCTCGCACTCGGCCACCCTGTCCCAGGTGCTGCCGTCGGCCGCGTTGGCGCTCGCCGCGCCGAGGAGCGGGATGGCGATGGCCGAGCCGGTCACGCCGGCCGCGACGAGGAGAGCCGGAGCCTGACGGGGGCGACGGTGACGACCGTTCCCGGAGAGCATGCGGAAACCTTTCGAGCGACAGCGGTGACCGGCGCGACGGGTCCCGCTGGGGCGCCGCACTGATGGGTGAACGTATAGGCAGACGATCACTTGTCACAAGTTAATGCCGCGCAGATCACGTGAAGATCACAGACTTGAACGCCGGTCATCTTTGCCGGTGGAGGGCCGTGCGGGGCGCCGACGGAGGGCCGGGCAGCGGCCCGTGGGGGGCGGGCGTCGGTGGGGGCCGGGCAGGCACCCGTGAGGGGCTGGGCGGGTGTCGGTGGGGGGCCGGGCGGGTGTCGGTGGGGAGCCGGGCAGACGCCGGTGGGGAGCCGAGCAGACGCCGGTGGGAGCCGGGCAGACGCCGGTGGGAAGCCGGGCGGGTGTCGGTGGGCTATCGGCCGTCGGGGGTGAACTGCACGGGGAGCGTGCGCAGTCCGCGCATGATGAGGCCGCCGCGCCAGCGCAACTCGCTCTCCGGAACCGCGAGTCGCAGGTCCGGGAGACGGGTGAGGAGGGTGGCGAGGGCGGTCTGCCCCTCCAGGCGGGCGAGCGGGGCGCCGAGGCAGTAGTGGATGCCGTGGCCGTATCCGAGGTGCTGGTTGTCCCGCCGTGCCAGGTCGAGCGTGTCCGGCTCGGCGAACCGCTCCGGGTCCCGGTCCGCGGCGGCGAGTACGACGAGGACCGGGTCGCCGGGTGCGATGCGCTGCCCGCCGATGCCGAGCGGCTCGGTGGCGAACCGCCAGGTGGCCAGCTCCACCGGCCCGTCGTAGCGCAGGAGTTCCTCCACACCGGTCTCCAGCAGCCCGCGCTCACCTGCGGCCAGGGAGTCCTGGAGGCGGCGGCGCTGTTCCGGGTGGGTGAGCAGGGCGTACGTCCCGTTCCCGATGAGGTTGACCGTCGTCTCGAAACCGGCGAACAGCAGGATGAAGGCCATGGCGGCGGCCTCGTTCTCGGTGAGGTGCTCGCCATGGTCGGAGGCGCGGATGAGCCCGGAGATGAGGTCCTCGCCGGGGGCCGGCTCGGCGGACAGCGCCTCCCGCTTCCGGTGGATCAGCTCGGCCAGATATCCACGCATCTTCTTCACGGACCGCGCGACCCCGCCCCGCGGCCCTCCGCCGTGGCGAATCATCATCCCGGCCCAGTCCCGGAAGTCGTCCTGGTCCTCGCGCGGGACGCCCAGCAGGTCGCAGATGGCGTAGATGGGCAGCGGGAAGGCGAACTCGTGGATGAGGTCGGCCTCGCCCCGGTCCGCGAACCCGTCGATGAGCCGGTCGGTCAGCTCCTGCACCCGGGGCACGAACTCGGCCACCCGGCGCGGCGTGAACGCCTTGCTGACCAGCCGCCGCAGCCGGGTGTGGTCCGGCGGATCGATGTTCAGCAGATGCGTCATCAGCTCGGCCTTGCGCTCCCCGGGGATCCCGGTCTTCCCCCTCGCGTGCGCGGGCTCGTCGTGATGCGCCGGGTTCTTGGACAGCCGGGGGTCGGCGAGCGCCTGCCGGGCGTCGGCGTAGCGGGTGACCAGCCACGCCTCGACCCCACTGGGCAGCCGGGTGCGACGCACGGGGGCGTGTTCCCGGAGCCAGGCGTAGGCGGGATAGGGGTCGGCGGCGAACTCCCAGGTGAAGAGGTCGGGGGCGGCGGTGGTGCCGTCGGGGCGGGCGGTGCCGTCGGGGGCGGGCTGGTGGGTCACTCCTTGACGGTATCCGGTGCGCGCGGCGGGGGTACGGCTCGCTCCGCCAAGGCCCGCTCCGCGAGGTAGTGGCCCCGCTCAGCGGCTCTTCGGTACCACTGCAGCGCCTCCGTCTCGGCTCCCCTGCGGTCCAGCAGACCGGCCATCTGGAACGCGGCTTCGCTGTTCCCCAGGGCGTCGGCCTCACGGAAGAGTCTCTCCGCCTCCTGCTGCTGCCCCTTCCCCCTCCCCTTCTCCAGCAGACGGCCTCCGAGGTTCACCCTGGCCCCGACGTACCCGGCCGCGGCGGACCGGCGGAACAGCTCCTCCCATTCGGGGTCGTCCTTGTCCCTGTGGTGCAGCAGCAGTGCCAGGCCGTTCATCGCGCGCGCGTCTCCCTGGTCGACGCCATGACGGAGCCAGCTCTCGGCGGTCTTGAGGTCGCCCGCGCCCAGGTACACGTTCGCGAGGCCGAAGGCGACTTCCTGATGGCCCTTGTCGAGCGCCCGCAAGTACCAGTGCCGCGCTTCGGTCCTGCGGCCCCGCCCCATCACCATCTCCCCCAGCTGTTGTGCCGCCGCCCAGTCCCCCGCCTCCGCCGCCCGCCGCAACCATCTCTCCGCGCGGTCCCGGTGCAGCTGCCCCGCCTCCCGGGCCGCCGAGACGCTGCCGCCCTCCGCCGCCGCCTCCAGGTAGCGGAGGGCCGCCTCCTCGTCCCCGACCGCGAGCAGCCGCACCGCCAGCGCCTCGGCCGCCTCCGGGTGCCCGGCCTCGGCGGCCCGGCGCAACAGCTCCGCGTTCTCCTCTCCGTCGATCCGGCCGGCGAAGGCGTACATCGCCGCCGTGTCCCCCGCCTCGAACCGCGGCTGCAGTGCGGCCCGCGCCGCGTCGACGACGGCCCCGCGGTCGAACGGGGCGTCGGCCTCCGCCGCATCCAGCAGCGTCCACCACACCTCGTCCGGCACCGGCTCCAGGTCCCCCGACCTCAGCGCCTCCGCCACCAGCGCCCCGTACGCCCGCCAGGTGCCCTTCTCGTCGCCCTCCACCAGCAGTCCCGAGACGCCGAACAACGGTGCCGTCGCCCAGGCGAACGCCTCCTCGAACGGCTCGCGCTCCTCCGCCGCGTACCGCTGCCGGACCGCCCGGAGCAGTGCGACCGGCACCGCCGCCGTGACCCCGCACCGGGCGAGATCGACCGCCGCCCTGACCAGCAACTGGCCGCCCGGGTGCTCCAGTTGGGTGCCGATCCGGCGCCACTCGTCGAAGAGCAGATGCCCGATCGCGAAGTACGAGGCGGCGCCCTCGCGGCCGCTCCACAGGAACGCCGGGTAGGCGCGGGGATCACGCCGGTGCCCCGCCAGCCGCTGCAGCTCTCCCTCGCTCCACTCCCGTGGCACCTCGACGGTGCGCGCCATGGCCACGACCCGGTCGCCGGGCTCGGTCCCGGCGCGGCGCCGGTAGTACTCGCCGGCCGGCATCGTCCCGATGACGACCACGCCGAGCGTCGTGAGCCGGCCCAGCAGCCGCGGGCCGAGCCGCCCGTCGCCGAGGTGGTCGGTGAGGTCGTCGAGCCAGACGACGGACCGGCCGTGGCCGCCTTCCGGCTCGGTGAGGAGTGCGCGCAGGTCCTCGCCGGGCTCCGGGATGTAGAGCAGGGGGTCCGGTAAGGACTGGACGCCGTGCCATGCCGAGTACGACTTGCCGACGTACGGTTCGCCCAGGATCAGTACGAGACCGGGATGATCCAGTTCGGCGCGCAGCCGCTTGTCGCAGTCGCGCGGGATGTACGGCGGCACCTCCGGCAGCCCCGGCACGCGTCGCGTCGGACGGACCCCGAACTCCAGCGGCGCGACCTCGTCCGCGGGACGCCAGGCGATCGGTGCGGGCCCGGTCCCGTAATGGTGGTGCTGCACGCCCACTACCTGGTCCAGGAAGGTGGCGCTGCGGAAGTCGACGTGGTCCCCCGCGCTCTGCGGGCTGTCGGGGGCGGATGAAGCCGCCGGATCCACCGGCCCCTCGGAGTCGGCCGCCGCGGTTTCCTCGGGCACGTCCGTGTCCGCGTCCGGCCGCCGGCGGTCCTCCTCCAGCGCGGCTCGCAGTCGGGCTGCCCTCAGCGGGTCCGTGCCCAGTCGATTCCGCAAGCGGTGGAACCAGTCGGTCTCGATCTCGCGCGTCGCCGCGCTGCCGCGGTTTCTGAGCCGGTGCCAGTCCACGACGAGACGCCCCTCCATCCTGCTGCCGCCCGGAGCGTCGAGAAGGCAGAGCAGGAAAGGGAAGTCCGCCATCGCCGGGGGCCGCGGGCCCTCCTTGAGGACCGCCAGGCCCCGGACGACCGTCCGCGCACCCGCCCTCGCCAGTTCGTCGACCCCGGTATCCACCGCGTCCCCCTTTGAGCCCGAGCGTCGCTGGATCCACGGTACTCAAACGCGGCCGCTCCCCGTGCGGACGGGACGATCTCAGTGGCCCTCCGTCTCCCTGATCGCGTCCCGGTAGGCGCGGCCCGCCGCCCGCAGCGCCGCCTCCGGGTCGACGCCTTCCGCCTCGGCCCGTACCGCCAGCGCGAGCAGGTCGTACCCGATGCCCTCCACCTTGGGCAGCGGCACCTCCAGCCCGGCCGTCCGCACCCGTGAGGAGAGCTTCGCCGCCAGCGCGAGACCCGGCTGGCCGAGGGGTATCCCGTCGGTCACCGAGTCCCGGCGCTTCTCCGCCGCCTTCGTGCGCAGCCAGTGCTCCTTGACCTCCTCCGGCGTCGAGGCGGTCTCGTCGCCGAAGACATGCGGGTGGCGGCGGATGAGCTTCGCGACGATGCCGCCCGCCACGTCGTCGATCGAGAAGGGGGCGTCCGGGTCCTCCTCGGCGATGCGGGCGTGGAAGACCACCTGGAGCAGGACGTCCCCCAGTTCCTCCCGCAGATCGTCGCGGTCGCCGTCCTCGATGGCCTCGACCAGCTCGTACGCCTCCTCGATGGCGTACTTCGCCAGTCCCTCATGGGTCTTCCGGGACGACCAGGGGCACTCGGCGCGGATGCGGTCCATGACCTGGACGAGGTCGAGGAGGCGGGCGCCGGGCAGATCGTAGGAGGCGGGGAGCAGCTCCAGGTCGGGCATGGCGACACGGCCGGAGCCGGCGAGGCGGGCCAGGCCGTCCGTGAGGGCCGGCTCACCCTCGCCGGTCGCCACGACCACCACCGTCCGCCCGCCGGCGCAGGCGTCGACCAGCTCCTGGGCGGTGGGGGCGGCCTCGTCCACGGCCGTCCCGGCCTCCCGCAGATACGGCAGCTGCGGATGCGCGCCGTCCGCGCACAGCACACGGTCCGCCGAGCGCAGCGCCTGCCAGGCGGGCCAGGACAGCAGGCCGGGGGCGACGCGGTGGCTGGTGGTGAGGAGGATGATCCGGCCGGTGTCGGGGGCGGCAGGAGCGGGAGGTTCCGGGCTGGTGGTGTTCACGATCCGAACGTAACGCACCCGCGCCGCCGGCCTCGGGCGTTGTCCACAGGGCGGGGACGATCAAGTGATCGTATGACCGACCACGTCGACCCCGCCGCCTCGCTCTGCCCGCCGCCTCGCTCTGCTCGTCGATCCGGGCTGCCCGCCGCCGGCGCCCGCCCTACGCCGTCGCCTGGGTCCCCGACGACGTGACCTCCCGTACCCACGGCGTCTTCGCGTCCACCCTGCTGCTCTTCTGGACGTCCCAGGCGCCGTAGCGCGGGTTGAGGTCGACGTGGAGTTCCTGGGACGCCTTGGACAGGGCCTTCCAGAAGGCGGGCTGGGTGGTGTCGGTGCCGAGCTGCTGGGCGAGTTTCTGGGCCTCCAGCTGGAGGCGGAGGTTGTCGTCCAGGCGCTTGGGGGCGATGCCGTACTTCTGGAGCCAGGCGTTCTGGAGCTCCTTGGAGCCGCCGGCCTGCTGTTCGAGGCCGGTGCGCATCTGCTGGATCTCCTTGCGGGTGACGCTGATGCCCGCGTCCTGGGCGGCCCGGTGCAGCACCTGGTCGAGGACCATGTTGTGCAGGGTGTCCCGGGTGAGGCTGCTGGTGGCGGCGAGGACCTGCTGGTACTGCTGCTCGTCCGGCACCGCGGAACGCTGTGCCTGACGCACCTCGTTCACCCTGGTCTCCAGCTGGGCGACGGTGATCCGCTGACCGCCGACGACGGCCGCCGCGCCCGGGTGCGCGTCGCTTCCGCAGGCGGTGAGGAAGGGGGCCGCGGTGGCGATCGCGGCGGACAGGACGAGCGCGGTGCGACGGCGGCGGTGCAAGGATGCCTCCCGAGGAGATGGTGAAGACAGGTGCGCCGCGTAGCGGCTCGTTCAGGGGTGGTGGTCGGGCGACGGGCGGGCGCACAAAGTCTTGCGGTGATCGATGGTAGGCAGTGGGCAAGCTCTGGCCAACCCATTCGACCAACGATTCACACGCGCGTCCGGCACCGCCGCGCCACCCTCCGCAAGGGTTTGCGGGTCGGTCCTCGGGATTTCGCGGGGCGTCCCGCGCTCAGCCCGTGATCGCCACCGGGGCGTCCCACGCGTCACGGTCCACGGTGATCGTGTAACCGCCGCGCGTCTCCTTGCTGTTCACCATGTACTGGTGCGCCCGGCTGTGCCCGGTGAACTGGGTCGCGCCGAACGGCCAGTCCGCCGTGGTGGTGTTGTTCTTGTCCCACAGCGCGTACCAGAGGTTGCCCGGCAGGTCCGTCTTGTCCTTGGCGTTCGCGATGGCCTTGGCGCTGGAGCTGGTGAAGCCGTAGAAGCCCGCGCGGTACGTCTTCGCGTGCAGCTGCTTGTCGAAGGCGCGCACATAGGTGAGCACGGCGTTGTTGCACGCCGTGTTCGTCGTGTCGTACGCCTCCATGTCCAGGTAGATCGGGCTGCCCGCCTTCATGCCGAGGGCGGCTGCCTTGGCGACCGCGTCGGTGGCGTCGCTCGTGCCCAGGGAGGCGGCGTTGGCGGTGGTCATCTTCTCCGGGTTGGAGCCGCTCTGGCAGGACGGCTGGGCGCCGACGTAGAGCGGGATGAGCTTCCAGCCCGTCGCGGAGACGGACTTGACCCAGGAGGCGGTGAGGTTGGGCTGGGCGCAGCCGCGGTTCTTGCCGCCGACGTAGACGGCGGCGGCGCCGTAGAGGCCGCCGTGCCAGGCCTTCATCGCGGCCAGCGAGGGCGCGGTGCAGGTGTCGAAGGCGCGGCCGGTGTACGTCTTCTGCGCGGGCCAGGTGGTGGCCGCCATGGAGGCCTGAGCGGCGATCCCGGCCCCGGCGACGACCGCGGTCCCCGCGACGCCCCAGGTGATGTATCTGAGCTTCTTCGACTGCCGATGGCTGGACATGCGGAACCCCACCCTTGTATGTGCGCTGTCAAGAAGAGTCATTGTGCAAGAAGAATCCAGGGAGCCGGACCAGGGCCTCCCGGTCGCGAGGGCTAGCGCCGCACCTGCCCCAGCCACTGCAGCGTCCGCCGGACCTCGCCCGCCATGGGATGACCGGGCCCGTGCAGCCGTTCCACGTCGAACAGCAGCCGGGTGAGCGTGTCGTGCGCGGCCGGCCGGTCGCCGAGCGCGAGCAGCAGATGCCCCATCCGGCGGCGCACGTCGTGCGCGAGCTGCGGATCGCCGGACACGTACTGGTTCTCGTAGTACGGCAGCAACGCGCGGTACTCGGCGAGCGCCGCGGCCGGTTCGCCGAGCTGTTCCAGGCACTGGGCGGTCTCGTAGCGGAAGCGCAGGGACTGAGGGTCGGCCTGGCCGGCCTCGGCGGCGCGTTCGTCGGCGAGCCGGCGCAGTTCGGGCAGCGCGCGCCGGTACTGGCCGTCGTCCATCAGAGTGGCCGCGTACTGCTTGCGCAGGGTGCGTACGACCGTGGAGCGTTCGCCGTGCTGGTCGGCGGCGACCGGCAGGATCGCGCCCAGGATGTCGACGGCCTGGGTGATGCGCCCCTCCCCGAGCAGCCGCTTGACCTCGTCGACGGCTACGGCGACCTCGGGTCTTCCGGGTACGGCGGCCACGGGGGCGGCGGGCTGGGGCGCGGGCATCCGCGCGCGGTCCGGCCAGGGGGCGTGCGGGCGCAGGAAGGGGCGCGTGGGGTCCAGGGGTGCCCCGGTGTGCATGCCGCGGGCGGGCAGGAGCGGGACGAGGTTCTCGTACACCTCCTGCGCCGAGCCGGGCCGGTGCTGCGGGTCCTTGGCGAGCAGCCGCAGCACGAGTGCCTCCAGCGCCTCGGGCACCTCGGGGCGGAGCCGGCGCACCGGTACCGGCTGCTCGTACAGATGCCGGTGCAGCACGCCGAGCGAGGTGGAGCCGGCGAACGGCACCTCCCCGCTGAGCAGCTCGTGCAGCAGCACCCCGAGCGCGTACAGGTCCGTGTACGGGCCGACCGCGCCGCCCATCGCCTGCTCGGGCGCCATGTAGGCGGGCGAGCCGATAGGGGTGCCGGTGTGGGTGAGGCGGGTGGTGTCACTGTCCATCACGGAGGCGACACCGAGGTCCAGGACGGTGATGGTGCCGTCCTGCTTGACCATCAGGTTGCGCGGCTTGAGGTCGCGGTGGACGATCGGCACGGCGTGCACGGCGCTCAGCACGGCGCACAGTTGCGCGGCCACCGCGACCGCCCACGGCCACGGGTACGGATCGTGCTCCGCGAGGTGCCCGGCGAGGTCGGTCCCGTCCACGTACTGCATGACGAGGAACAGCTCCTCGCCCTCGGTGCCCGCGTCGTGCACGGTGACCAGGCCGGGGTGGTCGACCTGCGCGGTCACCCGGCACTCCCGCAGGAACCGGCGGCGCAGTTCGTCGGCGTCCGCGCCCGCCACCTTGTCGGGGCGCAGCAGCTTCACCGCCACGCGCCGGTCGAGTCGCTGGTCGTATGCCGTCCAGACCTGGCCCATGCCGCCCTGCCCGATGAGCGTGGACAGCTGGTAGCGGTCGGCGACGACCCGTCCTGTCGCCACGGTCACCTTCCGCCCTCGTCCTGGCCGTCGTGCTTGCGCAGGTAGTCACTGAGCTCGTCGAGCTCGGCACGCACCTGGTCGATCCGCGCGGGCGCCGGACGCTGGGGCGGCGCGGGTATCGGGGGCTGGGAGAGCGGCGGCCGCGGAACCGGGGGCACGGTGTGCGGGGGCGGGGTGCCCAGGGGCGTCGTCGCCGTGGTGTACGGGGAGGCGGGGGGCGGGTAGCCGTACGTCTGCGCCGGCGCCTGCGCCGCGTACGCCTCGCGCTGCCGCTGGAAGTGGCGTACGTCGGCGGCGAGGTAGTAGACGATCGTGGCCAGGAGCGTGCCGAACAGCAGCGTGATCCCCAGATAGCCGCCGGCCGTGTGCACGTCGTCGCCGGGTTCGGTGGCCAGCAGCACGATGCTGAGGATGTCGGCTACGGCCACCGCCACCAGCAGGCCGTAGTCCGCCGATCTGCGGGTCACCACGGCCAGCCGCAGCATCATCACCCAGGCCAGGAAGCCGACGCTGAACACCCCCATCGCCACGAACACCACGCGCAACAGGACCAGTACCGCATCGTGCGGCGGCCGCTGCACCGGCTGCGCATGGCCCTGGCCTTGCATGATCGCTCCTGTATTGCCTGAAATAGGGCGTACGTGCCCGTCCGATGCGTCCGCGTGCGGACAACACCGGTCGCGCGGTGGTCGCATCGAGCATATGGCCCGACACCGACGCGCGGCCCGGGTTGTATCGAACCGTTGTGTGGCGAGCGCGGGGCGCGGACGCCCACGCCTCGGCGCGGGCCGTCGAAAGGGGTTGCGCGGACGAGTGGTGCGCGCGGGCGCGGGCGCGCGCGTCAGAGGGGGCGGGCGTGCGCCAGGAGGCGCGTGTCGAGTGGTGTGGCGTGCGGTGTCGGAGCGGCGGGTGCGTCCACACGGTGGGCACGGCGTGCACGGCGCGCACGGCGCACCCGCGCGCACCCCGGTTCGCAGCGAACCGGGGTGCGCGCGCCGGGTACCCGACGGCGCCCGCGGTGCCGAACGGTTTCGCCGCGGCGCCGATGCGCGAGCCGTCGCGTCAGTGGGCCTTGAACCGGGACGGCGCCTTGGTCGGGTTGCCGCCCGCGGGGAGCTTCTGGCCGGGGCAGGTGACGAGGACCTTCTTCATCGCGGCCTTCTCGGCGGCGGTGACCCACAGGCCGTACTTCTTCTTCACGGCCACCTGAGCGGCGACATAGGTGCAGCGGTAGGCCTTGTCGGACGGCAGCCAGGTGGCCGTGTCGCCGTCGCCCTTGCCGCGGTTGGCACTCGCGTCGACCGCCAGCAGGTTGAGCGGGTCGTTGGCCAGGGCTATGCGCTTGCTGGCGTCCCAGTACTTGGCGCCCTTCTGCCAGGCGTCCGAGAGGGCGACGAGGTGGTCGATGTCGACCAGGCTGCGGCCGCGCTTGTAGGTGACGTCCTTGCCGGAGTAGGGGTCCGGGTCCAGCACGCCGGAGGAGACCTTGCAGTCGCCGTCGGTGAACTTCACCTCCTTCAGGTCGCGCTTGAGTATGTCGTCCCGGGTGTCGCAGGAGTTGGAGTCGGTGTCCGCCCAGGCGGAGCCGAACTTCTCCCGGGTGTAACCGGTCTTCGGTGCCCGGCCCTTGACGGTCAGCGCCTCGGCGGCGGTCAGCGCCGCTCCCCCGCCGCCCGTGCCCTGGGCTCCCGGGCTCCCCTTGTCCTGCAGGTCCTTGCAGCCGGCCACGGCGAAGATCATGACGACAGCGATGACCGCCCCGCCCCTCAGACGCGTCACGTGCGCCCCCTCTTCTTTTTTTCCGCCTCCACACGGGCGGATCTCTCCTGGCTCACGGTAGCCGTCGCACGGTTCACGCCGAATGGGACCAAAAAGGGATCAACGATAAGCAATTCCCCTTTATTGGAACCACTTTGACGTACCGGGAGAAGCCCGAGCGGTACGCCTTCGCGCCCGCTCACACCACGCCACGGCCGTACGCCGTACCGCACGCCTTGCCGGTCCGCGGCGCGCCAAACCGCCCGGGACAGGCGCCGTGCCGCGGTCAGTGCAGTATCGGCGGGCCGAAGGTCGCCGTGGCGGTCGCGTCGACGGCGAGGTCCGGTGTGCAGGGGTTGTAGAGGCCGGTGCAGGGGCTCGACCACCCCTTGAAAGAGAAGCCGGTGTCGGTGATGGTCGCGGTCAGGGCCAACTCATCGGTCGTGACGTCGAACTCGCAGTTCCACGTGTCGGCCGGGCCGTCGCAGGCCGCGTCGGCGGGAACCCCGTCGATGGTGACGTGCCGGTCGGACGCGCCCACGAGGGCGACCGTGAGGTGGACGTAGCCGGTGCCGGTCAGGGCGGCCGTGACGGTGTTCTTCCCCGAGGTGACCGTCAGGGCGCCGCTCGCGGGCCCCGTCCTGGGCGGTGAGAACTCGACGGTCACCGTGCACGTGGCCCGGGCGGCGAGCCGGTCTGGGCAGGTGCTGCCGATGGCCGCGAACCCGGAGTCCTGCGGCGCGGCGACGGAACCGAGTTCGATGGCCTGGTTGTTGGGATTGGTGACGGTGAAGTCGAACTCCGCCGGGTTCTCGGCCGGTTCGACGTGCTCCAGGCCGAAGTCATGTGCGGACGGGCTGACCAGGGGCGCGGCGAGCGTCACGCGCGTACCGCCGTTGCCCGAGGTCGTCCGGCCCGTCGTGGTGCTCCCGTTCCTCCCGTTCGTGGTCTGCCCCACGGTCGTACCGAGACTCGTACCCCGGCTCGTACCACTGGCCGTCCCGTCGCTCGTCCCCTCGCTCGTCCCGCTGTTCGTCCCACCGGCCGCCGTGTCACCGCCCACCGCCCCGCCGTCCGTCCCGCCGTCCACCGCGGACCCGGAGGACGCTCCCGAGGGGCCGTCCCCGCCGCCCGCACCCCCCAGCGCCCGCCCGATCACCGTGCCGATCACCAGCACCGCCACCACCGCGGCGACCGCGGTCAGCACCCGCCGCCAGGTCTCCTGCCTCCTCGGCGGAGCGGGCGGCGACGGTGCCGGCGGGGCGGCTTCCAGGAGGGCGAGGTTGGCGGCAGTGACCGCCGCGCCCGCCGTGTCGCCCAACTGGGTGCGCAGGTCGAGTGCGCGCCGGAGCAGGCGCCGCGCGTGCTCGGTGCGGTCGTGCAGGAAGTGCTGGACGCCCTGCTGATGGGTGAAGTACGCCTCGGCGGCCCGGTCGCCGACCGCCTGGGCCGCCGTGATGCCCTGCGCGAGGGTCTGCTGCCAGGCCTGCCAGTGCCCCTGCACGAAGAGCACGCGTTCGAGGGCGGTGACGATCTCGACGACCGTCTGCCACTCGCGCTGTTCGGCGGCGATGCCGAGCAGGCCGAGCGCCGCCTCGGCGGCCCCGCGCGCCTCCTCGCCCGCCGGGTCGCGGGAGGCGAGCCAGGCGGCCAGCGAGCGCACGGCGGAGGCGAGTCCGATGGAGCGGTAGAGGATCCGGCGGTAGGGCTCGGACTTGCAGACCGGTAACCCGAAGCGGTCCTCGCGCTGTTCGGCCAGGCCGCGTGCGGCCAGCGTCTCCAGGGTCTCGGCGACGTACGCGAGATCGGCCATCTGGGCGAGCAGGCCGGCGGGCAGCAGGACGCCGCCGACCAGGGTGAGCACCGCCAGCGCCCGTCTGGCCTGGGGGCCCACCGCCGAGATGCTCAGCTCGTCCAGGACCGCCGGGTCGGACTCCGCGCGGGTGGCCAGGTCGGCGAAGGTGCGCCCGTCGAAGCGGACGAGGGCGGCCGCCTGTCGCAGCGCCAGCGGCTGTCCGCCGACGGCGGCCACCAGCCGTCGTACGGCGTCCTGTTCCGTGTCCGGTATGAAGCGGCCCAGTTCACGCGAGAGCAGGGCGAGGGCCGGGGCCTCGGTCAGTCCGGGCAGCGCGTGCGAGGTTCCGAGCGGGCCGAGCGCCGGGGTATCGGTACCGGTCAGCAGCGCGCAGCCCGGCAGCACCCGCCGCAGGTACGCGAGGTGTTCCGGGCCGTAGGGCACGTCGTCGAGTACGACGGTTCCCTGGACGTTGCCGAGCGCCTGGGCGCACTCCTGGGTGCCGAGCCGGGTGCCGCCTGGGCCTGGGTAGACGTAGAACTGGCGCATCAGGTCCTGGAGCAGGTCCTCCAGTTCGGTGCGGCCCACGCGCGTGTAGGTGCCGCCGAGGGCCGCCGCGTTTCGCAGGAGGGTGGTCCTGCCCGCCCCGCAGGGCCCGGTGAACTCGACCGCCCCGCGCTCGCGCATCGCCCTGTGCACCAGGTCGAGCTGGTGCGCGCGGCCCACGAGATACGGCGGCGGGCCGGCCCCCGGTCCGTGCGGGAGCCGGACGGGCCCCGGGCCGGGCGGGCGCAGTGGCAGGCGCGTGACGCGCGCGCCGTGCCCGTCGGTGAGTATGACGCCGAGATTGCCGAAGACGACGCTGTTCATTCCTCCCCCTGGGAATGAACGGGGCACCTGGCAGGCGCCGATGCGTCAACGATGGGGAGTGGGCGCGGCCAGTGTCAAGGAATCCGACAAAAGCCGCGCCTCAACGGTCCCGCGACTCCGGGACCGACGGTCCTACGACCCCAGCACCGACGCCAGGAACTCGCCGACCCAGCCCAGCAACTCCCGTCCCACCAGCGGCTTTCCGCCCACCTTGGCGGTCTTCGGGCGGGGCACCAGCACCTGGTGGGCGGCCGGCTTGATGACGGTCCCCGGGTACAGACGCTTGAGCCGCAGCTCCTGCGATTCGCGCAACTCGACCGGAGCGAAACGGATGTTGGTGCCCTGGAGCACGATCTCGCCGACGCCGCACGCGCGGGCGAGCATCCGCAGCCCGGCGACGAGGAGCAGGTTCTCCACCGGCTCGGGCAGCTTGCCGTAGCGGTCGGTGAGTTCCTCGCGGACCGCCTTGACGTCCTCCTCGGAGTTGGCGGAGGCGATGGACCGGTAGGCCTGCAGGCGCAGCCGCTCGCCGGGCGCGTAGTCGTGCGGGACGTGCGCGTCGACGGGCAGTTCGATCTTGACTTCCAGCGGCGGCTCCTCCTCGATCGCCCCGGTCTCCAGCTGCCGCCGGTAGTCCGCGACCGCCTCGCCGACCATCCGGACGTACAGGTCGAAGCCGACGCCCGCGATGTGCCCGGACTGTTCGCCGCCGAGCAGGTTGCCGGCGCCCCGGATCTCCAGGTCCTTCATCGCCACGTACATGCCGGCGCCCATCTCGGTGTGCTGGGCGATGGTGGCGAGCCGTTCGTGCGCGGTCTCGGTGAGCGGCTTCTCCGGCGGGTACAGGAAGTACGCGTACCCGCGCTCCCGCCCGCGGCCCACGCGGCCGCGCAGCTGGTGCAGCTGGGACAGGCCGAAGGTGTCGCCGCGTTCGACGATCAGGGTGTTGGCGTTGGAGATGTCGATGCCGGACTCGACGATCGTCGTGGAGACGAGGACGTCGAACTTCTTCTCCCAGAAGTCGACGACGACCTGTTCCAGCGCCGACTCCGACATCTGGCCGTGGGCGGTGGCGATCCGCGCCTCGGGGACGATCTCGCGGAGCCGGGAGGCCGCGCGGTCGATGGACTCGACCCGGTTGTGGATGTAGAAGACCTGGCCCTCGCGCAGCAGTTCGCGGCGGATGGCGGCGCCGATCTGCTTCTCCTCGTACGGGCCGACGAAGGTGAGCACCGGGTGCCGTTCCTCCGGCGGGGTGGTGATCGTGGACATCTCACGGATGCCGGTGACCGCCATCTCCAGGGTGCGCGGGATCGGGGTCGCGGACATGGTCAGCACGTCGACGTTGGCGCGGAGCTTCTTCAGCTGCTCCTTGTGCTCGACGCCGAAGCGCTGCTCCTCGTCGACGATGACCAGCCCGAGGTCCTTGAACCTGGTCTCCGAGGAGAACAGCCGGTGGGTGCCGATGACGACGTCGACCGCGCCTTCCTTGAGGCCCTCCAGGGTGGTCTTGGCCTCGGTGTCGGTCTGGAAGCGGGAGAGCGCCTTCACGCTCACCGGGAACTGCGAGTACCGCTCGGAGAACGTCCCGAAGTGCTGCTGCACCAGCAGGGTGGTGGGCACGAGGACGGCGACCTGCTTGCCGTCCTGTACGGCCTTGAAGGCGGCCCGGACCGCGATCTCGGTCTTGCCGTAGCCGACGTCGCCGCAGATCAGGCGGTCCATGGGGACCGACTTCTCCATGTCGTCCTTGACCTCGGCGATGGTGGTCAGCTGGTCGGGGGTCTCCGCGTACGGGAAGGCGTCCTCCAGCTCGCGCTGCCAGGGCGAGTCGCCGGCGAAGGCGTGGCCGGGGGCGGCCATGCGCGCGCTGTAGAGCTTGATCAGGTCGGCGGCGATCTCCTTGACGGCCTTCTTGGCGCGCGCCTTGGTCTTCGTCCAGTCCGCGCCGCCCAGGCGGTGCAGGGTGGGCGCCTCGCCGCCGACGTACTTGGTGATCTGCTCCAGCTGGTCGGTGGGGATGTACAGCCGGTCGCCGGGCTGGCCGCGCTTGGCGGGGGCGTACTCGACGACCAGGTACTCACGGGTGGCGCCCTGGACGGTGCGCTGCACCATCTCGATGTAGCGGCCGACGCCGTGCTGCTCGTGGACGATGTAGTCGCCCGCCTCCAGGGTGAGCGGGTCGATGGTCTTGCGGCGGCGGGCGGGCATCCGGGCGCCGTCCTTGCCGGCCGCCTTCTGGCCGGACAGGTCGGTCTCGGTGAGGACGGCGAGTCTGAGCGCCGGGTCGACGAAGCCGTAGTCGATCGAGCCGCAGGACACATGCACGACCGAGGGGCTCAGCTCGCCCAGGTCGACGTCGAGGCGGGCCGCGATGCCCTCGCCGCCGAGCACCTCGACGGTGCGGGAGGCGGGACCGTGGCCCTCGGTCACGTACACCGTGCGCCAGCCGTCGGCGAGCCAGCCCTTGGTGTCGGCGAGTGCCTTGGCGGTGTCGCCGCGGTAGGTCTCCGGGGCGTGCATGCCCAGCTTGAGGGTGTCGGCCGCAAGCTCCTCGTCGGCGGCGAACGGCGACACCGACCACCACATCATGTCCCGCTCGCGCGCCCGCTCGCGGACGTCCGCGATGGACCACAGGGAGGCCGCGCCGACGTCGATGGGCGCCTCGCCGCCGCCCGCGGTGGCCGCCCAGGAGGCCTGCAGGAACTCCTGGCTCGTCGCCACCAGGTCGGCGGCGCGCGTGCGGACCCGCTCCGGGTCGCAGACGACGGCCATCGCACCCTTGGGCAGCACGTCGAGCAGCAGTTCCATGTCGTCGACCAGGACCGGGGCGAGGGACTCCATGCCCTCGACCGCGATCCCCTCGGCGATCTTGTTCAGCAGCTCGCCCAGCTCCGGGTGCTGTTCGGCGAGGGCACGCGCGCGTGCCCGGACGTCGTCGGTGAGCAGCAGCTCGCGGCAGGGCGGCGCCCACAGGCCGTGCGCGGCGACCTCCAGGGAGCGCTGGTCGGCGACCTTGAAGTAGCGGATCTCCTCGACGTCGTCGCCCCAGAACTCGACGCGCAGGGGGTGTTCCTCGGTGGGCGGGAACACGTCCAGGATGCCGCCGCGCACGGCGAACTCGCCGCGCTTCTCGACGAGCTCCACGCGCGCGTAGGCGGCGGCCGCGAGGGCTTCCACGATGTCGTTCAGATCGGCGCTCTGCCCGGTGCGCAGCGCCACCGGCTCCAGGTCACCGAGGCCCTTGACCTGCGGCTGGAGCACGGACCGTACCGGCGAGACGACGACGGAGACCGGGCCGGTCTCGGGGTCGTCGGAGCTCGGGTGGGCGAGGCGGCGCAGCACGGCGAGGCGGCGGCCGACGGTGTCGCTGCGGGGGCTGAGCCGCTCGTGCGGGAGCGTCTCCCAGGAGGGGTACTCCACGACGCCCTCGGAGGGCAGCAGCGTGCGCAGGGCGGCGGCCAGGTCCTCGGCCTCGCGGCCGGTGGCGGTGACCGCGAGCACGGGGCGGCCGGCCTCGCGGGCCAGGGCGGCGACCGCGAGGGGGCGGGCCGCAGGGGGGCCGACCAGGTCGACGTGCATGCGGTTGCCGTCCGCGGCCGCCTTGATCGCTTCCGCGAGTGCGGCGTCCTTGAGGACGGCGTCGAGCAGACCGTGCAGGCTCATTCAGGCGGCTTTCGTTGGGGGGTGGGCAACGCGAAGTGCCCGGCGCGGGCTGCGACCGGGGGGTTTCCAGCGTACGTCGACGCGTCGGTGTGTGCCGGGGCTGTGGATAACCTCCGTCGCCCTGTGCGGCACGTGCGTTTCGGTGGCCGTACCAGGGGGCTCCGCCCCTGGACCCCCGAAGCCTATGCCCGCGGCCGCCACCCGGCCCGGTCGGTCGAGAGGCCGGGCCCGAGAAGACACACACCCGGCGCCGGGGAGTCCCCCAGGACTCCCCCGGCGCCGTTCTTGTCCACAGGTCGGGCGATGTCCCGGCTCGATCGATAAGGTGCGTGGCACTGTCACACAGAATCCGGGGGGAATCGGTGCAGAGCACAGGGGAATCGCCGGCCGAGAAGCCGACGCCGGACACTCCCGCCGGGGTGTTCCGGCTCATGGAGGCCTCGTACGCGTCCGGAAGCAGTCCGCGCAGCATCCACGAAGGCTTCTCCGTTTTGGACTTCGAGCTGAGGTTCCTGGCGCTGCTGGCCGCCGCGACGGTACGGGCGGCCGGACTGGCGGCCGCGCCCGTCGGCCGTTCCCCAGGCCTCGGCGAGTGGACCGGCTACCTGCGGCGCGCCCGTCAGCAACTGGACAACTGCGTGACGGTGCCGGCCGGCCACGTGGGCCGAGCCGTCGGCAAGGTCCTGGACCTCTACGACCAGGGTGTTCCGGGTGCCCCCAGGGAACTGCGCGATCTGAAGCGGTTGCGCGATCACATCAGCCACGGGGGGCCGCTGCCCGCCGGGGAAACAGAGCTGGCCACACTGGACGAGCTGGTCCACTCCATCGCGGACGCGGTCACGGAGTCCCTGATCCCTGCCGAACTGGTGCTGCACGAGGGCGGCTCAGGAGAACTGCGGCCGTCGTTCGTCTGGGACGGCGACGAAGTGTCGCTCTGGCCGTTCGTCCACGTGAAGCCCCGTGGCGTCTGGCACCTCTTCTCCAAGTTCACCCGCGCGCACCCCACCTTCCTCTGCTTCGGGGGCGGATCGGTGAACAGCTCTCCCTCCGACGAAGCGGTCCAGTCGGCGCTGCACCCCCTTCTCAAAGCGAAGAAGGCGGAGAACGGCACGCTGGAATACTTCGTCAAGGATGTCGAGCAGGATCTCGACGGCTTCGCCGACGACGACTCCGAGCCCGTTTACGCCGATCACGACCAGGGTTTCGAGTTCTACTGGGACAAGGCGACCGGTGAGGGCACGGGAACCCAGCCCCGCCGGGACTACTTCCGGCTGGGCCCGAACAACACCCGTCAGTGGCGGGCGGAGTCGGACTGGGTCCCGTACACCGAATATCTGCGCTCACTGGCCAACTGGCCGGTGGTCGCGACTCGTCTGCGGCAGAAGCTGGAGCAGTTGGAGCGCCAGCTGGCGGAGGAGGAGCGGGACTCCCTGGGCTGGGCCTCCCGGGAACGCGTCACGACCCGGATGGCCAAGGTCGTCGTCTCCGACATGGACGGCAGCCATGAGGAGCCGCCCCAGACCTTCGCCGCGCTCATCGACGGTGTCGACCAGGACCTCCAGGCCAACCGGGGCCAGACGCAGGTGGTCTTCATCAACGGCGAGGCGGGGATCGGCAAGACGCGGGCGATGCTCGACGCGGCGAAGACCCGCACTCTGGAGGTCGAGCAGGCACTGCAGGCGGGTGAATCCTCGGACCGGGCCCTGTTCCTGTACGTCCGCTCCACCGGCCAGGTGCTCGACAGCCTCCGCACCGTGGTGGACAGCGCCGTCGCGTCGACCCGGAACCTCACCGACAAGGGCGTCAAGGCACTGTGCCGCAACGGGTTGATGACCCTGCTCATCGACGGGTTCGACGAGTTGCTGGGCGGCGTGGGATACAGCGACGCGATCGGGTCGCTACGGCCCTGGCTGGACGAGCTCGGCGGCCGGGGCGTCGTGGTGGTGTCGGCCAGGTCCTCCTACTACATGGGCCAGTACCGCTCCAGCGTCGAGCGCGCCAACGAGCAGGGAATGCCCTTCGTGCGCCACCGTGTGGCGACGGTGCAACGCTGGTCGCCCCAGGACGTCACGTCGTTCCTGGACGAGTACGGAGTCCCGCGCGAGAGCCTGGACCGGCTGTCCGAGCCCGACCGGCAGCTGCTGGGGCTGCCGTTCTTCGCGCACGCGTTCGCGGAGATGACGCTCAACCCCGACGAGCGAGTGATAAAGAGCAACGCGCTCGCCGAGCGACTGCTCGACAAGTACGTGGCGCGCGAGGAGCGCAAGCTGACCGGCCAGGGGGACGCCGCCCTCCTGACCAGCGCCGAACTACGGCGCATGTTCGAATACGTCGCGGAGTTCATGGCAACCCATGAAGAGCGCGAGGCGGACATCGGCGAGCTGCAGGAGGCGGCCCAGTACGCCATCGAGGAGGAGCTGTCCTCCCGGCGCCACCTCAAGCAGCGGCTGCCCGTACTCTGCGGACTCACGGCGGCTTCGGACGACACGTCCGCCTCACGTTTCCGTTTCCAGCACGAGCTGTTCTTCGACCAGTTCCTGGCCGGCGCCGCGAGCAGCTATCTCCTGGAGGGACACGCCGCCGTGTTCCAGGGGATGCTCAAGCAGTCCCCTTGGCGGTCCGCCACCGTCACGGGGGTCGTCGCCACGGCCGGGCAGGGGCGGGTCGCCCGCGCCATCGCTGACTTCGCGCCCCGTATCCAGCGCACGGAGCAGCAGATCGAGTCCACCGTCGCGGCCACCAACCTCGGCGCCCTGTGGGGAGCCGTGATCAAGGAGACGGGCCGTATGCCGAGCGCGGACATACACAACGCCGTGTTCGCCGACGAACTCGACCTGTCCAAGGTTCAGGACGTGGACACACGCATCGTCGGATGCGAGCTGGCCGGGCTGGTCCTGCCCGCGTCGGGCGGCTGGACCCTGCGGCTCGACAACACCAGTGTCAAGAAGATCAGGGTGAGCGGCTCGCCCTCGGACCTCGCCGGGTTGCGCGGTGTGCGCCACTCCGATCTGGTGGAACTGCTGCTTCCCAACAAGTTCCTGTACCGCAGGGAACACATCCTCGACGCCCTGCGACGTTACGGGGCAGAGGTCGCCGACACGAAGGACCGGGACGACGACCTTCCGCCCGTCGGGGTGCTGGCCGCACGCCACTATCTGACGACGATGGTCCGGCGGGTGGAGAAGTCCGTCATTCTCCGCAGCGACTACCAGCCGGAGGACGCCCGGCTGAAGTGGACCCACGAATACGGCCCGGACATCTGGAAGCGGTTCGTCAACGAGCTTCTGGACTCGAAGCTGGCCCACGACGACACCTTCTCGGCCAGCGGGGAGCGCAAGATCCGGCTCCGGCTGAAGTGCAGCGCGGCCGCGATCCTCGCCAACGACGGAACGCGCCCCGGCACGGAGGAGTTCTGGAACCGGCTCGAAGCGAGCTGACGTCCCCCGCGGGCAAAAAGCCCGGCACCGCGGAGTCCCCCAAGACTCCCCGGCGCCGGGCCATCCCCCGCAACCCCCGTATGCGGTGGTCTCTCAGTCGGTCCCGTCTCGGTCCCGTCAGTCCCGTCTCGGTCCCGTCAGTCCGGTCTCGGTCCCGTCAGTCCGGTCTCGGTCCCGTCAGTCCGTCGCGATCGCGTTCAGGACGTTCATGCGGCCCGCCCGGAACGCCGGGACCAGTGCGGCGAACAGGCCCACGAAGGCCGAGCCGAGGAAGACCCCGATGATCGTCGGCCAGGGGATCTCCAGGACCTTCAGGCCCTGCAGGGCGAGCAGCTTCTGGGCGGTGGCGCCCCAGCCCATGCCGAGCCCCAGGCCCAGCAGGGCGCCGAAGAGGGCGATCACCACGGACTCCATGCGGATCATCCGGCGCAGCTGCCGCCGCGACAGACCGATCGCCCGCATCAGGCCGATCTCCCTCGTCCGCTCGACCACGGAGAGCGCCAGGGTGTTCACGACACCGAGGACCGCGACGATGATCGCCAGGGCGAGCAGCCCGTAGATCAGGTTCAGCAGCTGGCCGATCTGGTCCTTCAGCGCGTCCTTGTAGTCGGTCTGGTCACGCACGGTGTACTGCGGGTATTCGTGCAGCGCGCTCTTGAGCGACTTGTACGCGCTGTCCTGCTGCCCGTCCTTGGCGGTGGCGAAGACCAGGTCGTCGAGCGGCATCTTGTCGGCCGGCACGTACTTGGCGAGCGTGGCGATCGACATGTACTTGGATCCGGCGTCGATGAGACCGTCGCTGCTGGTGATCGCCCGGACGGTCAGCCGGGCCGTCCGCCCCTCCTTGAACTTGAGGGTGATCTTCGAGCCGAGGTGGATGCCGTGCGCCTTCGCGAACTTGTCGTGCACGGACATCGAGTCCGGCAGATAGGCGTCCGCGAGGTTTCCGGCGACGGTCTTGGTGCGCAGGTCGGTCGCGTACGTCGGGTCGGCCGCCGTGATGTCGGTGTCCTTGAGCGTCTTGCCGTCGGGGGTGGTGTAGTCGGCCTCGGTGACCCGGTACTCGGTGACCCGCGCGAGCCCCGGGGTGTCCTTGACGGCCTTCACCGCCTGCGGGGTGATCCGCTGGCCCCTGTCGGACTGGATGATGAAGTCCGTGCCGACGGTCTTGTCGAGCTGGTCGGTGGCGGAGGCGACCATGGAGGAGCCGACCACCGAGAGACAGGCGACCAGCGCGAGCCCGATCATCAGGGCGGCGCCCGTCGCACCGGTACGGCGCGGATTGCGCAGCGCGTTGCGTTCGGCCATGCGTCCGACGGGGCCGAACATCCGCAGCAGGACGGTGCCCAGGACCCGTACGACGGCGCCCGCGAGCAGCGGGCCGATGACGACGAACCCGATCAGCGAGAGCACGATGCCGAGGCCCAGCCAGGCGGCGCCCTGCGACGCCTTGTCGGCTTCCGCGGCCAGGTAGAGGCCGCAGCCGCCGCCGGCCGTCAGCAGGAGGCCCAGCAGGGCGCGTACGAGGCCCGCCCTGGCGTCGGCGGGGGCGCCCGCGTCGCGCAGCGCGGCCATCGGGGAGACCTTGCCGGCGCGGCGCGCGGGCAGGTAGGCGGCCAGGACGGTGACGACGACCCCCAGGACCAGGCCCAGCGCCGGGGTCGTCCAGGCGACCGTCAGATCGCTGGTCGACAGGTGCATGCCTATCGAGCCCATGAGCTTCATCAGCCCGACCGCGATGCCGACGCCCGCGCCGACCCCGAGGACCGAGCCGACCACACCGAGCAGCAGCGCCTCGACGAGCACGGACCGGTTGACCTGGCCGCGGCTGGAGCCGATGGCCCGCATCAGGCCGATCTCGCGGGTGCGCTGGGCGACCAGCATCGAGAAGGTGTTGATGATCAGGAAGATGCCGACCAGGAAGGCGATCCCGGCGAAGCCGAGCATCGCGTACCTCATGACGTTCATGAAGCCCTCGACGTCCTTCTGGTTCGCGTCGGCGGTCTCCTTGGCGGTCTGCACCTGGTAGCCGGCGCCGAGTTCGCCGGTCACGTTCTTCTTCAGCTGCGCGTCGGTGACACCGGACGCCGCCGTCACGTTGACGTTCGTGAAGACACCGCTCTGCCCGACGAGCGTGCGCTGCGCGGTCTTCGTGTCCAGGTAGAAGATCGCGGCACCGGGGTTGGTGACGGTGAAGTCGGCGATGCCGGAGATCTTCGCGGTGTGCGTGCCGACCGCGCTGATCACGCCGATCTCGTCGCCGAGCCCGAGGTGGTGCTTGTCGGCGGTGTCGGCGTCCACCATGACCTGGCCGGAGTTCTCCGGCGCCGCACCGGAGGTGATCTTCATGGTGCGGGCGTCGTTGGAGTTCCAGCTGCCGACGATGGTCGGCGCCCCGCTGGACGGCGACAGGCTGTCCTTCTCGGCGTCGACGACGGTCACGGACGTCGAGAAGACCGTCCCCTCGGCCGCCTTGACGCCGTCCGCCGCACGGACCTTGGCGACCACCGAGGCCGGCATGACCGGCGGCTTGCCGTTGTCGGAGGTCGTCTCGCCGGTGTCGGAGGCGCCCTTGGCGCTGACCGTCACATCGGACGAGGTCGCCGCGAACAGCTTGTCGAACGTCGTGTTCATCGTGTCGGTGAACACCAGCGTGCCGCACACGAACGCCACCGACAGCAGCACGGCGACGGCCGACAGGGCCATGCGTCCCTTGTGCGCGAAGAAGTTGCGCCTGGAGGTCTTCATGACGGTCATGACGTACGCCCCCGCGCGTCGAAGTCCTTCATGCGGTCCAGGACGGTGTCCGCGGTCGGCTTGAACATCTCGTCCACGATCCGGCCGTCGGCGAGGTAGAGCACACGGTCCGCGTAGGAGGCGGCCACCGGGTCGTGCGTGACCATCACGATCGTCTGCCCCAGGTCGTCGACGGAGCTGCGCAGGAAGCCGAGGACCTCCGCGCCCGCGCGGGAGTCGAGGTTTCCGGTCGGCTCGTCACCGAAGATGATCTCGGGGCGCGCGGCGAGGGCGCGCGCCACGGCCACGCGCTGCTGCTGACCGCCCGAGAGCTGCGTGGGACGGTGCTTGAGCCGGTCCGCGAGCCCCACGGTGTCGACCACGCGCCCCAGCCACTCCCTGTCGGGCTTGCGCCCGGCGATGTCCATGGGGAGCGTGATGTTCTCCAGCGCGTTCAGCGTCGGCAGCAGGTTGAACGCCTGGAAGATGAACCCGATCCGGTCCCGGCGCAGCTTCGTGAGCTTCTTGTCCTTCAGGCCGGTGATCTCGGTCTCGTCAAGGTAGATCTGACCGCTCGTCACGGTGTCGAGTCCGGCGAGGCAGTGCATCAGGGTGGACTTGCCGGACCCCGAGGGGCCCATGATGGCGGTGAACTGGCCCCGCGCGATGTCCACGTCGACGTGGTCGAGAGCGACGACACGGGTCTCTCCGGACCCGTACGCCTTGACGACCTGCCGCGCCCGCGCGGCAACGGCCGTACGCCCTCCAGTACCCCCGTGCCTGGGAATGGTCACAGCCGATGTCACGGTATGTCTCCTAAGTCGGTCAGCGAATGAACAGCGAGGTGCCGCGCTCCGCTGCGAAGCGTTTGGGAAGCGTTTGGTACGACGATGAGTCTCGCGGTGCACGGCGTCGCTCCGCGCTGGTGCGAAGCCCCGTCTTTCCCGGGGGGTAAACCCCACCCCCGCCGGTTCGGTCAACCGCCCCCCGGCGGCGTAAAGCCAGGTTAAGGACGGCAGGGGCGCCGTCTCCTCCTCCGGCGGTACGAACCCTCCCCGAGCCGTAGTACGGAGAACCCCCTAGGGGAAGTCCACCGCCGAGTGGAGTCCTTCTCCGGGTCCGGCTCCACCCTTCGGCGCGGTCAGCCTCCCCCCTCTCCGCGCGTGAGGGTCAAGCGGATGCGCTCTCCCGCCAGGTCGGGGCGGATGGGAAGCTGTCGCACGCGACATAGATGCAAGGGGAACGCATGGGGAGAGGATCCGGCGTGGAGAACACCAGACCCGCGATACGCGCGGCCGGGCGCGATGCCGGAACGGGCCGGCGGGGGGCCGTGGTGGCCGCCCTGATGCTCGCGATGGCCCTGGCCGCGCTCGACTCCACCGTCGTCTCCACCGCCGTACCGCAGATCGTCGGCGACCTCGGCGGGTTCTCCGTCTTCTCCTGGCTGTTCTCCGGCTACCTGCTGGCCGTGACGGTGACGCTGCCGGTGTACGGCAAGCTCTCCGACACCTTCGGCCGCAAGCCGGTACTGGTCGCGGGGGCCGTGGTGTTCCTACTGGGGTCGCTGCTGTGCGCGGTCGCCTGGAACATGGCCGCACTGATCGCGTTCCGGATCGTGCAGGGCCTCGGCGGGGGCGCACTGCAGGGCACCGTGCAGACCCTGGCGGCCGACCTGTACCCGCTCAAGGAGCGCCCCAAGATCCAGTCCAAGCTGTCCACGGTGTGGGCGGTCTCCGCGGTCGCCGGACCGGGGCTCGGCGGGGTGCTGGCCACATACGCGGACTGGCGGTGGATCTTCCTCGTCAATCTGCCGATCGGCGCGGCAGCGCTCTGGCTGATAGTGCGTCATCTGCACGAGCCGGAGCGCGCGCCACGCACGCCCCCGCGGGTGGACTGGGCGGGCGCGCTGGCGGTCTTCGCGTGCGGGGGCGTGCTGCTGACGGCGCTCGTGCAGGGCGGGGTGGCGTGGGCGTGGTGGTCCGCGCCGTCGTGCGCGCTGTTCGCCACCGGGCTCGCGCTGGTGGGGCTCGTGATGTGGATCGAGCGCCGGGCCGCGGAACCGATCATCCCGGGTTGGGTGTGGCGCCGCCGCACGATCGCGGCCGTCAACCTCGCGCTCGGCGCGCTGGGCCTGCTGATGGTGGCGCCCACGGTGTTCCTGCCCACCTACGCGCAGTCGGTCCTCGGCCTCGCGCCGGTGGCCGCCGGATTCGTGCTGTCGGTGTGGACGCTGAGCTGGCCGATCTCGGCGGCCTTCAGCCAGCACGTGTACCGGCGCATCGGCTTCCGTGACACCGCGCTGCTCGGCATCGGCGCGGCCGCGCTGGTCCTGTTCGCCTTCCCCTTCCTGCCCTACCCCGGCGCCGCCTGGCAGCCGACGCTGCTCATGCTCGTGCTGGGCGGTGCGCTCGGCCTGTTCCAGCTGCCGCTGATCGTCGGCGTGCAGTCGACGGTGGGCTGGGAGGAGCGGGGCACGACGACCGCGTCGGTGCTCTTCTGCCGGCAGACCGGACAGA
The DNA here is from genome assembly GCF_055580905.1 of Streptomyces sp. NPDC031497. Taxonomy (NCBI): domain Bacteria; kingdom Bacillati; phylum Actinomycetota; class Actinomycetes; order Kitasatosporales; family Streptomycetaceae; genus Streptomyces; species Streptomyces sp. NPDC031497. The sequence goes on from NZ_JBVIKO010000004.1 coordinate 52,309, forward strand.
CGATCGGCGCCTCGGTGTTCGGCGCGATCGCCAACGGGGTGCTCGCGGCCCACCTGGGCGGCGCCGGCGACCTCGACTCCGTCACGCGCGCACTGGACGACGGAACCGCCTCCGAGTCCACCCGCCACGCGATCGCCGACGCGGTCCACGCCGTGTACTTCGGGGCGGCGTGCGCGGCGGCACTGGCGTTCCTAGTCCTGCTGTTCGTGGCACCGCGACGCTTCCCGGTCCTCACCGACTGACGCCTGACCCTGCGTCAACACGGTCCCCGGGAACCGACGCCCACCCCTCGGTTAACGCGGGTAACACCCGAGGTCAGACGCCCTCTCGTCCAGTAAGCGCATACCGGTCGGCCAGTTGGCGAAAAACACCGCGAGCCCCGGCTACTTGCGAGTAGGGTGCGTGACCCCGCTCCCTCCTCTCCCTGCGGTCCGCCGCCACGGACCCGAGCCACGCAAGGAGCACCGGGATGTCCCAGGACCCTTCCCCGCGCGATCCGTCGTACCTCACCTACCCCTGGCAGCCGCTGCCGCCGGAGCCGCCGAAGCCCCGTCACGTGCCGCACCGGGAGCCGGTCGGCCACCACAGCGACCTGCGGGTGCTGCGCGGCGCCTACCGCCTCCAGCGGCGCACCGCGACCCTCACCGCGCTCGGCTACTTCACCCTGTTCCTGATGCTGTCCGCGTTCGCCCCGCGCGTGATGACGAGCACGGTCGCCGACGGCGTACCCGCCGGCCTGCTCCTCGCCCTCCTCCAACTGCCCGTCACCTGGCTGGCGATCGCCCTGTACGAGCACACCGCGCGCCGCCACGTCGACCCGCTCGCCGACCGCATCCGCAGAACGGCCGAGCTGGACGCCCGGCGAGGAGCCGCGCGGTGACCGGCTTCAGCGACTCCGCGCAGTCCATGTCCTTGGTGTCCCTGGTCGCCTTCACCGCCGTCGCCACGCTCACCCTCCTGCTGTGCGTACTGACCGGCCCGGACCGAGACGACCTCGACGCCTTCTACACCGGCTACGGCTCCCTCTCCCCGCTGCGCAACGGCCTGGCCATCGCCGGCGACTACATCTCCGCGGCCACCGTCCTCGGCACCGGCGGCGTGATCGCCCTGTGCGGCTACGACGGCGTCGTCCTCGCCCTCAGCACCGCGCTGTCGCTGATGCTGCTGATGTTCCTGCTGGCCGAACCACTGCGCAACGCGGGCCGGTTCACCATGGGCGACGCGCTGGCCCGGCGGATGCCCGGCCGGTGCGTGCGGATCACGGCCTGCGCGGTGACCATCGCCGCCCTGCTGCCGCTGATGCTGGTCCAACTCGCCGGCGCCGGCCAGCTGATGGCGTTCATCCTCGGCTTCTCCGACGAGTCCGTGCAGACCGGCTGCGTCATCGGCCTCGGCGCGCTGATGATCAGCTACGCGGCCATCGGCGGCATGAAGGGCACCGCCCTCATCCAGATCCTGAAGATCGTGATGCTGCTCGGTTCCGGCACGGTGGTCGCCCTGCTGATCCTGCGCCGTTTCGACTGGGATCCCGGCGCGCTGCTCACCGCGGCGGCCCGGGGCAGCGGCGCCGGAACCGCCTACCTGCACTCCGGACTCCAGTTCGCCGCCGGGCCCAACCCCCGGCTGGACATGATCAGTTCGGAGCTGACCATCGTCCTCGGCGGCGCCTGCCTGCCGCACATCACCATGCGCATGTACACCGCCGCCGGCGCCCGCCAGGTCCGCCGCTCGATGTCCTGGGCCGTGTCGAGCGTCGCCCTGTTCGTCCTGATCATCAGCGTCGTCGGCTTCGGCGCCACCGCCCTGGTCGGCCGCACCGCCATCACCGCCGCCGACCCGCAGGGCAACACCGCCTATCTGCTGGGCTCCCGCGCGGCGTTCGGAGCCGACGTCTCGACGGCGGGAACCCTGCTCTTCACCACCGTCACCACGGCGATCTTCCTCACCCTGCTCGCCTCCGTCGCCGGCATGATCCTCGCTTGCGCCAACTCCCTCGCCCACGACGTCCTCGCGACCCGCGCCCAGGAGACACCGGCCCGGCGCGAGATGAAACTCGCCCGCGTCTGCGCGCTCGCCATAGGAGTCCCCACGATCCTGCTGGCGACCCTGGTCCAGCACCACAGCCTGCAGCCCCTGGCCACCCTCTCCTTCTGCCTCGGCGCCTCGGCCCTCGCCCCCGCCCTGGTCTACGGCCTCTTCTGGCGCCGCTACACCCGAACCGGCCTGATGTGCACCCTCCTCGGCGGCACCCTCACCGTGCTCCTCCTGATGCCGGGCACGAACCTTGTCTCCGGCTCACCGGGCGCCGCCTTCCCGCACGCCGACTTCAACTGGTTCCCCTTCACCACCACCGGCATCGTCTCCATCCCGGCCGGCTTCCTCCTGGGCTGGCTGGGGACGGTCGTCTCCGGCCGGCGCGGGGCGGCGGAACAGCGCCGACAGTACGAGGCGGTGGAGGGCTGGATCCTCGCGGGAGCCGGGCGCCGGGGGGCTTGAGCGGAACGGGTGCGGTAGGCCGGGCTGGGCCGGCGGCCTGCGGGCGGGGGCGTGAGGGGGGAGGCGTGAGGGGGGCGTGAGGGCGGGGGCGGCGCGCTAGTCGGCCGTCGCGCGCCCCGTCAGGGTCATGAGGCTGTCGCGCATGTGATCCATGTGCGCCTGTACGTCGTCCCAGGTCTCCCCGTGCTCGCGCAGCACCCGCTCGGTCTCCCGCGCGATGCGCTCCTCACGGACCCGCGCCTCCGCGAGGATCTCGTCGGCACGCACCCGGGCCGCCTCCTGGGAACGGTGCTGCCACTCCTCCGCCTCGCCCAGGGCCCGCTTCGCCTCGGACAGGGCGGCCTCCGCGCGGGCGATGCGGTCGGCCATCTCCGCATCGGCCTCGGCGGCGCGCGCGGCCTCCTCGTCCTCCGCCGCGATCCAGCGTTCGGCGTGCTCCTTGGCCTGCTCGGCGAGCATCCCCGTGGTGCGCTGCCGCACCTCGCGCAACGCCGCGAGGGCCTCACCGCGCATCTCCTTCACCTCCAGCCGAGCGCCGATACGGATCTCGTCGGCCTCGGCACGCGCGGCGAGAAGCAACTGACGGGCACGCTCCTCGGTGTCCGCGCGGAGCGCGTCCGCCTCTTCCTGCGCCGCACAGCGCTCGTTCTCGGCGCACGTCTCCGCCTGCACAACCCCGTCGGTCAGAGCGCGCCGGGCGTTTTCACGGACGGCCGACGCCTCGTCCACCACGAGCCGGAACACCCGCTGCGCGCGGTCCCCGAGCGTCTCGTAGGTCTGGGGCGGGAGCTGCTCGACGACGGCACGCATCCGCACGGCCTCCGCCTCCATCTCCTTGGCGAGCACGGTGAGCCGCGCGGCACGCTCCCAGGCGGCGTCCCTGTCCAGCGAGAGCGCCACCAGGAACGCGTCGATCTGCTCGGGGCGGTAACCACGCCCCCGGACGGTCACGAAGCCGTACGGCGACATCGATGCGCTGCTCACCCTGGAACCCCTCTCCGCCGGACCCGCACGAAATGATGATTTCGCGCACATCTTGATGGATAGGGCGTAAGTGTTCATAACGCGACACTCCGCAGACATGTCACGGCCGGAGCGTCGCGTGTCGTATCGAGGCCCACGAGAGCACCAAGGGGCGCGAACGCACAGCCGCGCGCCCGTGGTCGCGGTACCGGCCCAGCGTCGCCGCCCGACCCGGCCCCGGGTCCAGGCGTGCACACGCGCGAGGGGGCCGGTCCGGTCACCCGACCGGACCGGCCCCCACCGGTCGTTCCTACCGCCGCGCTACAGGAGGCCGTCCCACATCTGCTCCAGCAGCACCGACCACCAGCTCTCCGGCGAACCGAGCGCCGCCGGGTCCAGGGAGGCCAACTGGGCCTGGAAGTCCACGGTCCAGCGGCCCGCCTGCTCCTGGTTCAGGCCGAACCTGAGCCGCCACATCCGGCCCAGCAGCGCCAGACAGCGCGCGAACTCCGGCAGCCCGGTGTTGACGAACTGCGGCGGAACTGACGCCCCGCCCGGCCCCGCCTCCACCGGCACGGCCACGATGTTGGCGGTGCCGTACTGCACACACACCGCCTTGCCGAAGTCGGTGCCCATCACGAGGTACGACCCCGCGTCCGGCGCCGGCTGCACCCCGCGCTCCTGTGCCAGCTCCGCCAGCGTCGGCACCGGACGGCCCGGCTGGGCCTGCGCCCAGAAGAACGGTCCCATGTCCAGCGGCAGTCCCGCCGCGACCAGCGTGTGCGCCACGATCGGCGGCACACCCTGCCGCGACACCGCCGCCTGCTCGAACCGGAACACGCCCGGCCCGAACGCCGCTCCCAGCTCCTGCGCGATCGCCTCGGGCGGGATCGGCGGCGCCGCCTGGACCTGCGGCAACGGCGCCCGCACTGGCGCGGGCCGCGCGGGACCCGCCGCCACCTGGTGCAGCTCGCCCTGGTGCGCCAGCAACTGCCGCATCCCCTGCTGCCGGCTGGCGTGATCCGTCCCGTACGGCGCGATGCTCGCGAGCCGCGCCTGTGGCCACTGCTCCCGGATCATCCGCGCGCAGTAGGCACCCGGCAGCTCGCACGGCTCCAGCTCCGTGTGCAGCTCCAGCACCTGGTCCGGCGGCACGTTCATCGCCCGCAGCTCGTGGTAGATCTGCCACTCCGGGTGCGGCGTCCCCGGCGCCGAACGCCGGATCAGCTGCTGCTCCGAACCGTCCTGCGCACGGTAACGCAGCACCGCCTGGTAGCCGGGGCCCACGGTCGGCTGCCCCTGCTGCGGGTAGCCGTACGCCGGCGGCTGCTGCCCCGGCCCGGGCTGCCCGGGCGGCGGCATCGCACCGGCCGGCGCCGGCGGCGGCATCTGCGGGGCGCCCGGCGGCATTCCGGGGGCGCCCGGGGCCGCGGGTACGCCGGGGGCGGGTGGCGGCAGCGGTGCGCCCGAGGCGCCTACCGGAGGCGCGGCCAACACGGTCTCCGCGTGGTGGACCGCCCCATGCGCGCCACCGGCGGAGCCCTGGGCACCAGGTGCGGGAGGCATGCCGGGGGCGCCCGGGGCGTGCGGTGCGCCCGGGGCGAAAGGTGCACCCGGGGCGTGCGACAGCGGCGGTGCGCCGGGCGCTGGGGGTACACCCGGGGCGCCCGGTGCTCCAGGAGCGCCGGGCGGATTCGGCATGCCCGGGGCTCGCGGAGGCTGAGGCACGCCCGCGCTCCCTCGCATCCCGCTCGGGTCGGCCAGCATCGTGTCCGACCGATGGACATCGCCGGGGGGCGTGCCACCCGGAGTGCCCGGCGCACCGGGCGGGTTGGGGGCGCCCGGCGGAGTCTGCGCGCCCGGCGCCTGCGCCGGACCCCCAGGCCCCTCGGGACCCAACGCCGACACCATCTGCGTCGGTGCGTACCCGTCGGCCGGCGCACCCGACGCACCCGGCGCGGGCGGCTGGGGCGGGCCTCCCGGGCGTGCGCCCGGCGTTCCCGGGGCGCCCGGCGGAGGCGGCGGCGCACCGGCCGCGCCGCGCGCCTTGCGCGGAGGAGGTGCGGCCCGGCTCGTCGCGGCGTCCGCTATGTCACCGGCGTTCGGTGCCAGAGGGCGGCTCGGCGCGGCCGGACCCGCCGGAGGCCGGGGCGTGCCCGGAGCGCCGGGCGGCGCCTGCGGGTAGCCGTAGCTCGGGGCGGCGGGGCCCTGCGGATAGCCGTAGGAAGGCGCGGGCGGAGCCGCGGGCGCCGGCGGATTGGCCGACGCGCCCGACGCGGGCGTGCCCGGAGCCGCCGCCGGCCCCTGCGGGTAGCCGTACGTCGGGGCGCCCGGCGGAGGCGGCGGGGGCGTGCTGTCCTGCGGCGCGCCGGGCGCGGCGGCCGCACCGTGCGCCCCGGGTACACCTGGCACGCCCGGCGCACCAGCAGCTCCGGGCGCCCCTGATACACCACCCTGCACACCGTGCGCGCCCTGCACGCCCGGCGCGCTCGCCTCGTCGAGCGCCGGAGACACCGCCGTGCGCGACAGTTGGCTGCCCCCCGCCATCAGCGCCGTCTGGGCATCCCCCAGCACACCGTCGTCGGAGTCGCTCAGCGGCGGCGCGAACACCGTCGCGGGCAACGGCACGGAACGGTCCTCACCGGCATCGGCGTTCGTGTCGGTGCCCGCCCAAGGGGTCGCGCCGGCAGGCACGTTGGGCACGCCCGGCGCACCAGGCGCACCCTGCGCCCCGGCAGCCGCTCCCGCGCCCGCGCCCACTCCCGCGCCACCCGCACCGCCCCCGGCCGCCGGCCAAGAAGCCCCACTCCCCCCTGCCGGACCAACTCCGGCACCAACCCCACCAGCACCAGCCCCACCGGCACCTGCCGGCACCCCCGCCTGCGTCTCCGCAAGCCCGACGGAACCCGTCCCCGGCCCCACCGAACCCGCACCGGCCCTCACACCGGAACCCACACCTGAGCCCGCCCCGACCCCCACACCGGAACCCACACCCGAACCCGCCCCGGACCCCCCGGCCGCCCCCTCGGCCGACGCCCCGTCACCCCCCGATCGCCGATCCGGAATACCCAGCTTGTCCGCCGCCTCCTGGAGCCACTCCGGCGGGCTCAACAGGAACGAGGTCTGGTTCAGGTCGACCCGTGCCGCGGGCGCCGGTACCGCGTCGGCGACCTCCGCCTCACGGCCGTACTCCTCCTCGTACCGGCGGATCACCTCGCCCACCGGAAGCGCCGGCCACAGCGTCGCGTCGCCGCTGTCCCGGGCGATGACCAGCCGCTGCCCGCCCGCGTCCGAACGCGGGCCCTCCGCACGGTCCTCGCCCCACACCACGAACCCGAGGCCGAACTCCCGTACCCGCACCTCGCGGTGCTGGTAGGCCGGCACGTCCCCGTTGATCCACTCCTCCGCGCGCTCCTGCGCCTGCGCGAACGTCACCATGCCGAAACTCACTCCCCCGAGCCAACAGAGACGGCACGGGCGAAACCGCCGTCCACCATCAGGTTCGCCACCGTCTCCAGCTCCGGCGGGGAACCCGCCAGTCCGGACAGGAACACGTCGAAGTCCTCACCGCAGGGCAGCAGCAGCCGCTCCACCCGCTCGGCCGGCGACCACGACGGATCCACGTCGCGCACGTCGTCGTACGCGCAGAACCACACCGAGCCGAGCCGGTCGCCCTTCACCTTCACCGCCAGCAGACCGCCCTGCACGAAGCACACGCCCAGGTAGTCCTTGGTCAGATGGTCGCGCAGGCACTTGTTGACGTACACGAGGTCGTTGACCGCCGCCTCGTCGCGGACCGTGAAGAACGGCTGGTCGAGGAGCAGACCGAGTTCGGCGTCCAGCGCCGTACCCATCGGCGCGCACCCGCCCGCCGCCTTCAGGAAGGAGCGGTACGCACCCGGCAACCGGTAGCCGAGGTCCTCCTCGACGCCCTGCACCTGCGACTCCGACACCGCCACGCCCGACTTGGGCAGCCCGACATGGGCCGGGCGCGTCTCCTGCAACGGACGCGTGCCCCGCTTGCCCTGGTCCACCCGGGCCGTCGCCACCCCGCCGTGATGCCGCAGCAACGCCTTCACCTCGACCGGGACCAACTCCAGCCGCCGCGACCCGGCCACGTGATGCCACGTCCAGCCGTGCGGTGTCGCCACCGCCGGCACCGTGTCCCACAGTTCATGCCCCGAGGCCGACAGCACGGCGTTCGCCGACACGTAGTCCGTCAGCCGCAACTCGTCGACGCCGAAGCCCTCCGGCGGGTCCGCGATCTCCGCCGCCGCGCGCGCGTAGGGCGAGAAATCGGGGTAGCCGTGCTCGTCGACACGTACCCCTCTCGGGTGACGTGCCGCCCGGACCGGATCCGGGAAATGCACGACCTGCCCGGCGTAGGCCGAGTTCGGCGGCGCGGCTTGTCCTCCGGCCTGGCGGCTGGGCGGTGCCCCCAGCCCGAGCCGACCTGTCGTCATGACGGTTGCCCCCTGCGGCACTCTGTACGAACCGAAACCGCACCCCAAAAGCGCGCCACGGCCCGTATCCGGCTGTGTCTCCCACGTCCCAGACGCGTCGACCGCGCCCATCGCGGTGCCGACAGCCTATGCGGTACGCGAACCCCGGTCACCGGGCCTCCGCTTCCGTGACCAGCCGTCACCCTGCCGTGACAGCGTGCCCAAACCCGGGCGTGTCGCACCGCCCCAGCTTCCGCACCCGCCACGGGATTTGGCAGTCTGTGACTTTCGGGGGGATGCCCGGGAGGGGAAGACGATCATGAACGTCACACAGACGGGACCGCACACCGCCATGCCCGGCGCCAGTCACGGCGCCACCAACGGCGACCCCCGCATCGGCTGGAGCAGCGCCGAAATACCTCCCGCGCCCGCTCTCCGGCACCGCCGCGACGGCATCCTGCCCACCGTCGCCGCCGCCCTCTCCGTCCGCGGCGCCACCCTCACCGGCACCGCGGCCCGCGGCGACCAGCCGCCTCCGCTGCACCCGCTGGTCCAGGAGTTCCTCGACACCCTGCCCAGCGGACAGCGCGACCGCTTCACCGGCCGCTGCGCCGAGGCCATCCTCATCTCACGGCACATCGCCTCCGCCGACAGTGCCCGCAGCAAACGAGCCACCCGCAAACCCATGACCAACGGCGAAGCCCGCAAAGCCCTCAAGCAGGCCAAGCTCACCGCCCGCCGCATACGCGAGGACGGCGACCCCCTGCACGGCAGCTTCGCCGCCCCCTGCCGGGCCTGCGCCGCCCTCACCGCCCACTTCGGCGTCCGCGTCGTCGACCCCACCGTCACGGACGACTGACGCACACCCCCACCCACGCAGCACCGCCGCACCACCCACGCAACACACCACCGCCGCCACCACCGCCCCGCACACGCAGACGCACACGCACACGAACTAAGGACAGATGCACCCCGACCGCACCTCCACCACCCGCTTCTCCGTGCCCGTCGACGCAGCTCTGCGCGCCGCCGGCTGGCAACCCGGACGCTGGGACATAAAACAGGCCGAGGTCTGGGCCGACGCCCTCCGCGAGCACACCTCACCCGCCGGACACCGGCACACCGTCTTCCCCGCCGCAGTAGAAGCCTGGGCCGAATTCGGCGGCCTGCACATCACCCCCGCCGGGCCCGGCCGCCAGATCGCGCCGGCCACCCTCCACCTCGACCCGCTGCACGGCCTGCACCTCGCCCGTACCCTCGGCGACCTCGGCCGCGCCCTGGACACCGAGGTCTGCCCGCTGGGCGAGGAGACCGAGACCCGCTCGCTCCTCGCCATCGACGCCGAGGGCCGCGTCTACACCCTGGACCACACCGGCGACTGGTACGTGGGCCCCGACATCGACCACGGCCTCACCACCCTCATCGCAGGCGTCGAACCCCAACGCCTCACCACCCACGCCTGACCGGCCCCCACCCCCGACCGGCGAACCGGCGCCCACCCACCCACTCACCCACCAAAACCGCTCACGTCGCCGGAATCACCGCCGACACCCGGAAACCCCCCGCGTCCGTCGGCCCCGACACGAACACCCCGCCGAGCCCCAGTACCCGCTCGCGCATGCCCACCAGACCGTTGCCGCCGGACGGCAGGCCCGCCGAGGCCGCCGACGCCGGTTCCGGCGGTGGCTCGTTCTCCACCTGCATCGCGATCTCCGCCACCCGATGCGCCAGCCGCACATGGGTCTTGGCGCCCGCCGCGTGCTTGTGGACGTTGGTCAACGCCTCCTGCACCACCCGGTACGCCGTCTGCTCCACCGCGACCGTGTACGACCGCGCGTCCCCCTCCACCGACAGATCGACCACCATCCCGGCCGCCGCCGACTGCCCGATCAGCTCCTCCAGCTCCGACAGATACGGCCCCTCCTCCTCGGCCACCCGCGAAGCCGCCGCCGCGGCGGCCACCCTCACCGCGGCCAACGGCAAGGCCGCGGACGCCGACGCCGTACGACGCCGGTCGCCGTCCCCGGAGCGCAGCACCCCCAGCATCTCCCGCAGCTCCGTCAGCGCCTGGCGTCCCATGTCGCCCACCAGCGCCGCGTTCTTCACCGCCTTCTCCGGGTCCTTCCGCGCCACCGCCTGCAACGCCGCCGCGTGCACCACCATCAGGCTCACCCGATGCGCGACGACGTCGTGCATCTCCCGCGCGATCCGCGTCCGTTCCTCGCCCCGCGCCCACTCCGCACGCTCCTCGGCGCGCTCGGCGAGCAGCTGGAGCTCCCGTTCCAGGCTGTCCGCCCGCTCCCGCAGGCTCTCCATCAGCCGCCGCCGCGCGCCCACGTAGAGGCCCAGCAGCACCGGAGGCGCGGTCAGCCCGAGCGAGGTCGCCAGCGCCGCGAACGGGACGAACCAGTCCCCGAGCGTGAGATCCCCGCGTGCCATGCTCTGCCGCACCCGCACGAACGTCACGATCAACGTGCCCAGCAGGGTCATCCCCGACAGCGCCACGATGATCCGGCGCGGTACCTCGGCCGCGGCGAGGGTGTAGAGGCCGACGATGCCCATCAGGAAGCCCATCTGGGCCGGCGTGATCGCGATCGACACGAGTACGACGGCGATCGGCCATTTCCTGCGCAGCAACAGCACCGAACCGGCCAGCAGACCGAACACGATCCCGGCCGACACCGGAACTCCCGCGTCCCGTGCGAACGGGATTCCCTCGGCGCCGCACTCCAGCGCCGACACCAGCGCCAGACCACCGTCCAGCGCCGCACTACGCCACCGCGACCACCACCACGGCCCTGCCAAGGCCGTCGTGCGGTCTGCCCCCGTCGTGGTCATGCGTCCAGCCTACGGGCGCGGGGGTGGGCTTTTCCGGTGAGTTTCGTCTACTGGCCTACACCACCCTCCGTAACCGAACAACACCGAAACCCACCGGTATCCCTCGAACTGCCGAACCACGCCCGTTCGAGGCCGGAATCGATCAATCCGGCCAGACGGTACGCGGACGGCACGTTCACCCGTGAACACGACGGGGGTTCGGAAGAGCGGCCGCGACGCACACCGGCGGCTCGTCACAGCAGAGCAGCAGAACAACAGAGCGGCAGAACGAATGAGCCGCAGAACGCATGAGCCGCAGAGCGGCGAACCCGCGACGCCGCGATGCCGCGAAGCGGCGAAGACGTCGCTGTAATGGTCCTGAAGGGCGCCGACTTGTACCGTCGCATCGAAGGCGCCTGGTACGGCATAGTAGGAGGCGCCACTCACCGGCCTGACTGATTGTCCGGCCTGGTCGACGTATTCCCCCGTGGTGTAATTGGCAGCACTGTGGCTTTTGGTGCCATCTGTCCGGGTTCGAGTCCTGGCGGGGGAGCTCACCCATTTCCGGTCCTGACCGCTGACAGTCCCGTCAGGGCCCGCTCTCATGTCCCCCACGAAACGCCCCGGTATCCTGCGGATGTCACCCCCACCCATCCAAGAAGCCGAAGGGCAACTCCGTGAGCGCCATTCGCCCGGCAGCCGTCGTCGTTCTCGCAGCGGGTGAGGGCACCCGTATGAAGTCGGCCACACCCAAGGTCCTGCACGACATCTGTGGCCGTTCCCTGGTGGGCCATGTGCTCGCCGCCTCCCGTGAGTTGAACCCCGAGAACCTGGTCGTCGTCGTCGGGCACGCGCGCGAGCAGGTCGGCGCGCATCTCGAAGCGGTCGACCCCACCGTCCGTACGGCCGTGCAGGAGCGGCAGAACGGCACCGGGCACGCCGTGCGGATGGCGCTGGAGGAACTGGGCGGCCCGGTCGACGGGACCGTCGTGGTCGTCTGCGGGGACACCCCGCTGCTCACCGGCGAGACCCTCGCCCGGCTCGCCGGGACCCACCACGCCGACGGCAACGCCGTGACCGTGCTGACCGCCGAGGTCCCGGACGCGACCGGTTACGGCCGTATCGTGCGCGACGGCGCGTCCGGCGCCGTGACGGCCATCGTCGAGCACAAGGACGCCTCCGACGCGCAGCGGGCGATCCGGGAGATCAACTCGGGTGTGTTCGCGTTCGACGGGCAGCTGCTCGCGGACGCGCTGGGGAAGGTGCGCACGGACAACAGCCAGGGCGAGGAGTACCTGACGGACGTACTGGGGATCCTGCGCGAGGCCGGGCACCGGGTCGGTGCGTCGGTCGCCGCCGACCACCGCGAGATCGCCGGGATCAACAACCGGGTGCAGCTGGCGGAGGCCCGCCGGATCCTCAACGACCGGCTGCTGGAGCGGGCGATGCTCGACGGCGTCACGGTCGTGGACCCGGCGACCACCTGGGTCGACGTGACGGTCACCTTCGAGCGGGACGTCGTCGTCCACCCGGGGACGCAGCTGCAGGGCTCCACCCACCTCGCCGAGGGCGCCGAGGTCGGGCCGAACAGCCGGCTGAAGGACACCCGGGTCGGCGCCGGGGCACGCGTGGACAACACGGTGGCTGATTCCGCCCATGTCGGTCCGAACGCGACCGTGGGACCGTATGCCTATCTGCGGGCGGGGACGCGGCTGGGCGCCAAGGGCAAGATCGGCACGTACGTGGAGACCAAGAACGCCGCCATCGGCGAGGGGACCAAGGTCCCGCACCTCTCCTACGTCGGCGACGCGACGATCGGCGAGTACACGAACATCGGTGCGGCGAGCGTGTTCGTGAACTACGACGGCGAGAACAAGCACCACACCACCGTCGGCTCGCACTGCAAGACGGGTTCGGACAACATGTTTGTGGCGCCTGTCACGGTCGGGGACGGTGCGTACACCGCTGCCGGGTCTGTGATCACGAAGGACGTACCGCCCGGTTCGCTGGCCGTGGCCCGCGGTCAGCAGCGGAATATCGAGGGCTGGGTGGCCCGGAAGCGTCCGGGGAGCTCGGCGGCGAAGGCGGCCGAGGCGGCTTCCCGGCGGGGCACGAACGAGGACTGACCGGAAACAGGTGCGCCGAAGACGTCGTACCGTGATAAGTGCACACCCGCACCTAACCAGCTGTTTCGGCCTCCCGCGTACGGCGCAGAGGTCGCTGGACATCCAGCTGTACGGCTGAGACACCTCTGAGGAGACAGTGCTGTGACCGGGATCAAGACGACCGGCAAGAAGAAGATGATGTTCTTCTCCGGCCGCGCCCACCCCGAGCTTGCCGAGGAGGTCGCCCACCAGTTGGGTGTCGGGGTCGTACCGACCAAGGCCTTCGACTTCGCGAACGGCGAGATCTACGTCCGCTACCAGGAGTCGGCGCGCGGTGCCGACTGCTTCGTGATCCAGAGCCACACGGCTCCGATCAACCAGTGGATCATGGAGCAGCTGATCATGATCGACGCGCTGAAGCGTGCGTCGGCGCGTTCCATCACGGTGATCGTGCCGTTCTACGGTTACGCGCGGCAGGACAAGAAGCACCGGGGCCGTGAACCGATTTCGGCGCGGCTCATCGCCGATCTGATGAAGACGGCGGGCGCGGACCGGATCCTGACCGTGGACCTGCACACGGACCAGATCCAGGGGTTCTTCGACGGTCCGGTGGATCATCTGTTCGCGCTCCCGCTGCTCGCGGACTACGTGGGCACGAAGGTCGACAGGGACAAGCTGACGATCGTGTCCCCGGACGCCGGCCGGGTACGGGTCGCCGACCGCTGGTGCGACCGGCTCGGCGCGCCGCTGGCCATCGTGCACAAGCGCCGTGACAAGGACGTGGCGAACCAGGTGACCGTCCACGAGGTCGTGGGCGAGGTCGAGGGCCGGGTCTGCGTCCTGGTCGACGACATGATCGACACCGGCGGCACGATCTGCGCGGCGGCGGACGCCCTGTTCGCGCACGGCGCCGAGGACGTCATCGTGACGGCGACGCACGGTGTGCTCTCGGGTCCGGCGGCGGACCGGCTGAAGAACTCGCGGGTGAGCGAGTTCGTGCTGACGAACACGCTGCCGACGCCGGGCGAGCTCGGCCGGGACCTGGACAAGATCACGGTGCTGTCGATCGCGCCGACGATCGCGAGCGCGGTGCGTGAGGTGTTCGAGGACGGTTCGGTGACGAGCCTCTTCGACGAACAGTGAGCGGCGCTTCGTAAGCACCGTGCAGTGAGGTTTCTGCACAGGGCACACGGCCCGCACCGCCCGCACTGAAGATCCTTTTGGTACGGCCTCCCCCGCCGAGTAGACTGCACAAGTTGCTCGGCGAGGGAGGCCGTACCTGTTCCATGCAGGTGTCGGCGCTCCGTTATCGACGCGCTCTTCGTAGCAGGCCGTTCGTGGCCGGGTGACCACGTCCGTATCTACTTTCTACGAGGAGTGATCACCATGTCCGAGGTGAAGATCGCCGCCGAGTCGCGCACCGAGTTCGGCAAGGGCGCCGCCCGCCGTATCCGTCGCGACAGCAAGGTCCCCGGTGTCCTGTACGGCCACGGTTCGGACCCGATCCACCTGACCCTTCCGGGCCACGAGCTGCTGCTCGCGCTGCGTACCCCGAACGTCCTGATCTCCCTGGACATCGACGGCAAGTCCAACGAGCTGGCGATCCCGAAGTCCGTGGTCCGCGACCCGATCAAGGGCTTCCTGGAGCACGTCGACCTGCTGCTGGTCAAGCGCGGCGAGAAGGTCAACGTCGAGATCCCGGTGCACACCGAGGGCGAGCTGGCCCCGGGCGGCAACCTGCTCGAGCACGTGCTGAACGCGCTGCCGGTCGAGGCCGAGGCCACCCACATCCCCGAGTCCGTCACCGTCTCCGTCGAGGGCCTGGAGGCCGGCGCCTCCATCCTGGCCAAGGACATCACCCTGCCGTCCGGCACCACGCTGGCCGTCGACGGCGACGCGGTCGTCCTGCAGGTCCTGGCCGCGCAGGCCGAGGAGTCCGCCGAGGGCGAAGAGGGCGAGGCGGCCGAGGAAGTCGCCGAGGCCTGATCCTCACCTTCGTTTCACCGTTCGTCAGCCGCTGCTCCCTCCCGGGAGCGGCGGCTGGCGCGTATCAAGGAGACATGGACGTGACCACCCCCGCAGCCGCCGCCAACGCCCCCTGGCTGATCGCCGGCCTCGGCAACCCCGGACCGGAGTACGCGATGAACCGGCACAACGTCGGCTTCATGGTCGCGGACCTGCTCGCCGGGCGGATCGGGGGGAAGTTCAAGCGGGCCGGCAAGGCGCAGGCGCAGGTCGTGGAGGGGCGGCTGGGGGCGCCGGGCCCGGGAAGCCGGCGGGTGATCCTGGCCAAGCCGATGTCGTTCATGAACCTGTCCGGCGGCCCGCTGAACGCGCTGCGCGACTTCTACAAGGTGCCGGTTGCGAACATCGTCGCCATCCACGACGAACTGGACATCGACTACGGCGTCCTCCGGCTCAAGCTCGGCGGCGGCGACAACGGCCACAACGGGCTGAAGTCGATGACGAAGGCCATGGGCGCCGACTACCACCGGGTGCGGTTCGGGATCGGGCGCCCTCCGGGTCGTATGCAGGTCGCGGACTTCGTGCTGAAGGACTTCTCCTCGGCCGAACGCAAGGAACTCGACTACCTCGTGGACCGGGCGGCCGACGCCGTGGAGGCGCTGGTCACCGAGGGACTGGAGCGGGCGCAAAGCTCGTACAACTCCTGACTTGTCCCCCACCGCAGTTGACCGGCCGTAGGGACATGGCCAATGATCCCGGCCATGCCTGCTGCCTCGGTCCCCTCCTCCCGTACGCCTCCGGTCGCCGCCCTGCGATTCGGCCGGGTCGTGTCGATGGGCGCGGTCGCCGTGCTGATCCTGGTCGGCGGGGTGTGGGGCTCCTGGGGCACGGCGCAGCACGTGATGCTGACCAAGGGCAAGGAGCGGGGCGCGGTCGCGGTGACCGCGTGCGGTACGGACACCTGCACGGGCCCGTTCACCCCGGCCGCCTCCGGCGCCTCCGCGCGCTCCCGGGTGGTCATCGACAAGTCGGTGGCGGTGCGCAAGGGGCAGACCTACGACGTGATCGTGAAGCCCGGCACCGACGAGGTGGTCCGGTCCGGCCCCGCCGGGATCCTGCTCGCCTGGGTGCCGCTGGGCGGCGCGCTGCTGCTGGCGGCGGTGGTGGTCGCCGGAGGGCTGCGGCTGACCCGGGTGGCGTGGGCACTGGGCGGTTCGGGGATCGCGCTGCTGACGGCGGCGTTCTTCGCCTTGCAGTGAGCACGTACGGCTGTGAGCACGTCCGGCTGTGAGCACGTATGGCTGTGCCCCCGGGTGTACGACCCGGGGGCACAGTCACGTGCGGTGGTGGTGGTCAGCCGGTGTTGCGCAGGCCGGCCGCCACGCCGTTGACGGTGAGGAGGAGGGCGCGGGCGAGGAGCGGGTCGGGTTCGGCGCCGGCGGCGGCCGCGTCACGCTGGCGCTTGAGGAGGGTGACCTGGAGGTAGGAGATGGGGTCGAGGTAGGCGTCGCGGATGCCGAAGGTCTGCTTGAGCACGGGGGTGGCGTCCAGCAGTTCGCTCTCGCCGGTGATCTTCAGGACCTCGGTGACGGTCAGCTCGTGCTCGGCCCGGATGGTGTCGAAGACGTGCTTCAGCTCGTCGGGGACGAGGGTGTCGACGTAGTGCTGGGCGATCCGCAGGTCGGTCTTGGCGAGGGTCATCTCGACGTTGGAGACGAAGTTGCGGAAGAAGTGCCACTGTTCGTGCATCTCGGCGAGGACGGTGTCCAGGCCGGCCTCGCGCAGGGCCTTCAGTCCGGAGCCGACGCCGAACCAGCCGGGGACGATCTGCCGGGACTGGGTCCAGCCGAACACCCACGGGATGGCCCGCAGGCCGTCCAGGCCGGCGCCGGAGTCCGGGCGCCGGGAGGGGCGGGAGCCCAGGTGCAGGTCGGCGAGCTGGTCCACGGGCGTCGACGCGAAGAAGTACGCGGGCAGGTCGGGGTCCTCGACCAGGCGCCGGTAGGCGGAGTGCGCGGCGTCGGAGACCACGTCCATGGCGGCGTCCCAGCGGGCCAGTGCCTCCCCGGACTGGCGGGGGGCGGTGTGCAGCGCGGAGGCCTGCAGGGTCGCCGCGACCGTCAGCTCCAGGTTCTCCCGGGCCAGGGAGGGGATCAGGTACTTGTCGGAGATGACCTCGCCTTGCTCGGTGACCTTGATCTCGCCCTCCAGGGTGCCCCAGGGCTGGGCGAGGATCGCGTCGTGGGAGGGGCCGCCGCCGCGGCCGACGGTGCCGCCCCGGCCGTGGAAGAGCCGCAGGCGTACGCCGTAGCGGTGGGCGACGTCGCGCAGGCGGCGCTGGGCGCGGTGGATCTCCCACTGGCTGGTGGTGATGCCGCCGAACTTGGAGGAGTCGGAGTAGCCGAGCATGACCTCCTGGACGTCTCCGCGCAGCGCGACCAGGCGCCGGTAGGACGGGTCGGAGAGCATGTCCTCCAGGATGGTGTCGGCGGCCTTGAGCTCGTCGGTGGTCTCCAGGAGGGGGACGATGCCGACCTTGGCCCAGCCGGCGTGCAGGTCCATCAGGCCGGCCTCGCGGGCCAGGACGGCGGCGGCGAAGACGTCGTCGGCGCCCTGGCACATGGAGATGATGTACGACTCGACGACCTCGGGCCCGAACACCTCCAGCGCCTTCTTCACGGTCTGGAAGACCCCGAGGGTCTTCTCCCCGGCCGCGTCCACCGGCGCCGGAGTGGGCGCGAGCGGCCGGCGCGAGCGGAGCTCCTTGGCGAGGAGCTTGGCGCGGTACTCGCGGGGCATGTCGGAGTAGCGCCAGGACTCCTCGCCGAGGCGGTCGAAGAGCTGGCCGAGGGCGTGGTGGTGGGCGTCGGCGTGTTCGCGGACGTCCATGGTGGCGAGCTGGAGGCCGAACGCGGCCAGGGTGCGGATCGTCCGGGCCAGGCGGCCGTCGGCGAACAGGCCGCCGCGGTGCTCGCGCAGGGAGGCCTGGATCAGCCGCAGGTCGGCGAGGAGTTCGGCGGTGCCCAGGTAGTCGCGGCCGGGCTGGTGCGGGGTGTCGGTGGCCAGGCGGTGCTTGGTGTTGACCAGCTTCTGCCGGATGCAGGTGGCCTTGAGCCGGTAGGGCTCCTCGGCGTTGAGGCGCTTGTAGCGGGGGCTGATCTCCGGCAGCAGCTCCAGATCGGCGCGCAGCGACTCCAGCAGTTCCTCCGTCGCACCCGTGTAACGGATGGAGTTGGAGAGGAAGCCGCGGAGTTCGTCGATCATCTCCAGGGCGTCGTTGATGCCGTGCTCGTGCTGGAGGATGAGGACGTCCCAGGTGACCTGGGGGGTGACGTTGGGGTTGCCGTCGCGGTCGCCGCCGATCCAGGTGCCGAAGGTCAGCGGGCGGGTGTCGTCGGGGAGCTTGACGCCGACCCGCTCCAGTTCGGCGGTGAGGTCCTCCAGGACGTCGCCGACGGCGTCGGCGTGCAGCTCGTCCAGGTAGTAGATGGCGTTGCGGGCCTCGTCGGCGGGCTCGGGGCGCACCACACGCAGCTCGTCGGTCTGCCAGACCAGGTCGATGTTCTCGGCGAGGCGGACGTCGGTGCGGCGGCGGTCCGACTCGATGACCGGGGTGTCCAGGAGCGCCGCGATACGCCGGAGCTTGTTCAGGACCGAGCGGCGCGCGGCCTCGGTGGGATGCGCCGTGAACACCGGTCGGACGTTGAGGTTCTGGACGGTCTCGCGCAGGTGGTCGGCGTCGGCGTCCTTGAGCCGGTCGGCGGTGCGGGCGAGGAGGCCGCCCTCGGCGGCGCGGCGGGCGCGCAGCTCGCGGCCGCGGTGGACCTGCTCGGTGACGTTGGCCAGGTGGAAGTAGGTGGAGAAGGCGCGGACCAGCTTGGCGGCGGTCTCCAGTTCGATGCCGCGCAGCAGTTCGGCGGCGGCCTCGCCGTCCTCGCGGGTGAGGCGGCGGACCTTCTCGACGAGGTCCAGCAGTTCGGGGCCCTCCTGCCGGACGAGGGTCTCGCCGAGAAGGTCACCCAGCCGGCGGATGTCGGCGCGCAGCTCACTGCTGGTCGTGGTGGTCTGGTCGTCGGCACTGCTCACAGGTGCGGCTCCTTGCAGTGTTGAAGCTCGTCTGGAGGGGACCCGTCCGTCGGCCGGGCGGCAGGCGGGGCCTGTCCGCATAGGGGCCGGACATCCGGGAAGGAAACAGAGCGGACCGCGCTGTCCGACCGACTTCAAGGATAGGTGTCCATGAGGACGCGCAGGCTGCGGGGCTCTTGCTGCGAGATGCCTCGCTGCCATACTTACGTCGCCGTAGGTTACGGAACCGTAGGGAAGAACCCTTATCGTCCCGCTCGGTCGCCGCGGATCGGCACCTGTCTCAACCCTCGACCCCCCAGGGGACGCGCATGACCTCGTCTAGTTCCGATGTGATCGAAGACCCCCGGAAGGCGGCCGACGGCTCGCTCCAGTCCGCCACCCTGGGCGGCGAGCGGAAAGGCTCGCTGGAGCAGATCACCCTGCTTCTGTTCATCGTCGTGCCGTTCCTCGCGCTGCTGGCGGCGGTGCCGCTGGCGTGGGGGTGGGGGGGCGTGAGCTGGCTCGACCTGGGCCTGCTGGTGTTCTTCTACTATCTCGGCTGCCATGGCGTGACGATCGGCTACCACCGCTATTTCACCCACGGCGCCTTCAAGGCGAAGCGGCCGCTCAGGATCGCGCTGGCGGTCGCGGGCTCGATGGCGGTGGAGGGGCCCCTGGTGCGCTGGGTGGCCGATCACCGCAAGCACCACAAGTTCTCCGACGCGGAGGGCGACCCGCATTCGCCGTGGCGGTACGGGGAGACCGTGCCGGCGTTGCTCAAGGGCCTGTGGTGGGCGCACATCGCCTGGATGTTCGACGAGGAGCGGACCCCGCAGGACAAGTACGCGCCGGACCTGGTCAGGGACCCGGCGATCCGGGCGATCTCCCGGCACTTCATCTTCTGGACCGTGCTCTCGCTGGCGCTGCCGCCGCTGATCGGCGGTCTGGTGACCTGGTCCTGGTGGGGCGCGTTCACCGCGTTCTTCTGGGGTTCACTCGTCCGGGTGGCGCTGCTGCACCACGTGACCTGGTCGATCAACTCGATCTGCCACGCCGTGGGGAAGCGGCCGTTCAAGTCCCGGGACAGGTCGGGCAACGTGTGGTGGCTGGCGATCCTGTCCTGCGGCGAGTCCTGGCACAACCTGCACCACGCCGACCCGACCTCGGCCCGGCACGGGGTGGAGCGCGGCCAGCTGGACTCGTCGGCGCGGATCATCCGCTGGTGCGAGCAGCTGGGCTGGGCGTACGACGTGCGGTGGCCATCACGCTCACGTATCGATTCGCGCCGTAACACCGGGGAAGGCGGTTCCCGGCGAGGGACGGAGACCGCCGAGACGGCATGATTGACGCCGTGGCGACCGACTCCAGCACCCCCAGTCCCGAAAAGCCGCGGCGGGCGCGTCGCACCCGCATGACCGGTGCGGAGCGTCGCCAGCAACTGTTGGAGATCGGTCGCACCCTCTTCGCCGCGAAGGGTTTCGAGGGCACCTCGGTGGAGGAGATCGCGGCGAAGGCCGGGGTCTCCAAGCCGGTGGTGTACGAGCACTTCGGCGGCAAGGAGGGGCTGTACGCCGTGGTGGTCGACCGGGAGATGCGCCGGTTGCTGGACATGGTGACCGGCTCCCTCACCGCCGGGCATCCGCGTGAACTGTGCGAGCAGGCCGCGTTCGCCCTGCTCGACTACATCGAGGAGTACACGGACGGGTTCCGGATCCTGGTCCGGGACTCCCCCATCCCGCAGTCCACGGGTTCCTTCGCGTCCCTCATCTCGGACATCGCCACCCAGGTGGAGGACATCCTCGGGCGCGAGTTCAAGTCGCGCGGCTTCGACCCCAAGCTGGCCCCGCTGTACGCGCAGGCGCTGGTGGGCATGGTGGCTCTGACCGGCCAGTGGTGGCTGGACGTGCGCCGCCCGAAGAAGGCGGAGGTCGCCGCCCACCTGGTCAATCTGGCCTGGCACGGCCTGGACGGCCTGGAGCAGAAGCCGCGGCTGATAGGGCACCGCAAGGCGTGAGACCGCCCGCCGGTCCCTGGAAGACCTCAGTGCTTGAAGACGTCCTCAGTGCTTGAAGAGGTCCTCAGTGCTTGAAGAGGTCCTCAGTGCTTGAAGAGGTCCTTGGTCTTCTCCTTGGCCTGGCGGGCGTCGCCCTTGGCCTTCTCGGCGCGGCCCTCCATCTCCATCGGCCGATCGCCGATCGCGCGCCCACCGATCTCCTTGGCCTTGCCCTTGAGCTGTTCCTTCTTGGCCTTGGCCTTCTGCTCTCGTGCCACCGTCGATCACTCCTGACGGGTTCGTAGCCGGCTGTCGTCCCACCGGGTAACCGTGACCGGGCCGGGGCAAACGGCGTCTCAGCGGACCGGTTCCAGGAACTCCAGGCGGTTGCCGACGGGGTCCTCGCAGTAGAAGCGGCGGTGGCCGGGAAGGTCCCCGTCCCAGGCGACGGGCGTGCCGCGGGCGGCGAGCCGGGCCGCGTACGCCTCGATACCCGTCACCAGCAGGCCCGGGTGGGCCTGCCTGGCCGGCCGGAAGGCCTGCTCGATCCCCACGTGCAGATGGATCTCGCCGGCCCGGAACCAGCAGCCGCCGCGCGCCGCGAGCACGGGCGGTTTGGGGATCTCCGTCATGCCGAGGGTGTCCACGTAGAACGTACGCAGCCGGTCCTCGGAGCCGGGCGGGGCGGCGAGCTGGACATGGTCGAGGGCGACGAGCATCAGTTCTCCTCCTTGCGGGCGACGGCGAAGACGCGCCGGAACGGGAACGGGGTGCCGTGCGGGCCGGCCGGGTAGGCCTCGCGCAGTGCGGCCCGGTACTCGGCGAGGAAGGCGTCGCGGGCCCCAGGATCGTCGGCGAGGGCGGTGAGGACCGGGCGCAGTCCGGTGCCCTTCACCCAGTCGAGGACCGGGTCCTCGCCGGTCAGCAGATGGATGTACGTCGTCTCCCAGACGTCGGCGGCGCAGCCGAGCCCGGTCAGCCGCTCCAGGTAGTCCTCGGGGGTGAGGACGGCGTCGTCGTGGCGGAGGACCTCGGCGAGGCGGCCCCGCCAGCGGGGGGACTCGGCGAGGGTGCGCATCAGCCGGTGGCTGGGGGCGGTGAAGTTGCCGGGGACCTGGAAGGCGAAGGTGCCGCCGGGGGCGAGGGCGGCGATCCAGCCGGCGAACCGCTCGGCGTGCCCGGGGACCCACTGGAGCGTGGCGTTGCTGACGATCAGGTCGTACGGCCGCTCGGGCGCCCAGGTACGGACGTCGGCGTGGGAGAAGTCCAGGCGGCCGCCGCCGGCCGTGGGGCCCTCGTACTCCACGAGTGCCTTGTCGAGCATCTCGGGCGAGTTGTCGTAGCCGGTGATGCGGGCGGTGGGCCAGCGTTCCGCGAGCAGGGCGGTCATGTTGCCGGGGCCGCAGCCGAGGTCGGCGACGGCCGGGGGTTCGCCGGGGAGTGCGGGGATCCGGGCGAGGAGGTCGGTGAAGGGGCGGGCACGGTGGCCGGCGTGACGGAGGTACTGGGCAGGGTCCCAGGCGGGAGTCGTCATGGGCTCCACCTTCCCCGCCTCGATATCTCGATGTCAAGAAGCTCGACATCAAGAGACTTCACGTCGACACAACCACTACACTGATCGCCATGGAGGACGAGGTCGATCGGCTGGTGGCTGCGTGGCGCCGGGAGCGCCCGGACCTCGACGTGGAACCGCTTGAGGTGCTCAGCCGGGTGAGCCGACTGGCCCGGCACCTGGACCGGGCGCGTCGGCTGGCCTTCGCGGAGCACAGCCTGGAGCCCTGGGAGTTCGACGTGCTGACCGCGCTCCGGCGCGCGGGGACGCCGTACCAGCTCTCCCCCGGGCAGCTGCTGACCCAGACCCTGGTGACGTCGGGGACGATGACCAACCGGATCGACCGGCTGACCAAGAAGGGCCTGGTGGAGCGGCTGCCGGACCCGAGCGACCGGCGGGGCGTGCTGGTGCGGCTGACCGAGGAGGGCCAGGACCGCGCGGACCAGGCCCTGGCCGGGCTCCTCGACCAGGAACGGGCGATCCTCGCCGAACTCTCCCGCGCCCAGCGCGCCGAACTCGCCGGTCTACTGCGCCAGTTGACCGCCCCGTTCGACAACATCCCCGGCTGAGCGGTCCCGCAGTGGCGGACCCCACCAGAGACGCGGACCCCACCGGGCACGCGGACCCCACCGGAGACACGGGCCCCACCGGGAACGCGGGGTCCACCTGGGACGCGGGGCTCACCGGCGTCGATCAGGCGCTGCTGCTCTCCTCCGGCATGATCCGCCCGGCGGGCCCCAGGTCGACCGGCCCCACTCCGGCCCGGCGCGCGAGCGCGACGGCGGCCAGCGTGGAGTGCACGCCCAGTTTGCCGAGCACGTTCTGCATATGGGTGCGGACGGTGTGCGGGGACAGGAACAGGCGCTCGGCGACCGCCTTGCGCCCCAGGCCCGCCACCATGCACCGGAGCACTTCCCGCTCCCTCGGCGTGAGGGACTCCACGAGCCGTTCGCTCTCGGTGCGGTGCTTGCGCGCGGCCGTCAACTCCCGCAGGACACCGGTCAGCAGGGCGGGCGGCAGATGGGTCTCGTCGCGCAGCACCCCCCGGATGACGTTCAGCAGCCGGGACAGCGAGCAGTCCTTGGCGACCCAGCCGCAGGCGCCGGCCTGCAGGGCCAGGGCCGCACGCCTGGGATCGTCCTTCTCGGCGAGCACGACGACACGGACGGCGGGATGGGCCGAGCGGACCCCGGTGACCAGGGATATCCCGTCGACCAGACCCTCCTCGTTGCCCTCCTGCACCGGTACGGCCGGGCGGCCGCCGGGCAGTTGGCCGCCCAGATCGGCGTCGGCGAGCAGCACGTCGTAGCGGCGGCCCTCGGCGACCGCGCGCTCCAGGCAGCGCAGTGCCGCCGGACCGCTGCCGGCCGCGGACACGTCGACGTCAGGCTCGGCGGCCAGAGCCGCGGCGAGCGACTCGGCGAAGATACGGTGGTCGTCGACGACCAGAACTCGGATGCGAACCACAAAACCCCCTTCCCAAGCTCTTCACGAGCAGGGGATACCCCAAGATGCTCAGAACGACGGGTCATGCGGACACGACACCCGTGGGAGGACGGAACCGCACGGCCGCCGCCGTGCCTGAACTGCTACCCCCACCGCGGGTGTCGTACCCGACTTGTCTCGCCCCCTGATCAGCACCGGCCCCCACCGGTGCTGCTCCTCAGGGTACGGAAGGGGGGCGGCAGCGGAAGGCAATTTGCAGAACTGCCCGGCCGACGCGTTTATGGTGTGCCGCATGTTTCGTATTGATACGGAAGTCGACAAAGAACGGCGGAAACTGCTCCACGCGCGGCTGCGGGACACCAACACCGCGGCCTCCCCGGTCCTCGCGGCCCTGCGCGGGACCCCCGACGAACACCAAGTGCCGCTGCACGTCTGGGCGATGGACGACGGTTCGGGCGAACTGGCGGGCGGCCTGGTGGGGCACACCTGGGCGACCTGGCTGCACGTCACCTATCTGTGGGTGGACGCCCGCCATCGCGGCACGGGTCTGGGCGGCCGGCTGCTGTCCGAGGCGGAGCGCATCGCCCGGCAGGACCGCGCCTGCGCCGCCGTCCGCCTGGAGACCTGGGACTTCCAGGCGCCGGACTTCTACCGGAAGCAGGGCTACGAGGTGGTGTGCGTGGTCCCCGACTATCCGCCGGGGATCACGGAGTACACCCTCACGAAGCGGCTGGGCTGAGCCTCAGCTCTCCCGGCGGGCGCCCGCCGACGGCACCGCCTCGAACGTCCGGGGCGCCGTGAACCCGGCCGCCGCGAAGGCCTCTTCGACCGCCTTGGTGATCGTGTCGACGTCGGACGCCTCCGCCAGGACGATCGCCGAGCCGCCGAAGCCGCCGCCGGTCATCCGGGCGCCCAGGGCGCCGGTGGCCAGGGCGGTGTCGACGACCAGGTCCAGCTCCGGGCAGGAGATCCGGAAGTCGTCGCGCAGCGAGGCATGGCCCTCGGTGAGGACCGGGCCGATGGCACGGGTGTCGCCGGCCTCCAGCAGGGCGACGACGCGTTCCACGCGGTGGTCCTCGGTGACGACGTGCCGGACCAGGCGCCGTACCTCCTCCTCGTCGCCCAGCCGGTCGAGCGCCGCGTCGAGGTCGTCGTAGGCGACGTCCCGCAGCGCGTCCACGCCCAGCAGGGCCGCACCCTTCTCGCAGCCGGCCCGGCGCTTGCCGTACTCGCCGCCGCTGTGGGCGTGCTTGACCTGGGTGTCGACGACCAGCAGCCGCATGCCCTCGGCCGCGAGGTCGAAGGGGATCTGCTTCTGCGAGAGGTCGCGGGTGTCCAGGAACAGGGCGTGGCCGTGCTCGCAGCAGGCGGACGCCGTCTGGTCCATGATGCCGGTCGGCGCCCCGACGTAGACGTTCTCCGCGCGCTGGCACAGGCGGGCCAGCTGCCAGCGGGCCAGGCCCAGTTGGTGCAGGTCGTTGAGGGCGAGGGCGATCACCACCTCCAGGGCCGCGGAGGAGGACAGGCCGGCGCCCGTGGGGACCGTGGAGGACAGGTGCACGTCGGCGCCGGTGACCGGGTGGCCGGCCTCGCGCAGCGCCCAGACCACGCCCGCCGGGTACGCCGTCCACTCCTGGTCGGTGCCGGGCTCCAGGGCGTCGAGGGAGAGCTCGACGACCCCGCCCTCGATGTCCGAGGAGTGCAGGCGCAGCACGCCGTCGGTGCGGCGGGAGACCGCGGCCGTCGTCACGTGCGGCAGCGCGAACGGCATCACGAAGCCGTCGTTGTAGTCGGTGTGTTCACCGATCAGGTTGACCCGGCCCGGTGCCGACCAGACCCCTTCGGGCGCGGTTCCGTAAAGCTCGGTGAAACCGTCCCGGACCTGCTGTGCCCCCACTACTGCTCCCTTGAGACGTGCTGCGCGAACTCCCAGGCGTCCGCGACGATGCCCGCGAGATCCGCGCGGGTCGGGTTCCAGCCCAGCTTCTCGCGGGCGGTGGCCGCCGAGGCGACCAGGACGGCCGGGTCGCCGCCCCGGCGCGGGGCCACGACCTCGGGGATCGGGTGGCCGGTGACCTGGCGGACGGTCTCGATGACCTCGCGGACCGAGAAGCCCTCGCCGTTGCCGAGGTTGCAGATCAGGTGCTCGCCGGGCCGTGCGGCCGTCAGGGCCAGCAGGTGGGCGTCGGCGAGGTCCGCGACGTGGATGTAGTCGCGGACGCAGGTGCCGTCGGGCGTCGGGTAGTCGTCGCCGAAGACCGAGACGGCCTCCCGCCTGCCCTGGGCGACCTGGAGGACCAGCGGGATCAGGTGCGACTCGGGGTCGTGGCGCTCGCCCTGCGCGCCGTAGGCGCCGGCCACGTTGAAGTAACGCAGGGAGACCGCGCCCAGGCCGTGCGCGGCGGCCTCGCCGGTGATCATGTGGTCGACGGCGAGCTTGGTGGCGCCGTACGGGTTGGTCGGCTTCGTCGGGGCGGTCTCGACGATCGGGACCTGCTCCGGCTCGCCGTAGGTGGCCGCCGTGGAGGAGAAGACGAGCTTGCGGACGCCGGCCTCGCGCATCGCGGCGAGCAGCGCCATGGTGCCGCCGACGTTGTTCTCCCAGTACTTCTCGGGCTTCACGACCGACTCGCCGACCTGGGAGAACGCGGCGAAGTGCAGCACCGCGTCATAGGAGGAGTCGAGCCACTTGGCGGCGTCGCGGATGTCGCCCTCGACGAAGGCCGCGCCCGCCGGGACGCCCTCCCGGAAGCCCGTGGAGAGGTTGTCGAGGACGGTGACCTCGTGGCCCGCCTCCAGCAGATGCTGGGCAACCACGCTGCCGACGTAACCCGCCCCGCCCGTCACCAGGTACTTCATCAACTCGCTACCTCTCGCAGTCGCTCGGCCGCGCGCTCCGGCGGCACGTCGTTGATGAACACGTTCATGCCGGATTCGGAACCCGCGAGAAACTTCAGCTTGCCGGACGTTCGGCGGATGGTGAAAAGCTCCAGGTGGAGCGCGAAGTCGTCGCGCGTGACCCCCTCGAACTCCTCCAGCGTCCCGAACGGCGCCTGGTGCCAGGCGGCGATGTAGGGCGTGGGAGGTTCACCCTCACCGAAGATACGGTCGAAGCGCCTCAAGAGTTCCAGATAAACCTGGGGGAACTCTGAGCGCGCCGCCTCGTCCAGTCCGAGCAGGTCGGGGACCCGGCGCTTCGGGTACAGGTGGACCTCGTAGGGCCAGTGTGCCGCGTACGGCACGAAGGCGACCCAGTGTTCACCCTCAAGGACGACTCGCTCGCCGGCGAGTTCACGCTCCAGCACGGCGTCGAAGAGGTTCTCTCCGCCGGTCGCCTCCTTGTGGGTGGCGAGTGAACGCAACATCAGCGCGGTGCGCGGGGTGGTGAAGGGGTAGGCGTAGATCTGGCCGTGCGGGTGACCGAGCGTCACGCCGATCTCCTCGCCGCGGTTCTCGAAGCAGAACACCTGCTGGACGGAGGGGAGATGGGACAGTTCCGAGGTCCGGTCGGTCCACGCGTCGAGGACGAGGCGCGCCTGCTCGTCGGTGAGGCTTGCGAAGGACGCGTCGTGGTCCGAGGTGAAGCAGACCACCTCGCAGCGCCCGGAGTCGCCGGCCAGCGAGGGGAAACGGTTCTCGAAGACCACCACGTCGTACGACGAGTCCGGGATCTCGCTCAGCCGGTCGCCCTTGGTCGGGCACAGCGGGCACTGGTCGGCCGGCGGGTGGTAGGTGCGGCCCTGCCGGTGCGAGGCGATGGCGACCTGGTCGCCGAGCAGCGGGTCGCGGCGGATCTCGGAGGTGGTGTGCGTCCGCTCCAGCGGCCGGCGGTCCACCGCGTCCCGCACGGTGTCGTCCCGCAGGTCGTAGTAGATGAACTCGCGACCGTCGGCCAGCCGGGTCGAGGTCTTCTTCACTGCGGACTCCCGAAAATCGAGCGTTGTTCGAGTCAGCCAACCACCAAACAGAACCGAACACACCAAAACACAACTCACCAGGTGAGTCAACATCGCAATCAATCAAGGTGAGACAACGAAAGTGTTGAATTACTGGGTGCAGAACCCCACCAATGCCCACGTATCCCCCACATACCTCGCGGAGGAGCTGCGGCTCCCCACCAACGGCCTCGACTACGCGATCCTCGCGATCTACTTCGTGGTCGTCCTGGGCATCGGCTTCGCGGCCCGCCGCTCGGTGAGGACGAGCCTCGACTTCTTCCTCTCCGGACGCTCGCTGCCCGCGTGGATCACCGGCCTCGCGTTCATCTCGGCGAACCTGGCCGCCACCGAGATCCTCGGCATGGCCGCCAACAGCGCGCAGTACGGCGCGTACACCGTGCACTGGTACTGGATCGGCGCCATTCCGGCCATGGTCTTCCTCGGCCTGGTGATGATGCCCTTCTACTACGGGAGCAAGGTCCGCTCGGTCCCCGAGATGCTGCTGCTGCGCTTCGACAGAGCCGCACACCTGCTGAGTTCGATCCTGTTCGCCTTCGCCGCCATCCTCATCGCGGGCGTCAACCTGTACGCCCTCGCGATCGTCGTGGAGGCGCTGCTGGGCTGGCCGCAGTGGGTGGCGATCGTGGTGGCCGGCGCGTTCGTGCTGGCGTACATCACCCTCGGCGGCCTCTCCTCGGCCATCTACAACGAGGTGCTCCAGTTCTTCGTGATCCTGGCCGCCCTCATCCCGCTGTCGGTGCTCGGCCTGAAGAAGGTGGGCGGCTGGGACGGGCTGGTCGACAAGCTCGACGCCACCCACGGCCACAACTTCACCACCGCCTGGGGCGGCACCGGCATCGGCTCCGTCAACCCGCTCGGCGCGAACTGGCTGACCATCGTCCTCGGCCTCGGCTTCGTGCTCTCCTTCGGCTACTGGACGACCAACTTCGCCGAGGTCCAGCGCGCCCTGTCGGCGAAGAACCTCTCCGCCGCCCAGCGCACCCCGCTGATCGCCGCCTACCCGAAGATCTTCATCGTCTTCCTGGTGATGATCCCGGGTCTGGTCGCCGCCGCGCTGGTGCCGAACATCGGCACGTCCGGCTCCGGCCTCCAGTACAACGACGCGATCCCGTACCTGATGTCCCAGCTGCTGCCCAACGGCGTCCTCGGCATCGCGGTCACCGGTCTGCTCGCGGCCTTCATGGCCGGCATGGCCGCCAACGTGTCGTCCTTCAACACCGTCTTCACGACGGACATCTGGGCGAAGTACGTGGTGCGCGGCCGCGAGGACGGCTACTACGTGCGCTTCGGACGGCTCATCACCGCGATCGGCGTGGCCGCGTCCGTCGGTACGGCGTTCCTGGCGTCGTCGTTCTCGAACATCATGAGCTACCTCCAGACGCTGTTCTCCTTCTTCAACGTGCCGATGTTCGTCGTCTTCATCGTCGGCATGTTCTGGAAGCGCGCCTCGGCGAAGTCCGGCTTCTGGGGGCTGCTCGCGGGGACGGTGACCGCGATGGTCAACTACTTCGTCCTCTACAAGAGGGGCATCATCGGCATCCCCACGGACCAGGGCGCCAACTTCGTCTCCGCGATCGCCGGCTTCGTCGCCGGCGCCGTGGTGATGGTGATCGTCTCCCTGTTCACCGCGCCCAAGCCGGCGGCGGAGCTGGCGGGCCTGGTCTACGGCACCCGCTCCCCCGGCATGACGGAGGCCCCCGCGGTCGGCGACGATGCCTGGTACCGGCGGCCGGCGCTCCTGGGCTGGGGCGCGGTGATCCTGGCCGCCGCCTGCTACATCCCGTTCTCGTTCTGACCCGTCCCGGAAGAATGGAGAGACCATGACCGACGACTCCGGGCACTCCGGATTCCACTACTCCGAGCAGGACGTCCACCGGGAAGTCACCGAGCTGGAGAGCAGGTCCACGACCGCCGCGCGCATCTTCGACCTGCGGCGGATCATCGGGGGGCTGTTCGTGCTGTACGGGATCATCGTCACGATCACCGGGATCACGGACTCGCAGGCCGAGATCGACAAGGCACAGGGGATCAACATCAACCTGTGGACCGGGATCGGGATGCTGTTGCTGGGGGTGTTCTTCCTGGTGTGGCTGTGGCTCCGGCCCACTCCGCCGGCACCTCCGGTGGAGGGGACCGAGAAGTAGGCGAGGGTCGCCTCCGGTGGAGAGGACCGAGGAGTAGGCGAGGGTCGCGTCCGGTGGAGGGGACCGAGGAGTAGGCGAGGGTCGCGTTTCGGCCGCGGGGCGTGGGGGCCGGTCGCGCCCACGCGGCGGTAGCCGCACGTCGAAACAGCCCCGCGCCCCTACCGGGGTGCTTCGGTCCCGCCGTTGACAGGTCCCGCCCTGTCGAGCAGGCCCGTCCTGGCCGCCAGGGCCGCCGCCTCCAGACGCGACCCCACCCCCAGCTTCATCAGCACCCGCTGGACATGGGTGCGGGCCGTGCTCGGGGCGATGCCCATGCCTGCCGCGATCAGGCGGGTGTCCTCGCCGTCGGCCACCCGGACCAGGACCTCGACCTCCCTGGGGGTGAGCATCTGGAGGAGGCGCTGGCCCTCGTCGTCGGGCTGGGCGGCGGGGTTGAGCAGTTCGCCGAACGCGCCCTGGAGCAGCGCCGGGGCGACGGCCGCCTCACCGGCCCGCGCCTTCATGATGGCCCGCTCGACGCCCTCTATCCGCTCGTCGTGCCGGACGTACCCGGAGGCGCCCGCCGCGAAGGCCGCCGCGATGCCCCGCGGGGACGGCACCGGCCCCAGCACGAGGACGGCGACCTGCGGCCGCTCCCGCTTGATCTTCACCACCGGGTCGAAGATCCCCGGCTCGGCCGGTGTCGCCGTACCCAGCAGGCACACCTCGGGCGCGCGCGTGATCACCAGCTCCGCCGCACCCGCCGCCGGCGCGGCCGCCGCCAGCACCCGGTGGCCGCGCAGTTTCAGCGCAGAGGCCAGCGCCTCGGCGAGCAACCGGTGGTCGTCGACCACCATGAGCCGCACTCCCATAGAGCAACCCCCCAGTCCCCCCAATGGATGCCCCACTATGGATGCCCACTGGTCCGCATGGACAGAGGGCCCCCCGGCACCTCGTCCTTCATGCCCCCGGAAGCTACACGCTTGTTCGACGTTGCGCTGCCCCTACTGATGAGAAGTGCCCCGGATCGGAGGAATCTCTGGCTTTTCTCGTATTCGCAGGTGAAGAGCGGGTGTGATGCGGTACGCGTCCGGTCCCGCCCCTGACCAGGGACGGGACCGGAGTCGCGGGCCGGGTGACGCGGGGGGCTTCCGCTTGACGAACCGTCAGCCGCCCGCACCGAACGCGGTGACCAGGTACTCCTTGGCCGACACCGACGAACCGGCGGCGTGGGCGTACACCGCGGACAGGTACAGGTGTCCCTGAGAGTAGAGGACCTCCCCGTACGCCGGGGACAGGGCGGTCTCCACGGCCCTGACCGCCGCGGTCGCCGGGTTCTCCAGCAGCTTGGTCTCGCTGAACGAACCGCCGTCGATACTGACGATCTGACCGCCCTTGCCGTACGGCGGGTCCTTGTACGCGATCACATTCGGACCGTCCATGCGCAGCGGCGTGATCGTGTAGTTGTCACCGGCGTCGGCACGCTGGCCGGTCTGCTTGCCGGTGGCCAGGTCGAAGGCGACGATCTCGTCGGTCTTGGCGAGGCCCCCGCCGCCGTCGTGCGCCTCGGTCGCCAGGTACAGCCGGTCGTTGCCGACCACCACTCCCTGGCACTTCTCCAGCTGGTAGATGCCGTCGCAGCGAGCCGCGTACGAGCTGCCCGGCGTGGAGATACGGGTGCGCAGCCGCCCGGTCCTGTTGTCGATGGAGAAGACGTCCGAGAAGCCGCTGCCGTCGCCCGCGCTGTCGTTGACGTCGGCGGCCACGACCAGGGGGTCGGTCGACACGACGCTGGCGTAGGGGATGCCCGAGGTCATCTCGTACTCGGAGATCACCTTGCCGGAGACCGGGTCGATGGTCTGGATGTGCAGCTGGGCGGTGTCGCCGCTGCCGCACCTGCGGACCGCGACCAGTTTGGCGCCGCCGCCGTAACCGGCGTCGTAGCAGGTGTCGGTCGGTTTCGGCTGCCAGCGGACCGTGCCGGAGGCGAGGTCGAAGGCGGCGCCGCCGCTGGTGCCGCCGACCGCGACCGTCTGCTGGGCGACCGTCACGTTATTGAAGTTGATCGGTACGTCACCGGACTTGATCGTCTGCGTCCACAGTCTTTTACCGGCGTTCAGATCGATCGCGGCGACCTGGGTGCAGCCGGCCGTGGCACCCTTGGACGGCGTTTTCGGCTGGAAGACGACGGCCGTCCTGCCGTCCGCACTGGTGCGCCCGCTGGCGTAGCAGACCGGGCCGGGCAGCGGGACCGTCCACAGCTCGGCGCCCGAGTCGGGGTCGTAGCCGACGATCCGGGCGACGCCGGTCTTCGCGTACACCTTGTCGGTGAGCCAGGAACCGGCGGTGACCGTGGTGTCGTTCGCCGTGGGCAGCGGGACCTGGAAGAGGACCCTGGAGGCCGGGTCCGCGGGCACCTTCTCGCTGCCCCTGCCTCCTCCCTGGCCGCCGGTGTCGCCGGCGCTGGAGCCGGCGGTGTCGTCCTTCTTGCCGTCGGCGCCGGAGGACTTGGAGTACCAGATGCCACCGCCGACGATCAGCGCGATCACGACGACCGCGGCGACGACGATGAACAGCGCGGCGTTGTTCCTGCCGGGGGCGGAAGTGGGGGTGGCGGGGGCGGGAGCGGGGCCGGGGCCGCTCGGCCGGCCCGGGTAGCCGTAACCGGGTTGCTGGGCGTAGGGGTTGGCGGGGGTGGGGGTGGGGGTGGGGGTGGGGGGCTGCTGGGTGTACGGGTTCGGGGCCTGGGGCTGGGCGGGGTAGCCGTAGCCCGGCTGGGGGGCCGGGGGCTGCTGCGGGTAGCCGTAGCCCGGCTGGGGAGCGGGGGGCTGCTGCGGGTAGCCGTAGCCCGGCTGGGGAGCCGGGGGTACGGGTGGCTGCGGCGGGCCGGCGGGGGCGCCGAAACCGGGCTGCTGCGGGGGCTGGTCGGGCGGTGGCGGAGGCGGCTGGGTCATGGCGGGGTACCTCTGGGGACGGCGCGGGAGACGGCTGGGGACGGCGCGTGGGCCGGCTGGGCCGGCGGTTGGGCCGACTGGGGACGGCTCGTGGGCCGGCACTGGCGGCCGGCGTGGCAGACGGTCGCGGTCGGCGGTCGGCGGGTGAGGGGGCCGGCCGTCGGCGCGGGCTGCCGGCCGGGGCGGGGTGGGGGCCGCTCAGTTACCGAAGGCCATCATCAGCTTCTCCTTCGCGTCGTCGCTGCCGGACAGCCGCGTGGAGGAGAGGTAGAAGCGCCCGTCGGCCCAGTCGACCGCGTCGTCGTAGAAGCCGTCCTCGATGTCGGCGGTGTGCTGCGGGTTCTGCAGCAGCTTGGTGGTGGTGTGGGCGGAGCCGGCGGTCGGGATCGACACGACCTGGCCGCCCGAGTCGTACGACGGCCGCACATACGCGACGAGTGTGCCGCCCGCGACCTTGACCGGGTACATCGACTCGTCCGTCGGGGACTTCGTACGCCACTTCGCCCTGCCGTCGACGAAGCTGATCGCGACAATCTCGTTGCCGCCGCTGTTCGTGTCCGTCGGCAGGTAGAGGGTGTTCGCGTCGACGGCGACGCCCTGGCAGCCCTGGAGGTCACGGGCGAGGATCGCCCAGCCGCACTCGGGGGCGAACTTCTCGTCGACCTTCACCTCGGACCGGAACGTGCCCTTGGCGTCCAGGGTCGAGATGTTCCAGGCCTTCTTCTCCTCGTTGGTCATGTAGACCACGAGCGGGTCGACGGAGTACGTCCGCTGGACCGACCAGCCCTTCTTGACCGGCTGGGTCCACCTGACCGCGCCGGTGGCCGGCTCCAGCTCCGAGATCTCGTCGTGCTCGTCGCCGCCGCCGACCCCGCAGGAGGCCACCTCGATCAGCCGGTTCGTACCGCCCGCGAACGCCGTCGGGAAGCAGGACGCGCCGTACTTCTTCTTGTCGTACAGCTTGTCGCCGCTGCCGAGGTCGTACGCCGTGCCCGACTGGGAGCGGCCCACCATCAGCGTCTTTCCACTGATCGTCAGCTCGATGCTGATCGCGGTGTCGAACAGGCCGCCGTCGGCGACGGTCGCGGTCCACCCCTTGTGGCCCGTGTCGAGATCGATCTCCTGCAACCGGTTGCACTTGGCCCGGTCACTGGTGCCGTTCGTGTACGCCACGACGACCTTGCCGTCGGCCGACTGGTCCGGGGTGACCGCGCAGATCTTCTGCGGGAACGTGATCGGGGCCCAGGCGGGGTCGCCGTCGCCCACCTTGTAGGCGAAGACCTGCTTGTACGCCGCCTTCACCGCGGTCTTCCCGGTGATCCACATGCCGGGTGCGTCGGCGCCGGACGCCGGGGCGTCGGGAGCCGACTTGTACCAGAGCACCTTGGCCTCGCCGGACTTGCGGCCCTCGTTGAGGTTCTCCGGGTCAGCGCCGCCGTCGCCGCTGCCGTCCCCCGGGTTGGCCGGGGTGCCGGTGCCGGAGGCCCTGGGGTCGTCGGACTGCTGGGCGACCGGCTTCTTGCCGTCGTCCCCGCCACTGGTCACGGCGTACACGGTGCCGCCGACGACCAGCAGCCCCGCCACGGCCGCCGCGACGATCAGCCCGGGCTTCCCCTTGAACGGCCCGCGGCCCCCGCCACCGGGCGGCGGAGCGACGCCCGGTCCGCCCGGGTACTGCGGCGGATAGCCGTAACCCGGCTGGGGCGGCTGCCCGAACGGCCCCGTCTGCTGGGGCTGGCCGTAGGGGCCGGGCGGCTGGGCCTGGCCGTAGGGGCCGGGTGACTGGGCCTGGCCGTAGGGGCCGGGCTGCGCGTACGGTCCCGGATGCTGCGGATGGCCGTAACCCGGCTGGGGTGGCTGGGCAGGAGGCGGGGGCGTGCCCTGGGGCGCACCGAAACCTCCCTGAACGGGCGGCTGTTGCGGGGCGCCGAAACCACCACCCGGTGGCGGCTGGTCCTGCGGTGCGCCGAATCCGCCCTGGTGCGGCGACTGACTGGGTGGCTGAGTCATCAGTGCCCTTCCCCCGTTACTGATTTTTAGCCACGCCCCGAGGCTCCCGACGGGCCTCAGGCCGTTCTCAGACTGCTCTCAGACGGACCTTTCTATCACTCGGGACCGACAGGCCACGGACCCTCATCAACCCCTGTTCCCAAGGAAGAACCGCCCCGTGATGCCCCCGTTACGCGCCTTCACGGTCCCTCCACGGGGCGCGCGCAAGGGGGTTGCGCGCGGGGGCGCGATTGGACGGGGGGCACGAAGGTGGGTGGTGCGCGCCGTGCGGTGGCGCGCGTGCGCGGCCGATTCACGCCGGTGGGTGTGGGGGCGGGCGCGCCGATACGGGTCGCGCGCCCACCGGCACGGCGCACATGCCTGACTACACGCCCTCCAGCACGGCGTGCTCGCCGAGTTGCACGCCGCCCAGCACCGCGCGCACGCCGTGCTACGCGTCCTCCGCCAGCTCCAGCCAGCGCATCTCCAGTTCCTCGCGCTCCCCGGCCAGGTCGCGCAGCTGGGTGTCGAGTTCGGCGACCTTGGCGAAGTCCGTGGCGTTCGCGGCGATCTGGTCGTGCAGCTTGGTCTCCTTCTCGGAGACGCGGTCCAGCTGACGTTCGATCTTCTGGAGTTCCTTCTTGGCCGCGCGCTGGTCGGCGGCGCTCCGCTCGGCCGTGGGGGCCTTGGGGGCCACGGCGGTGGCCGCGGCCACCTCCTCCATGCGCTGGCGCCGCTCCAGGTACTCGTCGATGCCGCGCGGCAGCATCCGCAGGGTGGCGTCGCCGAGGAGGGCGAAGACGCGGTCCGTGGTGCGCTCCACGAAGAACCGGTCGTGGGAGATGACGATCATCGAGCCGGGCCAGCCGTCGAGGACGTCCTCCAGCTGGGTGAGGGTCTCGATGTCGAGGTCGTTGGTGGGCTCGTCGAGGAAGAGGACGTTCGGCTCGTCCATGAGCAGCCGGAGAAGCTGGAGGCGGCGGCGCTCACCACCGGAGAGGTCACCGACCGGCGTCCACTGCTTCTCCTTGTTGAAGCCGAACGTCTCGCACAGCTGCCCGGCCGTCATCTCGCGTCCCTTGCCGAGGTCGACGCGCTCGCGCACCTGCTGGACCGCTTCCAGGACCCGCGTGTTCGGGTTCAGTTCGGCGACCTCCTGGGAGAGGTAGGCGAGCTTCACGGTCCGGCCGACGGCGATCCGGCCGGCCGCCGGCTGCTCCTCGCCCTCGGTGCGCGCGGCCTCGGCCATGGCCCGCAACAGCGAGGTCTTGCCGGCGCCGTTCACGCCGACCAGGCCGATGCGGTCGCCCGGACCGAGCTGCCAGGTGACGTGCTTGAGCAGCACCTTGGGCCCGGCCTGGACGGTCACGTCCTCCAGGTCGAACACGGTCTTGCCGAGCCGCGAGGAGGCGAACTTCATCAGCTCGGAGCTGTCGCGCGGCGGCGGCACGTCGGCGATCAGCTCGTTGGCGGCCTCGACCCGGAAACGCGGCTTGGAGGTACGGGCGGGCGCGCCGCGGCGCAGCCAGGCGAGCTCCTTGCGGACCAGGTTCTGCCGCTTGGTCTCCTCGGTGGCGGCGATCCGCTCGCGTTCCGCGCGGGCGAAGACGTAGTCGGAGTAGCCGCCCTCGTACTCGTAGACGGCGCCGCGCTGCACGTCCCACATGCGGGTGCAGACCTGGTCGAGGAACCACCGGTCGTGGGTGACACAGACCAGCGCCGAGCGGCGCTCGCGCAGGTGCCGGGCGAGCCAGGCGATGCCCTCGACGTCGAGGTGGTTGGTGGGCTCGTCGAGGACGAGGAGGTCCTGCTCCTCGATGAGCAGCTTGGCCAGCGCGATACGGCGCCGCTCACCGCCGGACAGCGGCCCGATGACGGTGTCCAGGCCCTTGGGGAACCCGGGCAGGTCCAGGCCGCCGAAGAGGCCGGTGAGGACGTCCCTGACCTTCGCGTTGCCCGCCCACTCGTGGTCGGCCATGTCGCCGATGACCTCGTGCCGGACGGTGGCCGCCGGGTCGAGGGAGTCGTGCTGGGTGAGGACGCCGATACGCAGTCCACCGGAGTGCGTGACGCGCCCGGTGTCGGCCTCCTCCAGTTTGGCGAGCATCCGGATCAGGGTGGTCTTGCCGTCGCCGTTGCGGCCCACCACGCCGATGCGGTCGCCCTCCGACACGCCGAGCGAGACGCCGTCCAGCAGGGCACGGGTGCCGTAGACCTTGCTGACGTTCTCGACATTGACCAGGTTGACGGCCATTTCACTCCTGCGCAGGGGGACGGTCAGCCTCCCAGCGTAATGCGCGCCGGGAGGCCGTCCCGCCGCGAGCTGTTTTCCGCCCGCCTGAGCGCGTACCTCGTCGAGGAGGTCGTCCATCGTCCGGCCGCGGCAGCCGGTCCCCGGCCAGTCGAGGCGGCCGGAGACAGTGGTGACGTCCTTGGTGACGCCGGTGGTGACGCCGTAGACCGGGTTGACGAAGGTGACCTGCGCCTCCTCAGGTCCGTGGTTGCGGACGCCGCATCACCCTGATGGCGACTCGCCTCTCCCTGCCCGCGCGGCCTCGGGCACCCGCCGTTCTGTCCAGTTGCTGTCGGGCGCCGATGGTGGGCTCGGGGCGCTTGCACGGGATCATGCGCCCCGCTCGTGCTCCGGCGTCACACCCCGGTGCGCGGGCCGATGCCGTGCGCCGTGGTGACGACCCGCGCGCCCGGCGCGGGCGCCGTCGCCGTGCGCACCGTGCGGCAGGTACCGGAGGCGAGGAGCGCCTCGGACACCTTCTCCGCGGACGCGGTGTCGCGGACCAGGAACGCCGTCGTGGGCCCGGAGCCGGAGACCAGCGCCGTGAGGGCACCGGCCGTGCGCCCCGCGGCGAGCGTCTCCCCGAGCTCCGGGAAGAGCGAGAGCGCGGCGGGCTGCAGATCGTTGGAGACGGCGGCGGCGAGCGCGTCCGGGTCGCCCTTGGCGAGCGCGTCCAGGAGATCGCGGGAGGCGACGGGCTCGGGGATGTCGAGGCCCTCGGCGAGCCGGTCGAACTCGCGGAAGACGGCCGGAGTGGACAGCCCGCGCCCGGCCATCGCGAACACCCAGTGGAAGGCGCCGCCGACTTCCAGGGCGGTGAGCCGTTCGCCGCGCCCGGTGCCGAGGGCGGCGCCGCCGACCAGGCTGAAGGGCACGTCGCTGCCCAGATCGGCGCAGATGGCGAGGAGTTCGGCGTGGGAGGCGCCCGCGCGCCAGAGCTCGTTGCACGCGAGCAGCGCGCCCGCCCCGTCCGCACTCCCCCCGGCCATGCCGCCGGCGACCGGGATGTCCTTGGCGATGTGGATGTGCACGGCCGGGTCGATGCCCCGGCGCTCGGCGAGCGCGAGCGCGGCGCGCGCGGCGAGATTGGTGCGGTCAAGCGGTACCTGGTCGGCGTCCGTGCCCTCGCAGGTGATGCTCAGCTCGTCGGCGGGTGTGACCGTGACCTCGTCGTAGAGGCCGACGGCGAGGAAGACGTTGGCGAGGTCGTGGAAGCCGTCGGGGCGGGCGGCGCCCACCGCGAGCTGGACGTTGACCTTGGCTGGTACGCGTACCGTGACGCTCACTTACCGGACTCCTCTGTCGGGGACGCGGCCCGCCGCTCGGCGGCCGTCTGATGCTCCGTCCCCCGCGGGGACGCGGCCTCGGCGATCCGCGCGAACTCCTCCACCGTCAGCGACTCCCCGCGCGCCTGCGGCGAGACCCCGGCGGCGACCAGGGCCGTCTCCGCAGCCGCCGCCGACCCGGCCCAGCCGGCGAGCGCCGCCCGCAGGGTCTTGCGCCGCTGTGCGAACGCCGCGTCGACGACCGCGAAGACCTCGCGCTTCGACGCCGTCGTCTTCAGCGGCTCCGCACGCCGGACGAGGGAGACCAGCCCGCTGTCGACGTTCGGGGCGGGCCAGAAGACGTTGCGCCCGATGGATCCGGCGCGCTTCACGTCGGCGTACCAGTTGGCCTTGACGGACGGCACGCCGTACACCTTCGAACCGGGCGGGGCGGCGAGCCGGTCGGCGACCTCGGCCTGCACCATCACCAGCGTCCGCTCGATGCTCGGGAAGGTGTCGAGCATGTGGAGGAGGACGGGGACGGCGACGTTGTAGGGGAGATTCGCGACGAGCGCGGTGGGCGGGGGCCCGGGCAGTTCGGTGACGTGCATCGCGTCGGAGTGGACCAGCGCGAACCGGTCAGCGCGCGCCGGCATGCGCGCCGTGACCGTCGCGGGCAGCGCGCCCGCCAGGACGTCGTCGATCTCCACCGCGGTCACTCGGTCGGCGGCCTCGAGGAGCGCGAGGGTGAGGGACCCGAGTCCCGGGCCGACCTCCACGACGACGTCGTCCGGGCGGACCTCGGCGGTGCGGACGATACGGCGGACCGTGTTGGCGTCGATCACGAAGTTCTGGCCGCGCTGCTTGGTGGGGCGTACACCGAGCGCTGCCGCGAGTTCACGGATGTCGGCCGGGCCGAGGAGGGCGTCGGGGAGGGGGCTGCTCACGGGACAAGGGTACGGGCCGCCTGGATCCCGCCCGCCGGTCACCCGTGCAGCCGTGCCCCGCAGTGCGGCCAGGGGGTGGAGCCGCGTTTCGTGTAGAGCTTCTTCGCCCGGAACGTCTGCTCCTCGGCCGACGCGTCCTGCGGGCGCCCGCTGCCGCCGAGGCTGTGCCAGGTGTGCGTGTCGAACTGGTACAGCCCGCCGTAAGTACCGGAGGGATCCACCGCGGCCGCGCGGCCACCGGACTCGCAGACGGCGAGACCGTGCCAGTTGAGGCCGCCGGCGCCCTTCACCGAGTCCGGATGCGGCTTGGTGCCCACCTTGACGAGCTGCGCGCGCGGCTCGCGGACCACCTCGGACCGTTCGCGGCGCGGCTTCTGCCGAACCCCGTTGACGGTCCGCAGGTAGTACGTGACCCGGCGCAGCCCGGGCCGCCCGGTCCGCTCGACCACCTCGGTGCCCTTGAACACCGTGGGGTCGGCCGTGCGCCGCACCTCGAACGGGATGGTCTCCTCGCGCACCTCCCTGCCGTCCGTGACGCGCAGCACGGTCACCGTCTGCCCGTCGCGCGGGAAGCCGGCCTGCGGCACGGAGGTGGTGTCCTGGCCGTGCAGGGTGACCCCGGCCTCCTCGACGGCCTCGCGGACGGTCGCGGCGTTGGTGCGGATGGTGCGGGTCCGGCCGTCGGCCAGGATCGTGACCGTGCGCTCGGTGCGCACGTCGAGCGCCAGCCCGGCACGTCCGATGCTCTGGGAGCGCGAGGCCGACAGGTACGCGCCCTCGGCACGCACTCCCAGCTGGCTGAGCGCCCCGTCGACCGTGCGCGCCGTCGTCCAGACCTCGCGCCGCTGGCCGTCCAGGGTGAGCCGTACGGGGCGGCCGTAGCGCACCGCGACCTCGTCCCCGCTGGCCAGCTCCGCGCCGGCGGCGGGCGCCACCACGTCGTGCGCGCCCACCTGCACGCCTTCGTCGGCGAGCAGTTCGGTCACGTCGTCCGCGAACGTGTGCAGGATGCGCGGCCTGCCGTCGACGGTCAGCTCGATGGCCTTGTCCTTGGCGAGGAACGCGGTGGTGCCGCCGGCGAGGAAGGCGACGACCAGCGCCTGCGGCAGCAGACGGCGCACGGCGGAATCCGGGCGCTGGGTGTACCGCGCCTTCCGCCGGCGCGCGGCACGCCGCCCCGCCACGGCGCCCACTCCTGATTCGCGCGCCCCGTCATCCGGCACGCGCCCGCTCTGCCGCGGAAGCACCGGCTCACCCGGCTCACCGGCATACGCCTGCGCCTGCGCGTGCCCCACCGGCGCGACCCGCGCCCCCGCTTCCGCGAGCTCGTACGCCGGCCGGTACGTGTCACCACCCGCGTAGGCGGCCACGCCGTATCCCTGCGTCACGGCGTCGTGCACGCCGGTCACCACAGGCGCGTCGTACACGCCTTGCTCTCCGTGCGTGCCGCCTCCACCGTGCGCCCCCGGCGCGCCGTAGGGGTCGTACGCCTCAAATGTCTCGTACTGCGATGTGCTCACGCCGACACGCTCCAGAGGGCCAGAGGGGTCCGGATCGGGCCCCCAGAACCTAGCGGAGCTCTGGTCACTCTCCAAAGTGGGACGACTACGC
This sequence comes from Streptomyces sp. NPDC031497, assembly GCF_055580905.1. NCBI lineage: Bacteria > Bacillati > Actinomycetota > Actinomycetes > Kitasatosporales > Streptomycetaceae > Streptomyces > Streptomyces sp. NPDC031497. The sequence goes on from NZ_JBVIKO010000004.1 coordinate 93,294, forward strand.
ACGGTCGCGATAAGGCCCGAGCCGGACCGGCGCGAGCGTTATCCGTCAGTTACGATCTATATACCCTCAGTAGCCGAAGGCGCGGGCCGTGTTCGCGCCCAGGGCTGTCGCCAGCGCGTCCTCGTCGATGCCCCGCACGGTGGCCATCGCGCGCACCGTGACCGGAATGAGATACGGGGCGTTGGGCCGTCCGCGGTACGGCGCCGGGGTCAGGAAGGGCGCGTCGGTCTCCACGAGGACCAGCTCCAGCGGGGCGACGGCGAGCGCGTCCCTGAGGTTCTGGGCGTTCTTGAAGCTGACGTTGCCGGCGAAGGACATGAAGTAGCCCTCGCGGGCGCACACCTCGGCCATCTCGGCGTCCCCGGAGTAGCAGTGGAACACCGTCCGCTCGGGGGCGCCCTCCTCCTTGAGGACGCGCAGCACGTCGGCGTGGGCGTCGCGGTCGTGGATGACGAGGGCCTTGCCGTGCCGCTTGGCGATCTCGATGTGGGCGCGGAAGGAACGCTCCTGGGCGGCCTTGCCCTCGGGCCCGGTGCGGAAGTAGTCGAGTCCGGTCTCGCCGACGCCCTTCACCTGGGGCAGGCCGGCCAGCCGGTCGATCTCGGCGAGCGCCTCGTCCAGGGCCGCGTCCCCGCCCGCCGTGCGGGCACCCTGCCGGGACCACCCGTCGGGGTCGCCGTGGACGATGCGCGGGGCCTCGTTCGGGTGCAGGGCGACCGTCGCGTGGACGTTCGCGTGCGCGGCCGCCGTCTCGGCCGCCCACCGCGAGCCCTTGAGGTCGCAGCCCACCTGGACGACGGTCGTCACGCCCACCGAGGCGGCCTTCGCGAGGCCCTCCTCGACCGTGCCGGACTGCATGTCGAGGTGGGTGTGGGAGTCGGCGACCGGCACCCGGAGGGGCTCCGGGAGCGGTGGCGCCGCGTTCTTGTCGGCCGCGGCGGAGGCGTTCGCGGAGGCGTTCGAAGGCATGCCCCGATCCTACGAAAGGGGCACACCCCGCCGGACCCGCGGCCGGGTCAGCTCGCCTTGCGCTGGAACGGATGCAGGAGATCGGACAGGTGCCAGTGGTGGTGCGCCTTGACCTGCGCGGGGGCCCCCGCCGCCGCGGGTCCGGTCCCGGCCTCCTCGACCGCCTCGTCCCGACTGCCCCGCACCGGCGGCCCGGACGACTGCCGGGCCGCGCTGCGCACCGACGAGACCTGCCCCGCGCGCATGATCCGCAGGACATGGCCGTCGCAGTTCTGGCACGCGGGCCGGCTCAGCGGGGACGGGACGACCTGGCCGTTCGCCACATACATGACGAACTCGTGGTTCTCCGCGTCCGTGTGGTGCTCTATCTCGTACGACTGCTCCCAGCCGTGCCCGCACCGCATGCAGGCGAAGGAATACGACTCGTGGACGACGGCTGTGGCCGCACCGCGGAGGCCGGTCTGCCCTGCGATCTCACTCATGCCAGCTCCTCTTGTCCGCTGGACAAGCGCCTCCGACCGCTGGGATTCCCCCCGGAATCCCATGGAGGCGAGGGACGGGTGCGTCCCTGCTGACCAGTGGACGCCTTCACCGGCGCGAATGCGACGGGCCTGCCGAGTGTTGGATGCGATTTGGAGTCTGCTTGCCCAATCGGCCTTTTCGCGCAGGGCTGGGCTTTGCGTTTCCCGCCCTTGCTTTACCGTCCCGTGGGGCGCGCGCTCAGAGGAGACGCGCCCCGCTCAGAGGACGCATCACCGCAGGTCAGAGGCGCATGCTCAGAAGCAGAGCGGCGCGCTCAAGGATCAAGGTGCGCCCCCTCGGAATCCCGGCCCCCGAGACGCCCTGCCAGGGGCGCGGGGAACCGCGCGACCAGCCCACGGCGACCCGCACACGACTGCACAAGAGCAACCAGGACGGCGCTGCCGAGGCCGCCCTCACCCGTCCGCGCGCTTCGCCGCCACGACCGCGTCGAACACCACCCGCTTCGGAATCCCCGCCGCCACCGCCACCGCCGCGATCGCCTCCTTGCGGCGCTCGCCGGCCTCCTCCCGCACCCGCACCCGCCGTACGAGTTCCGCCGCGTCGAGTTCCTCGGGCCCGCGCTCGGGGGCGCCCTCGACGACGACGGTGATCTCGCCGCGCACCCCGTCGGCCGCCCACACCGCGAGCTCGGCCAGCGGACCGCGCCGTACCTCCTCGTACGTCTTGGTCAGCTCACGGCAGACCGCCGCGCGGCGCTCGGCGCCGAAGACCTCGGCCATGGCGGCGAGGGTGTCGTCGAGGCGGTGCGGGGCCTCGAAGTAGACGAGGGTGCGGCGTTCCCCGGCGGCCTCCTGGAGCCGGGAGCGACGTTCGCCCGCCTTGCGCGGCAGGAACCCCTCGAAGCAGAACCGGTCGACGGGCAGCCCGGACAGCGCGAGCGCGGTGAGCACCGCTGACGGCCCCGGGACCGCGGTGACGCGGATCTCCTTCTCCACGGCGGCCGCGACCAGCCGGTAGCCGGGGTCGGAGACGGAGGGCATCCCCGCGTCGGTCACGAGCAGCACGCGCGCGCCGCCGACGAGTTCCTCGACCAGCTCGGGTGTGCGGGCGGCCTCGTTGCCCTCGAAGTACGACACCACGCGCCCCTTGGGCGTCACACCGAGCGCCTGGGTGAGCCACCGCAGCCGCCGGGTGTCCTCGGCCGCGATCACGTCGGCGCCGGCCAGCTCCGCCGCGAGCCGGGGCGGCGCGTCCGCGATGTCGCCGATGGGGGTGCCTGCGAGGACAAGGGTTCCAGTCACGCCTCCATCCTCGCAGCAGCCACCGACAGCGCCGTCCCACGCCGCGGTCCCCCGGGAACCGCGGCCGTCGATCGCCGTCGATCGCAAAGGAAAGCACCTCTAAGCCCCATTGCACGGGACTCACACAGAACGGTTCCCTACGATGGCGCGGTGACCAGTACCGCGTCCTCCACGGACACCCGGCAGGGCCAGGCCGCGCTCGACGAGCAGCCGACGTGGCAGCAGCGGCTGCGCCGATTCGGCTACACGACGAGCCCGGCGCACACGGCGCTCACCACTGGCGGCACAAGCGCCGTGGGCACCGGCGCGGGCGCCGATGTCGTCGACCGCCTGGTCCCGCCGTACGCCGAGCCCAGCTCCCGGCTGTGGCTCGGCCTGGGCGTGCCCCCGGCGCTCGCCGAGCGGATCACGCGCTGGTCCGGCTGGGGCGGCCCGCTCCTCGTGACGCTGATGGCGGGCCTGCTGCGGTTCTGGAACCTGGGCAGCCCGAAGGCGGTGATATTCGACGAGACGTACTACGCGAAGGACGCGTGGGCGCTCGTCCACCGCGGTTTCGAGGTCAACTGGGACAAGAACGCCAACGATCTGATCCTGCAGGCGAACGGCCATGTCACGGTCCCGGCGGACGCGGCGTACGTCGTGCACCCGCCGGTCGGCAAGTACGTGATCGGGCTCGGGGAGCTGATCTTCGGCTTCAACCCGTTCGGCTGGCGCTTCATGACGGCGCTGCTGGGCACGCTGAGCGTGCTCCTGCTGTGCCGGATCGGGCGCCGGATGTTCCGGTCCACCTTGCTGGGCTGCCTGGCGGGCGGCCTGATGGCGGTGGACGGGCTGCACTTCGTGATGAGCCGCACCTCGCTGCTCGACGGCGTGCTGATGTTCTTCGTGCTGGCCGCGTTCGGCTGCCTGGTCATCGACCGCGACCGGTCACGGGAGAGACTCGCGGCCGCGCTGCCTCCCGACGCGGACGGCCGGATTCGCCCCGACGCGCGCGTGGCCGACGGTTTCCGCTTCGGCTGGCGCCCCTGGCGCTGGGCGGCGGGTGCGCTGCTGGGCCTGGCGCTCGGCACCAAGTGGAACGGCCTCTACATCCTGGCCGCGTTCTGCCTGATGGCGCTGTTGTGGGACGTCGGCGCCCGCAAGGTGGCCGGCGCCCGGCATCCGTACAAGGCGGTCCTGAAGTACGACACGGGGATCACGTTCCTGGCGACGGTCCCGGTGGCGATCGCCGTCTACCTGGCGTCCTGGATCGGCTGGATCCTGTCCCCGACCGACGGCAGCGGCGGCTACTTCCGCAACTGGGCGGCGACCGACGGCAAGGGCGGCGCCTGGACGTTCCTGCCGGACTGGCTGCGCAGCCTGTGGCACTACGAGCACGAGGTGTACCTCTTCCACGTCGGCCTCTCGTCGCCGCACACCTACATGTCCAACCCGTGGTCCTGGCTGGTGCTTGGCCGCCCGGTGTCGTACTTCTACGAGTCGCCCTCCCCCGGTGCGGACGGCTGCCCGTCGAACGCGGGGGAGAAGTGCGCCCGCGAGGTGCTGGCGATCGGCACGCCGCTGCTGTGGTGGGCGGCCTGCTTCGCGATCCTGTACGTCCTGTGGCGGTGGGCGTTCCGCCGCGACTGGCGGGCGGGCGCCATCGCCTGTGGCATCGCGGCCGGTTACCTGCCCTGGTTCATGTACCAGGAGCGCACGATCTTCCTCTTCTACGCCGTGGTCTTCGTGCCGTTCCTGTGTCTCGCGGTGGCGATGATGATCGGTGCGATCATCGGGCCGCCGGGCTCGAGCGACACCCGCCGGCTGATCGGCGCTTCGGGCGCCGGCGTACTCGTCCTGCTGATCGTCTGGAACTTCATCTACTTCTGGCCGCTGTACACGGGCACGGCGATCCCGATCGACTCCTGGCGTTCACGTATGTGGCTCGATACCTGGGTGTGAGCTACATCCCTGATCTCTGTTCAGACAACAATGAGTCAACATCTGACACAGGGCCCCCACAACCGCCTACAGTGCGCATCAAAGCCAGCTTTTGAACGCGTTCACAAAATGCGGCGAAAGCGCACGGGGAGGGGATTCGCGCCATGCGCAAGGGGGTCAAGGCGGCCATAGTCGGCGGCGTCTGCACCGTGATGGTGGGCGGAGCCGGGTACGGCGCCTACAACGTGCTGTCAGGGTTGCGCGGCGACGGCGGCGGCACGGCGGCCGTACGGACCGGGCCGCCCACCACGGACGAGATCAAGGACACCACGCGGAAGTTCTTCGCGGCCTGGGAGAAGGGCGAGTCGGTGACCGCGGCGTCGTACACGAACAACTCCGCCGACGCCGAACCGGTGCTCACCTCCTTCAGCGCCACCGCGCACATCAAGGACGTGCACATCACGCCCGGCAAGGCGACCGGAGCCACCGTGCCGTTCAGCGTGAAGGGGACGGTGTCCTACGACGGGAAGTCGAAAACGCTCGCCTACAGGACCGCGCTGACGGTCGTACGTGGCGAGACCACGCACCGCGCGCTCGTCGACTGGCAGCCGTCCGTGATCCATCCGCAGCTCAGACGCGGCGACACGCTGGCCACCGGGGAGGCGGCGAGCCCGCCGATCGAGGCCGTGGACCGCAACGGTACGGTCCTCAGCAAGGACAAGTACCCGTCCCTGGGCCCGATCCTGGACGAGCTGCGCAGCCGTTACGGCGACAAGGCGGGCGGCACCCCGGGCGTGGAACTGGTGATCCAGCACGAGTCCCAGGAGTCCGCCGACACCACCCTGCTGACCCTCGCGGCGGGCAGGGCGGGCAAGCTGCGCACGACGCTCGACGCGCGCGTGCAGGCCGCCGCCGAGTCGGCCGTGACGAAGTACGCCGAGTCGTCGGTGGTGGCCGTCAAGCCCAGCACCGGCGAGGTGCTCGCGGTCGCCAACCACCGTGAGGACGGCTTCAACGCGGCCTTCCTGGGCGAGCTGGCTCCCGGCTCCACCATGAAGATCATCAGCGCGGCCACCCTCATCGACGACGGGATCACCACGATGAACGGCCCGGCGCCCTGCCCGCCGACCGCGACCTGGCAGAGCCAGACCTTCAGCAACCTCAAGGGACTTCAGCCGGATCTGAAGGCCACCCTCTCGGACAGCTTCGCGCGGTCCTGCAACACGGCGTTCGTGAAGTACGCGGACTCCGTCCAGGTCGACTCGCTCACCAAGGAGGCCGAGGACCGCTTCGGGCTCGGACGCAACGACTGGAAGGTCGGCATCCCGAGCTTCGACGGCCGCGTCCCCGCCTCCGGCGGCCCGGACACCGCCGCCAACCTCATCGGCCAGGGCCAGGTGCAGCTGAGCCCGCTGAACATGGCGTCGGTGACGGCGACCGCGATGACGGGAACCTTCCACCAGCCGGTGCTCGTTTCGCAGAAACTGGACGGCCGTGCACTGGCCACCGCCAAGGGCCTGTCGGCCAACACGGTCGGCCAGCTGCGCTCCATGATGAACCGCACCGCCACCAGCGGCACCGCGGCCGGGGTGATGAGCGGGCTGCGCGGCAGCATCGGCGCCAAGACGGGCTCGGCGGAGGTCGACGGGCAGTCCAAGTCGAACAGCTGGTTCGCCGGCTACCGCGACGATGTCGCGGCCGCGGCCATGACCCAGGACGGCGGGCACGGCATCGACGCGGCCGGTCCTATTGTCGCAAGCGTGCTACGGATCGGTGGCTGAAGTCACTCCCACAGGCCGGGACTCTAGGCTGTTGCCGTCGTTGGGGAGCGTGAGGGCTACGGGGCGGCGGGGGCCCTGGGGAAGTGCGCGGAGGGACTGAGCTGTGGGCAAGAGAAGGCGCGTCGTCGAACGGCGGAAGAAGAGGAGACCCGCCGTCATCGGCGGGATGATCGCCGTCGTCGTCGGCGGCGCCGGCATCGGCCTCTACGCGCTGTACGGCGGCGGAGCGGCCGACGCGGCGTCGAAGGGGCCGGCCGCCAAGCCCGTCAAGACCGGGCCGTTGTCGGCGACCGAGGTGCAGACGACGGCGCGGACCTTCCTGACGTCCTGGCAGCAGGGCAAGGTCACCCGGGCCGCCGCCGTCACGGACAACGCCAAGGCCTGCATCACGCTGCTCACCGGCTACGCCAAGAACGCCCACGTCAAGGACGTCACGCTCACCGAGGGCACGCGCACCGGCGCCAAGGTCCCGTTCTCGGTGAAAGCGACGGTGTCGTACAAGGGCGTCAGCAAGCCGCTGTCGTACGACTCCTCGTTCAGCGTCGTCCGGCGCGCCGGCGACGGCAAGCCGGTGGTCGACTGGCACGCCGCGGTCGTCCACCCGGACCTCGCGGACGGCGACACCCTGGCCACCGGCGAGTCCGGCACCCCGCCCATCAAGGCGCTGGACCGCGACGGCGGCGAGATCACCACTGCCAAGTACCCGTCGCTGGGCACGGTCCTGGACGGGCTGCGGGAGAAGTTCGGCAAGAAGGCCGGCGGCAAGGCGGGCGTCGAACTGCGCGTGGTGCGCGGCAAGGCGTCCGAGAAGGCGAAGCTGTCCGACAAGACCCTCCTGGAGCTCAGCAAGGGCACGCCGGGCACGGTGAGGACGACGCTCAGCCCGACCCTCCAGGCGGCCGCCGAGAAGCAGGTCACCACCCAGAAGAACGCCTCGGTCGTCGTGATGCGCCCCTCGACCGGCGAGATCTACGCCGTGGCCAACTCCAGCCACGGCTTCAACGTGGCCTTCCAGGGCTCGCTGGCCCCCGGCTCCACGATGAAGATCGTCACCTCGACGATGCTGTTCGAGAAGGGGCTCATCACCCCGGACGCGTCCCACCCCTGCCCCAAGACGTACAAGCTGGCCGGGTGGACGTTCCACAACGACGACGACTCCGAGATCAAGAAGGGCACGTTCAAGTTGGCCTTCGGGGCCTCCTGCAACAACGCCTTCATCAACTTCGCGCCCAAGCTGTCCAACAGCGACCTGACGACCGAGGCGCAGCAGGTCTACGGCCTCGGCATGAACAACTGGGCCATCGGCGTCCCGACCTTCGACGGCTCGGTCCCGGTGCAGAGCGGCGCGCAGATGGGCGCCTCGCTGATCGGGCAGGGCGGGGTGCGCATGAACCCGCTGAACATGGCGTCGGTGGCGTCCACCGTCGAGACGGGCGTCTTCCACCAGCCGTACCTGGTCTCCCCCACGGTCGACAACCGGACCGTCGCCAAGGCCTCGCGCACGATGTCCGCGAAGACCCAGTCCGAGCTGAAGGAGGTCATGCAGTACACGGCTGCGTACGGCACGGCCGCCAAGGCGATGGCGGGTCTCGGCCCGGACTACGGCGCCAAGACGGGCTCGGCCGAGGTCGACGGGCAGAAGAAGCCCAACGGCTGGTTCACGGCGTACAAGGGCGATCTGGTGGGCGCGGGCGTGGTCCAGGCGGGCGGCCACGGCGGCGACACGGCCGGGCCGATCGTGGCGGCGCTGCTGAAGCTGGGGTCGTCGCTGTAGGCGGCGCTAACCGGCCACAGGGGTGGCCATGTAGGTGCGCCGGAGGAAGCGCAGCAGGGCCTTCGACTCGAACTGCACCACCGACGTGCCGTGGTCGGAGTGGAACTCCACCACGGCCTGCACCCGCCCCAGCGGCCACACCCGTACGTCACCACTCGCCGCCGGCGCCCTGAGTCCCTGCTCCAGCAGCGCGCGCGAGAACGTCCACTCGTCCGTCCCGGGCAGGCCGACGCGCACCGATCGCGGATCGGCTTCGGGGTCGTAGCGCAGGATGACGGGCACCGCACCCGGGTCCTCCCGCACGTCCTCGTCCGTGACGATGTGGGCTCGCGCATACTGCTCGACTACAGACATCGGACTGCCCTTTACGCTCCGTTACCTTTGCGAAAGCTGTGCATCCGCTTCTTCTCCAATGTCCCACATATTCCGGATTGCGCTTGCGGGCACCAACGTTTCTCCCGCGGCTCCCGGTGGGCCCCGATGCGTCTCGGTACGCGATATACGACTCCCTCGCTCTTGCAAAAGCTTCGCAACAACACCTTAAAATCGAACGGTGCACGTACCTGACGGATTCATCGACGCCCCCACCTCGGCGGTCACCGCGGTGGTCGCGGCCGGCGCCCTCGCCGTGAGCCTGCGCGGCGCCCGCCGCGAACTCGACGAGCGCACGGCGCCGCTCGCCGGCCTGGTGGCGGCGTTCATCTTCGCCGTACAGATGCTCAACTTCCCCGTCGCGGCCGGAACAAGCGGCCATCTCCTGGGCGGAGCGCTGGCCGCGATACTCGTCGGCCCCTATACCGGCGTCCTGTGCGTGTCCGTGGTCCTGCTGATGCAGGGCATCCTGTTCGCGGACGGCGGGCTGACCGCGCTCGGCGTGAACATCACCGACATGGCGATCGTGACGACCGTCGTCGCGTACGCCGTCTTCCGGGGCCTGCTGAAGGTCCTGCCGCGCACCCGGCGTTCGGTGACCGCCGCATCCTTCGTCGCCGCCCTGCTCTCCGTCCCGGCCGCCTCCGTCGCCTTCACGCTCCTCTACGCGATCGGCGGCACCACCGACGTGTCCATCGGCAAGGTGGCCACGGCCATGATCGGTGTGCACGTCCTCATCGGCATCGGCGAGGCCGCGATCACCGCGCTCACGGTCGGCGCCGTCATCGCCGTACGCCCGGACCTGGTGCACGGGGCGCGCGAACTGCGGCAGGGGCTGAAGTTGCGTGTGAACGGCGTGCTCGTGGACGCGCCCCCGTCACAGCCGGCGCCCACGGCGCCCGTGACGGCGCGCACCTCGCGGCGCGCGCTGTGGATCACGGGGCTCGCCACCTCCCTGGTCCTCGCCGGGTTCGTCAGCTTCTACGCCTCCGCCGACCCGGACGGTCTGGAGAAGGTCGCCCACGACAAGGGCATCGACGTGAAGTCGGAGGAGCACGCCGCCGCCGACTCCCCGCTCGCCGACTACGGCGTCAAGGACATCTCCGACGCCCGCCTCTCCGGCGGCCTCGCGGGCGTCATCGGCGTCGGTGTGACCGTCGTCGCGGGCAGCACGGTGTTCTGGGCGGTGCGCAGGCGCCGGGGCGCCGAAGAACCGTCCCGGGCGCTCTGACATGGGCGCAGGACACACCCACCGGCTCTACCGGCACGCGCACTCCCCCGTGCACACGCTCCCCCCGCACACCAAGCTCGCCGCCGCCTTCGCCTTCGTGGTCGTCGTGGTCTCGACACCGCGTACGGCGATGTGGGCGTTCGCCCTGTACGCCGTGCTCCTCGCGGGCGTCGCGCACCACGCGCGCGTGCCCGCTTCCTTCGTGCTGCGCCGGCTGCTGATCGAGGTGCCGTTCGTCGCCTTCGCGGTGCTGATGCCGTTCGTGGCGGAGGGCGAGCGGGTCGACGTCCTCGGTCTCTCGCTCAGCGTGAACGGCCTGTGGGGCGCCTGGAACGTGCTCGCCAAGGGCACCCTCGGCGTCGCCGCCTCCGTCCTGCTCGCGGCCACCACGGAGCTGCGCGAACTGCTCCTCGGGCTCCAGCGGCTCCGGCTCCCCCCGCTGCTCGTCCAGATCGCCTCCTTCATGATCCGCTACGGCGACGTCATCACCGACGAGATGCGCCGGATGCGGATCGCACGGGAGTCGCGCGGCTTCGAGGCGCGGGGCGTGCGCCACTGGGGCGTGCTCGCGAAGTCCGCCGGCGCGTTGTTCATCCGCTCCTACGAGCGCGGGGAGCGCGTCCACCTGGCCATGGTGAGCCGGGGGTACGCCGGCTCGATGCCGGTCATCGACGAGGTGACCGCGTCCCGGGCGCAGTGGTCCCACGCCCTCGCGCTGCCCTTGTCCGCCCTTGTCGTCTGCGTGTTGGGATGGGCCCTGTGACTACCGCTCCCGCCTCCCTGGAGGTCTCCGGCCTCGCCTTCGCCTACCCCGACGGGCACCAGGCCCTGTTCGGCGTGGACTTCACCGTCACGCGCGGCGAGCGCGTCGCGCTGCTCGGGCCGAACGGCGCCGGCAAGACCACCCTCGTACTGCACCTCAACGGCATCCTGAGCGGCGGCACGGGCACGGTGACGGTGGCCGGACTGCCGGTCGGCAAGCGGCACATGGCGGAGATCCGGCGCCGGGTGGGCATCGTCTTCCAGGACCCGGACGACCAGCTGTTCATGCCGACGGTCCGCGAGGACGTGGCGTTCGGTCCGGCGGCGGCCGGCCTGAAGGGCGCCGAACTCGAGGCACGCGTGCGTACCGCCCTGGAACGCGTCGGCATGGCCGACTTCGCCGAACGCCCGCCGCACCACCTCTCCTTCGGCCAGCGCCGCCGGGTCGCCGTCGCCACCGTCCTCGCCATGGAACCGGAGATCCTCGTCCTCGACGAACCCTCCTCCAACCTCGACCCGGCCTCCCGCCGCGAACTCGCCGACATCCTGCGCTCCCTGGACGTCACGGTCCTCATGGTCACCCACGACCTGCCCTACGCCCTGGAGCTGTGCCCGCGCTCCCTGATCCTGAGCGACGGCACGATCGCCGCCGACGGCCCCACCGGCGAACTCCTGTCCGACGAAGCCCTGATGCGCGCCCACCGGCTGGAACTGCCGTTCGGCTTCGACCCGCGCGCGGCGACGGCGGGACGCGGAAGCGCCTGACGCGTTTCCGTGACGGCCGTCCCGCGCCTCCCCGCGTCCGTGACAATGGGCGGGTGACGCATCAAGAGGGCACGGGGCCGCCACGGCTGGACGACCAGCTGTGCTTCGCGCTGTACGCCGCGCAGCGCGCCGTGACCGCCGCCTACCGCCCGCTCCTCGACGACCTCGGGCTCACCTACCCGCAGTACCTCGTGCTGCTCGTCCTGTGGGAGCGGGGCGAGACCACGGTGAAGGACCTGGCCGGCGCGCTCCGTCTCGACTACGGCACGATGTCGCCGCTGCTGAAGCGGCTGGAGGCGGCGGGTCTGGTACACAGGGAGCGCTCGGAGCGGGACGAGCGCTCGGTGCTCGTCGCGTGCACCGGGCGCGCGGAGGAACTGCGGGAGCGCGCGGCGCGCGTACCCGGCGCCCTGCTCACGACGACGGGGCTCGACGGCGCGGACGTGGCACGGTTGCGCGAGGAGTTGCGGATGCTCGCGGACCGGGCGAGCGGCGCGGCCCCGCGCCCCGCGTAGCGGCGCCCACGCCGGGCGCGCACGCTCAGCGCGCACCTCAGCATCGCGCGCCCCACCTCTCCTCTCACTCCCCCGCTCCCTGTTACCCACGGTTTCCACCCCCTGGTAATCCAGAGACTTCCTACCGGTCGGTACCTTGTGCACGATGTACTTGCACACCATCGTGTTGCCCATCATCGTTTCCGCCCTGGGGGAGGTCCCGCCGTGACCGAAGGCGCCACCGTCGACACCCGTCCGACGAAGATCATGTATGTCGCCGAGGCGACCGCTCACGGCGGCCGGAACGGGTATGTGACCAGCCAGGACGGCCAGATCGACCTCAAGGTCGCGATGCCTCCGGCGCTGGGCGGCGACGGCAACGGCACCAACCCCGAGCAGCTGTTCGCGGCAGGCTACAGCTCCTGCTTCCACAACGCGCTGATCCTGGTCGGCAACCGCGAGGGCTACGACCTGACCGGCTCGACGGTCGCCGCGAAGGTCGGTATCGGCCCCAACAAACGGCGCGGCTACGGTCTCGCCGTCGCGCTCAGTGTCTCGCTCCCGGTCCTGGACGCGGACATCGCGGCGAAGCTGGTGGAGGCCGCCCACGACGTGTGCCCGTACTCGAACGCGACGCGCGACAACATCGACGTGACGATCGTGCTCGGCTGACCGCACGCCTCCCCCACCGAGGACTGAGGCGCAGCTCACGCCCGTACGTCCTCGGTACCGAGGAATCGCGGGCCCCGCGAGGGCGTTGGCCCCCAAGGGTGGCAGGCGATCAGGAGGGACGTGGCGGACGTGGACGTGAACGGCACTGTGGCCGAGGGCTTCGAGCCGGTCAGGGACGCGTTCGCGAAGAACTTCGAGCTGCTCGGGGACCGGGGCGCGGCGGTCGCCGTGTACCGGGACGGGCACCGGGTCGTCGACCTGTGGGGCGGCGCCCGGGACTTCGACGGGGATGCCGGCGCGGCGTCCTGGGAGCACGGCACCGCCCAGATCGTGCGCTCGGCGACCAAGGGCGTCGCCGCCGCGGTGCTGCTACTTCTGCGGCAGCGCGGGGAGCTGGACCTGGACGCCCCGGTGGGTGACCACTGGCCGGAGTTCAAGGCGGCCGGCAAGGAGCGCACGCTGGTGCGGCATCTGCTCGCGCACCGCGCCGGCGTGCCGGTGCTGGACCGGCCGCTCACGCCCGAGCAGGCCGCCGACCCCGATCTGAGCGCCGCGGCGGTGGCGGCCCAGGCACCGGTGTGGGAGCCGGGCACCGATCACGGCTATCACGCACAGACCTACAGCTGGCTCACCGGTGAGCTGGTGCGGCGGGTGACCGGGCGGCCGATCGGCGAGTGGATCGCGGAGGAGATCGCCGGGCCGGTCGGCGCCGAGTTGTGGCTCGGCCTGCCGGAGACGGAGCACGCGCGCGTGGGGCGCGTCGGGCCCGTCGAGGCCCCGGAGACCGCCGGCGCGCTACGGACCCGGCCCAAGCGGGCCGTCTCCGAGGCGTACGCCGACCCCGGGTCGCTGACCCGCCGGGCGTTCGGCGCGATCAGCCCGCTTCCGGACGAGAACGAGCCCGCCTACCGCGCGGCCGCACTCCCCGCCTCCAACGGGATCGCCACCGCCGACGGCCTGGCCCGCTTCTACGCCTCCCTCATCGGCGAGGTCGACGGCGGCACGCGGCTGTTCACGCCGGAGACCATCGAGCTGGCCCGCGCCGAGCAGTCGGCGGGGCCGGACCGGGTGCTGGTCGTCTCCACCCGCTTCGGGCTCGGCTACATGCTGCACGGCAGCGCCTCCCCGCTGCTCTCCCCCGCTTCTTTCGGCCATCCGGGCCGCGGCGGCGCGCTCGGCTTCGCGGACCCCGAGTCGGGCATCGCCTTCGGCTACGTCACCAACGGCTTCCGCAAGAGCGTGACGGCGGACGCACGGGCGCAGGCGCTGGTGCGGGCGGTGCGCACGGCGCTGTCGTAGCCGCGCATGCGCCCCAGCGCGGACGTACGCGCCCCAGCGCCCACGCACCACGCCCGAGCGCCGACGTGCACGCCTCAGCGCCGACGTACGCGCCTCAGCGCCCAGCGCACGCAGCGCGCTCCGCGCTGCGCCCCACGCACGCGCCCGCACCCCGCGCCCACGCCTCGCACGCCTGCGCGCCCGGCCCGCGCCTCCCACGCCGCCCGCAACCGCGCCCACGCTCCTCACACGTTGATCGGGTGCGAGTGCCGTCCGGAGTCCGCGTCGATCTCGCCGTGCGCCTTAGTCAGCAACTGCATGGCCAGTTCGTTCAAAGCGCGGGCTCCGGCGATCTCCTCGCCGACTCTGGGCTGATTGCTGTCGGAGTCATGACGGCTCGCATGGCCGTGCGCCCGTACCTCGGTGCCGTCGGGCAGGCGCACCATGGCCACCGCGCGCGTGTGCGTGTCGTCCTCCAGGAACTCCATCTCGACGTGCCATCCCACAGCGGTCTGCATCATGGGGACCACCTCCGCAATCGCTGCTTCCAGGGTGCTCCTCACAGGGCCGGGCCGTCACGTCGGCGCGGACCCGGGTGACCGACTACTTGCCGTCGAAGCTCGCGAAGTACGCGGCGGCCATGTCCTCGTCGGCGTGGCCCTGGGCGGCGGCGCGGGCGAAGCGTTCGGCGGCCGCCTCGGCGACGTCGAGGCGCACGCCGTGGCTCGCGCCGGCGGCGACGATCAGCCGGGCGTCCTTCCCGGCGGTGTCCACCGCGAAGGACGGCGGGGTCAGCCCGCCGTCCAGGATCAGCCCGGCCTTGGCCCGCATGTAGCCCATGTCGAGCGGCCCGCCCGCGATCAGGTCGAAGAAGTTGTTCGGGTCGACGCCGAGGCCCTGGGCCAGGGCCACCACCTCGCCGGTCGCCGCGGTGGCCGCGATGACCCAGCTGTTGGCGACCAGCTTGAGCCGGGTCGCGGCGGCCGAGGACCCGTCGTCGCCGGTCCACAGTGTGCGGGCGCCGACGGCGTCGAAGACCGGCGCGACCGTCTCCCGGCCCTCTTCGGGACCGGCTGCCAGGACGGTGAGCTGTCCGGCCTCCGCGGGCTGGCGGGTGCCGAGGACCGGGGCGTCGTAGAAGACCAGGCCGTGCTCGCGGGCGAAGGCGGCCAGTTCGGGGATCTGGTCGAGTCCCGCGGTGGTGCACTGCGCCCAGACGACCCCCGGCCGCAGCGCGCCGGCCGCCTCACGGAGGGCCTCCAGGGCGGTGTCGCCGTCGTACAGCATGGTCACAACGACGTCGGCGCCGTCGACGGCCTCGGTGGGGGTGCCGGTGACCTGGGCGCCGTCGGCGGCGAGGGGTTCCGCCTTGGCCCGGGTGCGGTTCCACGCGCGGACGGTGAGTCCGGCCTTCAGGAGGTTGCGGCCCATCGCGGCGCCCATGATGCCGGTGCCCAGCAAGGCCACGGTCGGCTTGTCGGTCATGACGTCTCCCTCTCGTCGTCGTTCCGCGTGCGTTCCGCGTACGTTCCGCAGCAAGCTTGGCGCATGGCGCGGCAGCCTGCGCGCGGCAGCCGTCCCGGGACCGACGAGGGGACGTGCGGGGCCCGCCCAGGGCCCCGCACATGACCGCGTGGCAGAGCGCTCAGCCGTCGTTCTCCGAGGAGGGAAGGTAGGCGCCCGGTACGTCGTCCGGCGTGTAGATCTTCTTGTCGCCGGGGTACGGCTTGGTCCAGTTGTGGGTCTGGTACCAGGTGTAACGGTTCATCTGGGTGGGGTTGGCGTAGTCGGGCACGGCGTTCGGGCCGGTCAGCCGCTGGTGCGACGCCCAGGTCTTCCACTGTGCCGCGAGCGTCTTCTCGGCCGCCGGCACCGAGACCGTCGTCGGCGCGGCTGCCGCCTTGGTGTCCTGGGCTGCCGGGGTGTCCGAACCGCAGGTCGGCTGCGGGTTCACGCCGAGGGTCAGGGAGGTCCGGTTCGGGACCGCCGTGAACGGCGTGTCGTCCGCCTTGCTCGTGAACGCCCCGTACATCGGGGTGGCCGCGCTGTCGAGCTGGTTCATCGGGTGCACCCCGAGGATCTGCTCGATGGTGCGGACCATGGTGATCTGCGAGTAGTAGTGGTCGTCGACCTTGCCGTGCTGGGCGTACGGGCTGATGACCTGGACCGGCGCGCGGTGGCCGTCGACGTGGTCGAGGCCGGCCTGGGAGTCGTCCTCGACGACGAAGATCGCCGAGTCCTTCCAGTACTTGCTGTGCGTGATCTTGTCGACCATCCGGCCGACCGCGAGGTCGTTGTCGGCGACCGCGGCGGCGGCATTCGCCGGGCCGCCGGTGTGGTCGTTGGAGAACCAGAACATGTTCAGGTTCGCCGGGCCGTTCTTCTCGAAGTCCTGCTGCCAGATCTGCTCTTTGTAGACGTCCGGGACGTCGAGGTCGAACAGCGGGAAGCCCTGCACCGACACGTCGTTGAGCGAGGGGATCGCCGAGCCCGTCTTGATGGGGTAGGCGGTCTGGGCCCCGGTCGCGGCCATGTTCTTGCTGTCGCAGTACAGGTTCTGCCAGGTCGCGCCGGCCGGCTTGGTCTCCAGCGACTGGAACTCGCCGAAGTCCTTGACCGACTTGCCGGCCGCCTGTGCACCGGTCCAGATGAACCCGGTCTTCTGGTGGCCGAGGACGTCGTTCTCGGTGTCGTAGCTACGGGTGTACTCGCCGGCCGACGACTCGGTGTACTCCGGGTTGTCGGACTGCATGAGCCAGTTGTGGCCCTCGGCGGAGTTGGTGCCGATGTCGTAGAAGTTGTCGTACAGGCCGAACTGCTGGGCCAGCGCGTGCTGGTTCGGCGTGACGTTCTCGCCGAACTGGGTGAGCGCGGAGTTTCCGTTGCCCTGCGGGAGGTCGCCGAAGACCTGGTCGTAGGTGCGGTTCTCCTTGACGAGCAGGAAGACGTGCTTGATCGTCGACGGGTCGCCGATCCGCTTCGGGACCGGGACGGCCTTCTTGTGGCTGTTGCCCTTGGCGGTCTTGACCGAGTTGGACGTCCAGCCGTTCTGCTTGAACACCTTGGCCGTCTCGGACCTGACGACTTGGTCGCTCGGCATCGTGAACTGGGTGAGGCTCGACGTGGTGTCGTGCGTGTTGTGGCCGGCGGCGTCGGGGCGCAGCGCGTCGACGCCGCGGGTGTTGGCGACGACGACCTTCTTGCCGAGGGCGGTGATCCCCGACGGGAAGTAGTCCGTGGGGACCAGACCGACGTAACGGGCGGGCTGCTGCGGGGAGGTGTAGCGGTAGACGGCGACGGCGTTGGCGCGGCCGAGCGTCACCAGGAGGCGGCCGTCGTCGGTGAGGGTGACCGCGTTCGGCTCGTAGCCGACGGACGCCTCGGGCCACGGCTGGGTGGCGATGGTCTGGACGACCATGTCCTTGTGGCTGTCGATGACCGACACGCTGTTGTCGGCGGTGTTGGTGACGAACACCGCGCCCTTGTTCGCGTACACCGCGGTCGGGTGCAGGCCGACGGCGATGGTGCCGACGGCGGCGGACGGGTCGGAGGTGTCGATGACGCTGACCGTGCCGGTGGTGGAGGCGCCGGTCTTCGGGTTGGCGACCACGTCGGTGCCGTAGGAGTTGATGGTGGTGTCCCCGGCCTTGGCCGGACGCCCGCCCTCGTTGCTGACGTAGAGCTTGCCGTCGACCAGGGCGAGACCGCGCGGGGCGTTGCCGACGGCCCAGGTCTGCTTGACCGTGCCGGTCGCCGCGTCTATCGCGACCACCTTGTTCTGGCCGTTGACCGCGGAGTACACGGTGGAGCCGTCCGCGGAGAACACGGCCGCGCCCACCAGCGCCTGCTTGGAGCCGTTGGCCGCGATCGGTACGGCCGTGGGGCTCGCGAGGGTGCCGTCCGCGTTGACGGTGAACTTCGTGTAGCCGTTGGCCTGGCCCAGCCACAGCTGCTTGCCGTCGGGCGAGTAGGTGGGACCCTCCTGGCCGACCGCGCCGCTGCTGATGCGCAGGCCGTCCGCCGCGTTGGTGCCGACCTTCTGCTTCACCTGCCCGGTCGCCAGGTCCATGATCACCAGGGACGCGTCACCGTCGGCGACCGAGGCCGCGAGGTGGGTGCCGTCCGGGCTGACCGTCGACGACATGATCTTGCCGTCGTTGATGACGGTGCGGCTGCCGTAGGGGTTGATGTACTGGTCGGCGGAGACGACCTGGCCGTTGGCGGTGGTCTGGCCGACCTGCTGGGTGCCGAACTGGTATGTCGAGGCGACCGCGGTGCCCGTGACGCCGAGGGCGACGGTGATACCGGCCGTCACCAGCAGCGCCCGGCGGCCGACGCGCCGGCCGAGGAAGTTGACTTGTCTGTTCTCGTTGATCCGACGCTGGCGGGTTACCTGCACGGAACTGTTCCCTTCAGTGGGTGTCAAGCAGTTCGACGTTGCCGTCGAACTGCCACAGCGGATTCGGGGCGTCACCGGTCGCGGTCCGCACCAGGAAGTAACCGTTGACTTCCTTGGGACCGTCACCGTCCGCCACGAACCGCCCGTCCGAGGTGATGTCGAGCTGGTAGATCGCCGTCCCCGTCACCGAGACGCCGGGGAGGTGCCAGCTCACAACGCAACGCCAGTCGTTCCCCGCGCCCTCCTGGGCGGCCTGGCCGTCGCTCTTGGTACACGCCGCCGTGGCCCCCAACTGCTTTTCGGTGACGGCGGGTCGATGGAGTTCCTGCGTCTGCAGGCGATAGAGGTGCGCGAAGACCG
Organism: Streptomyces sp. NPDC031497; assembly: GCF_055580905.1. Taxonomy (NCBI): domain Bacteria; kingdom Bacillati; phylum Actinomycetota; class Actinomycetes; order Kitasatosporales; family Streptomycetaceae; genus Streptomyces; species Streptomyces sp. NPDC031497. The sequence continues at coordinate 111,855 of NZ_JBVIKO010000004.1, forward strand.
TGGCGAGGGACTTCTGCACCTTGTCCTGTTCGATGCCGGAGCCCGTCGAGGGGGTGCCCACGGCGACCGCCCCGACGGTGACGGCGGTCAGCGCGGCCAGCGGCAGCACGCCGAAGGTGAACGCGCGGCGCCCGGAACCGTCGTAGGCCGGATTGGTGAAGTCGCGCCGCACGAACAGCACATAGGCCAGTACGGTCGCGAGCACCGCCCACACCAGGCTGACCGCGACGGCGGTCAGGAGCGGGGCGAGCTGGGCCGGGCTGGTGAACAGGCCGTTCCAGGAGATGAAGGCGTAGGTGGGCAGGGCGAGGCGCACGGCGACGGGCAGCGGCAGCATCTGGGCGACCGACATCGCGAGCGCGACGATCGGGGGCAGCAGCAGCCCCATCGGGGAGCGGCCCAGCGCGACCGACCCGAGCAGTCCGATCGCGGCGAGGGCAAGCGTCGGTGCGAGGGCCGCGATCCAGGAGAGCAGGACCCGGCCGGCCGCGTCCCCGGGCGTCAGCAGATGCCCGTCCAGTCCCACCAGGGGCTGGTTGCCGACCGCCGCCAGTCCGCCGACCGCGCTGGAGACGGCCAGTCCGGCCACCAGCAGCAGGATGACGGTGAGGCTGGCCAGTGCCTTCGCCGCGAAGATCCGCGCGGGCGAGCGGACCGCCACCAGCAGATGACGCCAGGTGCCCAGGCGGTCCTCGGAGGCGAACACGTCACCGGCGACCACCGAGGTCAGCAGCGGCAGCGCCCAGGTGCCCGCGAAACCGAGCATGACCAACGGTCCGGCCCAGCCAGTGGCATGCATCCAGCGGCCGAAGAGCGTGTCGGAGGGAAGCGTGCTCTGCTGGCTCACCCCGGCGACGAAGAGCGCCGGCGCGATCCAGCAGGCGAGGACCAGCAGCCGGATCCGCCACTGCGAGACCAGCTTGACCAGTTCGAAGCGGTAGCCGCGCGACACCGGGACACGGCGGGCCGCAGTCGTGCTCGGGGCGACGGTGGTCGCGGTCATCGGCCGGTCTCCTCTTGGTCGGTGAGGGCGAGGAACGCGGCCTCCAGCGGTGATACGACGGGGGCGAGTTCGCGCACCGCGACGTCCGACCGCACGACCTTCGCGACGAGTTCGTCGAGGGCGGGCACCAGAGCGCGTACGACGAGTACGTCGGCGTCCTGTCGTACGCCGCTGTCGTCGACGATCCGGATGCCCGCCGTGTCGGCGGCGATCCGGCGCGCGGCCTCGGGGTCGGAGGCGCGCAGCCGGTAGTCGAGTTCACGGTTCTCGGCGACCAGCTTGCTCAGCGGGCCGGAGAAGACGACGCGTCCGGTGGCGAGGATGGTGACCTCGGAGCACAGCGCCTCCAGGTCGTCCATGCGGTGGCTGGAGAGCACCACGCCGGTTCCCTCGGCGGCGAGCCGGGTGAGGACGCCGTGCACATGTCTCTTGCCGGCCGGGTCCAGGCCGTTGGACGGCTCGTCGAGCACGAGCAGCCGGGGCCGGGTGAGCAGGGCGGCGGCGAGCCCCAGCCGCTGGCGCATGCCGAGGGAGAAGCCGCGGGTCTTGTCGTCGGCGACATCGGTGAGCCCGACCTCGCCGAGCACGCCGTCGATGCCCGCCGTCCCCGTGTCCAGGCCGCGAAGGGCCGCCAGCGCGGCGAGGTTCTGCCGGGCGGTGAGCGAGGGGTAGAGACCGGGCGCGTCCACGAAACCGGCGACACCGTCGGGGGCGGCGAGCGTCCGCTCGACCGGCGTGCCGAGGATCTCCAGTCTGCCGCCGTCGGCGACGGCCAGCCCCAGCAGCAGACCGAGCAGCGTCGTCTTGCCGGCGCCGTTCGGTCCGACCAGACCGTGGATCTGGCCTTGCGTCACATCCAGGTCCACGCCGTCAAGTGCAACGACATCGCCGAAGCACTTGCTGATCCCGCGGGCCCGGACTGCGTGGAGTGTGTCCATGAGTCCCGTGCGTCCCTTCATTCGCAATCCGCAGGGACCTTACGGAGAACACACAGCCCGGATACAGGCGCTCAGCTGAACGTTCGAAGAACGGTTCGTCAAGGCAACGACAATATGGCCGCCCGTCAACCGGCGTGCAGCATCAGCCCGATACCGACGACCAGGAGACCGGCCGCCGCGATCCTGGGCGTCCCGAACCGCTCCTTGAAGAACACCGCGCCGATGGCCGCCCCGACGATGATCGACGACTCGCGCAGCGCGGCGACCGGTGCGAGTTCGGCGCGCGTCTGCGCCCACAGGACCAGTCCGTAGGCGAGGACGGACAGCAGAGCGCCCAGCAGTCCCAGCGCCGCGAACGGGCGTGCCGCGGTGAGCAGTTCGCCGCGTCTGCGAACGAGGGCGTACGCCGGGATGGCCAGGCCCTGAAGGGCCATCAGCCAGGCGATGTAGCCGGCCGGGGAACCCGAGGCGCGCACCCCCAGGCCGTCGAGGACGGTGTACGCGGCGATGGACAGGCCGGTGGCGAGGGCGGCCCCGACCGCCGCCCAGTCGGGCCTGCGGCCGCGCAGCCCCCACAGCGCGATCCCGAAGAGCCCGGCGCAGGACACGGCGATCCCCGCGGCCGCCAGGGCGTTGGGGACCTCGTGCACGAACACGGCGGCGAACAGCGTGACCAGCAGCGGTGCGGTGCCGCGCGCGAGCGGATAGGCCTGTCCGAAGTCGCCGAGTCGGAAGGAGAGCATCAGCAGCGCGAAGTAGGCGACATGGACGACCGCGGAGGCGATCAGATACGGCCGTGCGCCGGCCGCCGGGACCGCCGCGAACGGCATCAGCAGCAGCCCGATCAGCACGCCTCCGGCGGCGATCAGCGAGGAGCCGACGAGTTTGTCGGTGATCCGGTGGGCGATGGCGTTCCAACTGGCGTGCGTGACCGCGGCGCACAGGACGGCCGCGGTGACCAGTGGGCTCACGCGGAGGGCTCGCGCACGTCCACGACGGTGGCGCCGGCGTGCCCGACCAGGGCGCCGGGCGCGATCGGGAAGACGGCGTGGGGGTTGCCGGCGGCGGCCCACACCACGTCGTGCCGCAGCAGCGCCCGGTCTGCGAGCACGCGCGTGCGTGTACGGTGCCCGAACGGCGGCACGCCCCCGATGGCGTACCCGGTCGTCTCCCGTACGACGTCCGCCTTGGCCCGGGTGACCTTCTGGGCGCCGAGTTCCTTGCGCACCAGCTCCACGTCGACGCGGGAGGCGCCGTCCATCAGCACCAGCACCGGCACCCCGTCGGCCGCGAAGATCAGCGACTTGCAGATCTCGCTCAGTTCGCACCCGATCGCCGCGGCGGCCTCGGCGGCGGTACGGGTCGCGTCCGGGAACCGCCGGATCCGGGAGGTCAGCTCCCCCAGCCCCAGTTCGTCCAGGGCGGCGGCGAAACGGGGATGGGCTCCGAAGCCCCCGGCGTCGGCGTCGGCTGTCGTCGTCATGGAGGGCACGCTAACCAAGCGGACGAAGTGACGGCGAATGGTTAACGCGTGATCCGTGCCGGTCACGGAGTACGACCACGCGGGGAGGGAACCTCGTGGAGATCACGATCAAACCGGGCGCCGTGCCGGTCGGCAGCGTCGCGTCGGGTTCCGTTCCCGGCCGGACGCCGCCCCAGCCGGCGCTCGCCCTCCGCGGCCGGTTCATCGGGTACGGAAAAGCCGGTGAGGGCGCCCCGTCCCCACGGGCCCTCACCGGCGGTCTTTCACGAAGTGCGCGTCAGGCGCGTACCAGCTCCCGGTCCTCGTCGTCCTTGCCGGAGTCCTCGCCGGCGTGCTTGTCGGACAGGGCGCGCAGGCCCTCGCCCTCGACGTCGACGTTGGGCAGCAGGCGGTCCAGCCACTTCGGCAGCCACCATGCGCGCTTGCCGAGCAGGGCGAGTACGGCGGGGACGATCGCCATGCGGACGATGAACGCGTCGAAGAAGACGGCGATCGCGAGGCCGAAGCCGATCATCTTGATCATGGACTCGCTGGAGCCGATGAAGCCGGAGAAGACGGCCATCATGATGACGGCGGCGGCCGTGACGACCCGTGCGCCGTGCTTGAAGCCGGTGACGACGGCCTGGCTCGGCTTCTCGCCGTGGACGTACGCCTCCCGCATCCGGGTCACGAGGAACACCTCGTAGTCCATGGCGAGGCCGAAGACGACGCCCACCATGAAGATCGGCATCATCGACATGACCGGGCCGGTCTCCTCGACGCCGAGCAGGCCGGACAGCCAGCCCCACTGGAAGACCGCGACCACGGCGCCGAGCGCCGCCATCACGCTGAGCAGGAAGCCGAGGGCGGCCTTCAGCGGGACCAGGATCGAGCGGAAGACCACGATCAGCAGGAGGAAGGCGAGGCCGACGACCAGGACCAGGTAGGGGATCAGGGCGTCGTTGAGCTTCTGCGAGACGTCGATGTTCATCGCCGTCGAGCCGGTGACCAGGACCTTGGCGTCCGTGTCGGCGGTGATCTCGGTGCCCTGGTCGCGGATCGCGTGGACCAGGTCCTCGGTGGTGGTCGAGGACGGCTTGGAATTAGGGATGACGGTGATGGTCGCGGTGTCGCCGGCCTTGTTGGGCGCGGCCGGGGTCACCGTGACGACGTCCTTGAGGCCCTTGATCTCGCTGTCGACCTTGTTGAACGCGGCCTTCGGGTGGGCGCTGTCCTTGGCGTCGACGACGACCATGAGCGGGCCGTTGAAGCCGGGGCCGAAGCCGTCGGAAAGCAGGTCGTAGGCGCGGCGCTGGGTGGTCGAGGTCGGCTGGGAGCCGTCGTCGCCGAGGCCCAGCTGCAGGGAGGCCGCGGGGACCGCCGCCGCGCCGAGGCCGACGACACCGAGCAGCAGCACGGCGACCGGGCGCCGTACGACGAAGCTGGCCCACCGGGTGCCCATGTTGGGCCTGTCGGCGTGCTTCTTCTTCGCGCGGCCGCCGCCGAGCAGCTTGCTCTTCTCGCCGGTGGGCTTGATCCTGCGGCCCGCGAAGCCGAGCAGCGCGGGGATGAGGGTGAGGGCGATCAGGACGGCGACGACGACCGTTCCCGCGGCGGCCACCCCCATCTTGGTGAGCATCGGGATGTTGACGACGGAGAGTCCGACCAGGGCGATCACGACCGTCAGACCGGCGAAGACGACCGCCGAGCCCGCCGTACCGACCGCGCGGCCGGCGGCTTCCTCGCGTTCGCGGCCCTCGGTGAGTTCCGCGCGGTAGCGGGAGACGATGAACAGGGCGTAGTCGATACCGACCGCGAGGCCGATCATCGTGGCCAGGGTGGAGGTGGTGGAGCCCAGGTCGAGGGCGCTGGCCAGGGCCGTGATCGTGGAGACGCCGATGCCGACGCCGATGATCGCGGTGAGCAGCGGGAATCCGGCCGCGAGCAGCGAGCCGAAGGTGATGACCAGGACGACCGCGGCGATCGCGATGCCGATGACCTCGCTGGAACCGGTCTCGGGCGTGGCGCTGAGCGCGTCGCCGCCGATCTCCACGGTCAGCCCGGCGTCCCGAGCGTCCTGCGCGGCCGCCTTCAGGGCGTCCCGTGAGGAGTCCTCCAGTTCCATGCCGGAGACCTTGTACTTGACCGAGGCGTACGCGATCGTGCCGTCCTTGCTGACGGCCTTGCCCTTGTAGGGGTCGGCGACCGAGTCGACCTCGGAGCCGTTGGACAGTTCCTTGACGGTCTTCTTGACAGTCGCCTTGTTGAGCTTGTCCGTCATCTTCTCGCCGGCCGGCGCCTTGAAGACCACGCGCGCGGTGGCGCCGTCGGAGCTGGTGCCCGGAAAGCGCTGGTCCAGCAGGTCGAAGGCCTTCTGGGCCTCGGTTCCGGGGATGGAGAAGGAGGTGTTGCCGGCTGCGGGGGCACTGGCCGCGCCGACTCCCGCGAGGGTGAGCAGCGCCACCCATATGAGGGCGACGAAGTGCCGTCGCCTGAAGGCGAGCCGGCCCAGTTTGTAGAGGAACGTGGCCACGAGGGCGTACTCCCGGTCAGGTCGTGGGGTATTCAGGGCAGGGGTGATCAACCCGGTGGGTGGCAGGGGTGATCGGCCCGACGACGTGAGCGAAGGCGTCAGGTGGGCTGGCTGTGGGGAGGGGTCAGCCGGTGATGGGCGCGCGGAGTGCGGGGAGCACCACGGCGTCGATGTACGACAGGAGGAAGGCCTGGTTGGGCGGCTGCTCGTCGATCAGGGAACGGGCGGCGAACCCGCCGATCATCATGTGCATCACGAAGTCGATCGCCGGGTTGTCCGCACGGACCTCGCCCCGGTCGATGGCACGCCGCAGCACCTGGTTGAAGTCGGCCATCTCGGGCCCGATCAGATGCTCCTTGAACGCTTCCAGGAGGTCCGGGTTGCCATGGACCGCCATGGCGAGACCTCGCATCAGCGCGGAGTTCTGCTCCATCTCGCAGTCGTCCGAGCGCAGGGTGAGGGCATGCAGATCGCCCCGGAGCGAGCCGGTGTCGATCTTGCTGAGACCCGCGCCCCCCGGCTTGGTGTGCCGTACCGCCTTGGCCACCAGTTCGGCCTTGCCGCCCCACTGGCGGTAGAGGGTGGCCTTGCTGGACTTGGTGCGAGCGGCGACGGCGTCCATGGTGAGGGCGTCGTAGCCGACCTCACGGAGCAGGTCGAGCACGGCCTCGTACAGCTCCGTCTCGCGCTCGGGCGTGATCCGGCTGCGACGCGCCGTTGCGACCTCAGCCATGTCACTCACCCTTCCCTGTTCCGTCGGCACCTGATGCGTACATCGTGCATCGTGCACCTCGCTGCGTACATATTGAAGATACCCCGGGATCCATAGAAACGAAACCGTTTCGTACGTGTGCTCTCTCACGTGCGTCCGCCACGCGCGCGTGCCCACGAGTTGCCTGCCCCCTGTACCCGGAAAAGCATGGGGAGGTGAGCTATCTGCGCATGCCGCATCTCCACGGTGACCTGTTGTGCTTCGTGGCCGAGGACGACCTCTGGCTGACCTCGCTGGACGCCCCGGGCCGCGCCTGGCGGCTCACCGTCGACCGCACCAAGGTCGGCCATCCGCGCTTCTCGCCGGACGGCCGTCAGGTCGCGTACACGAGCTGGCGCAGCCTGGTGCCCGAGATCCACCTGGTCGACGTGGACGGCGGGCCCGGGCGGCAGCTGACGTACTGGGGCAGCGCCGACACCCAGGTGTGCGGCTGGACCCCGGAGGGCGACATTCTCGCGGTGGCCTCCCATGGGCAGCCGTTCTCCTATTTCACCTGGGCCTACAAGGTGTCCCCCGACGGCGACCCGGGCCGCAAACTGCCCTGGGGGCCGGTCGCCGACATTCAGGTCGCCGACATCGAGGGCGAGCGCAGGACTCTGCTGCTCACCGGCACCCCGCCGCACGAACCGGCCGGCTGGAAGCGCTACCGGGGCGGCGCCATGGGCCGGCTCTGGCTGCACGGGCAGCGGCTGCTCGCCGGCATCGACGGCCATCTGCACTCCCCGATGTTCGTCGCCGGCCGGATCGCCTTCCTCTCCGACCACGAGGGCGTCGGCAACCTCTACTCCTGCGCCTACGACGGCTCCGACCTGCGCCGCCACACCGACCACGACGCCTTCTACGCCCGGCACGCCGCCAGCGACGGCGCCCGGGTGGTGTACCAGTGCGCGGGCGACCTGTGGCTCGTCGACGACCTCGGCCCGGACTCGGCGCCGCGCAGGCTGGACGTACGGCTGTCCGGGCCGCGCGCCGGGCGCCGCCCCTACCAGGTACCGGCCGCCCAGCACGTCGACGGCGTCTCCGTCGACGAGACGGGACGGGCCAGCGCCGTCGTCGTACGCGGCAGCCTGTACTGGCTCACCCACCGCGACGGCCCGGCGCGCACCATCGCCGACACGCCGGGGGTACGGGTGCGGCTCCCGGAGATGCTCGGCTCGACCGGGCAGATCGCGTACGTCACGGACGCCGGCGGCGAGGATGCGGTCGAGATCGCCCACCTGCCCCGGGCGAGCGGCGACCGCCCACCGCGCCGACTGGCCTCCGGGAAGCTGGGCCGGGTCCTTGAACTGGTGTCGGACCCGCTGGGCGAGCGGCTGGCGGTGGCGGCGCACGACGGACGGCTGTTGTTGATCGACGTGTCCGAGGATGTTGAGGGCGACGGGGCATCTGTTGATTCCGTCGACACCGTCAATGCCGTTGATGCCGTTGATGCTTCCGAGGCTGCCGATTCCGACGTTCCGGCTGGCTCCGTTGATTCCGTTGGTTCTGTTGATTCGGCCGCTTCCATTGACGGTATTGACCATGTTGATGCCACTACCCCTGGCGGCATTGATTCTGTTGACGGCGAAAGCTCCGACGGCGTGGTCACCGAGTTGATCCAGTCGATCAATGGTCCGGTCCGTGATCTGGCCTTCTCACCGGACGGGTCATGGTTGACCTGGTCGCATCCAGGCATCGGCCGTTCGCTGCGGCAGATCAAGCTGGCCCGCATCAGCGACCGGCTCGTCATCGACGTCACCAACGGCCGGTTCGAGGACGAGAACCCCGTCTTCACCCGCGACGGCCGCTATCTCGCGTTCCTGTCCTGGCGCGGTTTCGACCCGGTGTACGACGTGCACACCGGCGACCTGTCCTTCCCGCTCGGCTGCCGCCCCTACCTGGTCCCGCTCTCGTCGGCGACCCCCTCCCCCTTCGCCCTCAGTCCCGACGGGCGACCGGCGGCGGGCGGTCTGGACCCCGTCGAGGACGAGGAGCCCGGCGAGGGCGGCGCGGTCACGGTCGAGGTGGAGGGACTGGAGAACCGGGTGACCCCCTTCCCGGTCGCCGCCTCCAAGTACTCGGCGCTGTACCCGGTCGCCGGCGGCGGTCTGGTCTGGCTGCGCTGGCCGATCTCGGGTGCGCTGGGCGAGACCTTCGTCAACCCCGCGGACACCAGCGGCCGGCCGACCCTGGAGTACTTCAACATCACCAAGGCGAAGAAGTCCGAACTCGTGGACCACCTGGACTGGTTCACGGTCAGCGGCGACGGCAGCCGCCTGGTCGTGGTCGACGAGGGCGAGTTGCGGGCCGTGCCGTCGACCGAGTCCGGCGACGCCGACTCGACCGTCTGGATCGACCTGCGCCGCATCCTGCACCAGGTCGATCCGCCCGCCGAGTGGCGGCAGGCGTACGCCGAGGCCGGCCGGCTCATCCGCGACTACTTCTGGGACCCCGGAATGTGCGGCATCGACTGGGACGGGGTCCTCGACCAGTACCGTCCGCTGGTCGAACGGGTGGCCTCCCCCGACGAGTTCGCCGACCTCCTGCGCGAGGTCCTCGGCGAACTGGGCACCTCGCACGCCTATGTCACCCCCGCCCGCCGCAACGAGGGCCCACCGCACTACCAGCGCTTCCAGGGCCTGCTCGGCACCGACTTCGTACGCCGGGACGGCGGCTGGACGGTCAAGCGGATCCTGCCCGGCGACTCCTCCGACTCCAAGGCGCGGTCACCGCTGGCGGGCACGGGGATCCGGGAGGGCGCGGTGCTCACGCACGTGGACGGCAGGCCGGTGGATCCGGTGACCGGCCCGTATCCGCTGCTCGCGGGAGCGGGCGGTACGACGGTGGAGCTGACGTTCGTGCCGGGCGACGGCGAGCCTGGGCCGCCGCGCCGGGTCGCCGTCCTCCCGCTGATCAACGAGCGGCCGCTGCGCTATCAGGACTGGGTGGCCAAGCGCCGTGCGGTGGTACGGGAGTCGAGCGGCGGCAGGTGCGGCTATCTGCACATCCCGGACATGGGCGGGTCGGGCTGGGCCCAGTTCAACCGCGATCTGCGCATGGAGGTCTCGCGCCCCGCGCTCATCGTCGACGTGCGCGGCAACGCGGGCGGCCACATCAGCGAACTCGTCGTCGAGAAACTCACCCGGACCATCCTCGGCTGGGACCTGACGAGGGACGCGCAGCCGGTGTCGTACGCCTCCAACGCGCCGCGCGGCCCGATCGTCGCGCTCGCCGACGAGGCGACCTCCTCCGACGGTGACATGATCACGGCCGCGATCAAGCTGCTGCGGCTCGGCCCTGTGGTCGGGCAGCGCACCTGGGGCGGGGTCGTCGGCATGACCGGGCGGCACCGGCTGGGCGACGGCACGGTGATCACGGTGCCGATGAACGCGGCCTGGTTCGAGGACTACGGCTGGTCCGTCGAGAACCACGGCGTCGCCCCCGACGTGGAGGTCCTGCGCACCCCGATGGACTGGGCGGAGGGCCGCCACGTCGAGATGGACGACGCGATCCAACTGGCCCTGGACCTCCTGACCGACCACCCGGCGGCGCTCCCCCCGGACTACAGCGAGACCCCGGACAGATCCCGCCCGAAGCTGCCCCCGCGGCCGACGGCCCCCTGAGGCGCCGCAGGGCGCCCTCCGCAACGGAGGGCGCCCCACATACTTCGGCCGAGCCAGGACAACGACTACGCGTCGTAGTCCTGGTTGAACCGGTCCTGCATCTCCTGCTCGGTGTCGTCCATGTTCTGGCGGCCGCGCTCACGCATCTGCTGGCCACGCTCCTGCGTCGCCTGCTGACCACGCTGCTGCGTCGCCTGCTGACCACGCTGCTGCGTCGTCTGCCGGCCACGCTCCTGCGCCGTCTGCCCGCCGTGCTCCTGCGCCGGCTGCTGGCCGCCGCGCTGCTTGGCCTGCTCCTGGCCTTCGCGGATCTTCTGCTTGGCCTGACCCTGCGTCTTGCCGGCCTTGTCCTTCATACCCATGTGGGTTCACTCCCGTGGTGGGTGAGGGGGATTGGCCCATCTGTGGGGCCTCGACCAGATTCACACGGGGCGCTACAGCCCGCATTTCGATCAGTGACGGTGCGTAGCGCGCGCCTCCTCGTCAGCCGCCCCACCTGCGCCGACGAGCCCGGTGCGGATGCCCTGCAAGCGGGGCGCGAACCGCTTCATCTCGCGCTGCCCGACCGTCCCGATCAGCGCCGGCAGGTACCCGCGCACGCCCTGCATCCCGCGCAGCCACCACTGCCCGTACACGTGTGCCGAGCGCCGCTCGATCCCGGCCACGATCCGGTCCACCGCAGGTCCCAGCGGATACGTCTTGTTCGACGGCCACGGCAGCCGCTGCCGCAGCTCCCGCATCACATCGTCCTGGTCGGCGCCGCGCACCATGTCGGTGTCCGTCCAGGACAGATACGCGACCCCGACGCGCACCCCCTGGTGGCCGACCTCGGCGCGCAGACTGTGCGCGTACGCCTCCACACCCGCCTTGGACGCGCAGTACGCCGTCATCATGGGCGCCGGCGTGATCGCGGCAAGCGACGCCACCTGCAGCAGATAGCCCCGGCTCTCCGTGAGCACCGGCAGGAACGCGCGTGCCGTCACCGCCGAGCCGATCAGGTTGACCTCGATCACCCGCCGCCAGGCCTCGGGATCCGACTCGGCGAACGGACCGCCGTTCGCCACCCCGGCATTGGCCACCACGATGTCGGCCTTCCCGAACCGCTCCTTGACCTCCCGCGCCACCCGGCTCATCGCCTCGTGATCGGTGACGTCGGCGTACCAGTACGCACTGTCGGTGTGCAGCCGCCCGGAGACCTCCTTGAGCGCCTCCTCCTCCAGCCCGACCAGCGCGACCTTCGCCCCGCGCGCGGAGAGCTTGCGGGCGAGCAACTCGCCGACCCCGCGCGCCGCTCCGGTGACGACGGCGACCTGTCCTTCGAGACCGACCCTGCTCATGAGCCCTCCTTGATCCGCCCGGGCGCCTCGGCGCCGGCTCGGCCGGGGGTGTCCGTCACATACGCGGTGACCAGTTCCCGGATCTTTCCGTTGACCAGTTCCGGCGCCTCGACCGGAGTCATGTGGCCCATGCCGGGCAGCTCGGTGAGACCGAGGGAGTGCGGCAGTGCTGCGGCCAGCGCGCGGGCGTGCAGAGGGGGCGTGAGCCGGTCGGACGCGCCGCTGATGACCGCCGTGGGCGCGCGCAACTCCCTTACGCCGTCGTCGAGGTCGAGATGCGCGAGAACGAGCGCCCAGGCGTGGCGCACGGCGCGCGGGCAGGCGTGCACGATCCGCGTGCACGCTTCCACCATGTGCGGGGTGGAACCGGCGCCCATGGTGGCGTACTTGAGAATGCTCCGGGCGACGGGCGTGACCGGTCCGAGCGGGGCGCGCGATGCCAGGACGTGCGCCGTGAGCCAGGTGCGTACGGCCCCGGCACGCAACGGTATGACGCGCGCCTCCGCGACCAGCCGCGAACTGCCGGTGCTGCACAACAGGACCGCGGCGGCGTGCTCGCGGAAGCGCGGACGCGCCGAGGCCGCCATGACGCTCATGCCACCCATGGAGTGCCCGACGATCACGGCCCGCTCCCCGCGTGCGAGCGTGTGCGCGAGGACCGCTTCGAGGTCGTCCGCGAGCGCCTGGGTGGTGCACGCGGGGCTCGCGGGACTGCGCCCGTGCCCTCTCTGGTCGTACGCGATGACCCGGTGGTCGGCGGCCAGTTCCCGTATCTGCGCCGCCCAGAAGGCGGTCGAGCAGGTCCAGCCGTGGGCGAGGACGACGGGGGGCGCGTTCTCGGGGCCGTGCACCTCGACGTGGAGGCGCGCGCCGTCGGCGGAGACGGCGGTGAGTTCGCGCGTGGGCGCGGGTGGCGCGTACGGCCCGGTGGTCACGTGGGTGAGCCGGCTCACGCGCCCACCTCCGCACCGGACTTGGCGCCGCGCGCGCCGTGCGCGCCGTCCGCGCCGCTGGTCAGGGGCGCGCGGACCACCTCGTACTCCGCGAGATCCACCCGCTGGGTCGCGCGCCGGAACTCCGTCGTCGTGCCGGGCCAGATGGTGGTGTTGCGGCCGCTCGCGTCCAGGTACCAGCTGGTGCAGCCACCGGTGTTCCACACGGTGCGCTTCATGCGTTCCTGGACCTTGTGGTTCCAGGCGGCCACGGCGGCGGGGCGCGCGTCGAGGGCCGCACGCCCCCCGAGGACACGGAGCTGGCGCAGATAGTCGGCCATGTAGTTCAGCTGGGACTCGATCATGAGGATCATGGAGGAGTTCCCGAGGCCGGTGTTGGGCCCGATGATCGTCATCCAGTTGGGGAACCCGGCGGCAGCGGCACCGCGCAGCGCCTCCATGCCGCCCTTCCAGGCCTCCGCGAGGGTCCGTCCGTCGGCGCCGACGACCCGCTCGGCGATGGGCATGTCGGTGACGTGGAAGCCGGTACCGAAGATGATCGCGTCGACCTCGGCGGTGGTGCCGTCGGTGGCCACCACGGTCGATCCGCGGATCTCGCTGAGCCCGCTCGTCACCACGTCCACGTTGGGCTGCGCCAGCGCCGGATAGTAGGTGCTGGACAGCAGGATCCGCTTGCAGCCGATGCGGTAGTCCGGGGTGAGCTTGGCGCGCAGCGCGGGGTCCTTGATGGCACGGGCCATGTTGCGCTTGGCGAGGCTCTCGACCAGGCCGAGTTCGTCGGGCCGCTTGGTGAATGCCTGGACCTGGAGCTCCCGGATCCCCCACAGGAACCCGCGCCGGGCCTGGGTGGTGAAGGGCAGCGCCCGGTGCATCCGGCGCTCGGCGGCGCTGATGGCGCGGTCCACGCGGGGCATCACCCACGGGGGCGTGCGTTGGAGGAGAGTGAGTTTCGCGACCTCGGGCTGGATGGCGGGCACGATCTGGATCGCGGAGGCGCCGGTGCCGACCATGGCGACCCGTTTGCCGCGCAGGTCGTAGTCGTGGTCCCAGCGGGCGGAGTGGAAGACCTCGCCGGGAAAGGAGTCCAGCCCCGGGATCTCGGGGATCTTCGGGTCGGACAGCGGCCCGGTGGCGGAGACGACGACGTCGGCGGAGAGCGAACCGGAGGCCGTCTCGATGTCCCAGCGCAGTTTCTCCGGGTCCCAGGTCATCCGCTTGACCTCGGAGTCGAAGCGGAGGTGGGGCCGCAGCCCGAAGACATCGGCGACGTGTTCCAGATAGGCGCGGATGTGCTCCTGCCCGGAGAAGGTGCGCGGCCAGTCGGGGTTGGGCGCGAAGGAGAAGGAGTACAGGTGGGACGGCACGTCGCAGGCGCACCCCGGGTAGCTGTTGTCCCGCCAGGTGCCCCCGACGCTGCCGGCCCGTTCCAGGACGACGAAGTCGGTGATCCCCTCCCGGCGCAACCGCACAGCCGCGCCGAGTCCGCCGAACCCGGACCCGATCACCGCCACCCGTACCTGCTCGTGCTGGGCCATCCGGAGCCTCCAGGCATCGACCATGATTACGCCAGTGAACGCTGGCACGATTGGACTGTAGAGCAGCTCCGTACTGATGGGTAGGGGTCGGTCGGAGGACGTTCGCATCAGCGGCTCCGCCGCGGGTACCGGCGGTACAACATAGGCTTCGCACGTGGCAGACGACGGTGGACGAAGCACCTCCGCGGACCGCGGCCGGCTCCCGGGCCAGGGCGGACCGCGCGAGTACCGCATGGAGGAACTGGCCCGCCTGGCCGGCATCACCGTGCGCACGCTGCGCTTCTACCGCGAGCGCAAGCTCATCCCGCCACCCCGCCGCGAGGGCCGTATCGCCTGGTACGACGACCACCACCTGGCCCGCCTGCGCACGATCTCGGCGCTCCTGGATCGCGGCCACACCCTGAACGGCATCGCGGAGCTGGCGGAGGCCTTCGACCACGGCCGCGACGTGGCCGACCTGCTCGGCGTCGGCACCCCCACCGAGGAGGAGCCGGTCCGCCTGACCCCCGAGGAACTCGCCGCCCGCTTCGAGGGCGAGGCCACCCCGGAGAACCTGGCCGCCGCCCTGGACCTCGGCTACCTCGGCACCGACGGCGACGACATCGTCCACATCAGCCGCCGTCTGCTGGACGCCTCGGAGGCCCTGGTCCGCGAGGGCTTCCCGCTCGCGGAGGTTCTGGCGGCGGGCCGAGGCGTCCGCGAGCACGCCGACGCGCTCGCCGAACTCTTCGCCGACCTCGTCCTGCGCCACGGCCCCGAGGAGGACATGGAGCGCCTGCGCCCTCTGGCGCGGAGCGTGGTGGAGGCGGAGATGTCCCTGGCCCTGGACCGGCGGCTGCGCAAGAGGGGCTAGATCACCGATCGCGAACATCACTCCTTCGCTTTCCGGTGAATGTTCCTCGTGATGATGTTCGCGCTCCGAGAGCGAGATCGAAAAGACCCCGGCGGCTGTGCGACCAGCCCCGGAGTACGGCCGGCCCTGCCTGGCAGCGTCCACGTGCCCAGGCGTGGCCCTCAAGCGACTCCGCCCACCTCACCCCGCCCTCGCCGGCCCGGCAGCGCGCAGTCGTCCGGCTCACCGCCCTGGACCGGACACCTCACGTCTGGCCTCGGCACGCGGCGAGGGCACCGGTCCGCGTCACATCTCGAAGACCACCGTCACAGGCGCGTGATCCGACCACCGTTCATCATGGCTGGCCGCCCGCTCCACGACTGCCTTGACGGCACGGGCGGCCAGCCCAGGGGTCGCCACGGCGAGATCGATCCTCCAACCCGAGTCGTTGTCGAAGGCCCGCCCCCGGTAGGACCACCAGGAGTACGGCCCCTCGACCTCCGGGTGCAACGCGCGCACGACGTCGACGTACCCGCCGTCGGCCGGATCCAGGACGCTGCCGAGCCACTCTCGCTCCTCCGGCAGGAAGCCGGAGTTCTTGGTGTTGCCACGCCAGTTCTTCAGGTCGGCCTGCCGGTGGGCGATGTTCCAGTCGCCGCAGACGACGACCTCGCGCCCGTCGGCGGCGGCCCCCTCGCGCAGCCCCTTCAGGTAGGCGAGGAACTCGCCCATGAACCGGACCTTCTCCTCCTGCCGCTCGGTACCGACCTCCCCGGAGGGCAGATACAGGGAGGCGACGGTGACACCGGGCAGGTCGACCTCGACATAGCGCCCGCTCGCGTCGAACTCGTCAGAGCCGAAGCCGACCCGCACGCCGTCCGGCTCGCGCCGGGTGTACAGGGAGACACCCGCACGCCCCTTGGCGGACGCGGGGGCGTGTACGACGTGCCACCCGCCGGGCGCGCGCACCTCCTCCGGGAGCTGCTGCGGCTCCGCGCGCACCTCCTGCAGGCAGAGCACGTCCGCGGAGGTCTCCGCGAGCCACTCCACGAAGCCCTTCTTCGCGGCGGCCCGCAGTCCGTTCACATTCACCGTGGTCACAGTCAGCACCAGGGCACGATACCGGCACACTGGTACGCAGTACCGATGCCCATCGCGTTCCTCGCCTGCACGAATATACGATGCCTTACATGAATATACGTCGCGTTGCCTTCGACCACCCCGACGCCATCAAGCTGAACGACGAGGTCCAGGCCGAGTACCACCTGCGTTACGGCGACGGTGGCGACGCCACGACCCTCGGCCCGGCCGACTTCGCATCGCCGAACGGTGTCTACCTGATCGCGTACGACGAGTCCGACCGCCCCGTGGCCACCGGCGGCTGGCGCAGCCAGGATGAGAACGGCGAGGGCAACGAGGACGGCGACGCCGAACTCAAGCGCATGTTCGTCATCGAGGGGATGCGCGGGCGGGGCCTGGCCCGCCGCATGCTCGCGGCCCTGGAGGACGACGCGCGCACGGCCGGCCGCCTCCGTATGGTCCTGGAGACGGGCACCAAGCAGCCGGAGGCGATCGCCCTGTACACCTCCAGCGGTTACGAGCCGTGCGTGAAGTTCGGCTACTACCGCCACTACGAGTCGAGCCGCTGCTACGCAAAGACCCTGCGGGGCGAGAAGACCCTGAGGGGCGACCTGTAATCCACGTCACGCTGGTCGTTCGACGGGCGCCACTTGAGGCGGGAACCCGGCGCCGGGCGTCGGGCGGATCGTGGCGCCGCCACGTCAACCCCAACTGCCCTACCGATCCGGCCGGGTGGCCGCCCGGCCCTCAGCCCTGGACCAACTCGTCCTTCGGCGGCATCCGCCCGGTCGGGAGACCCCGGGGAAACGACAGAGATCCCGGCGATCATCATGATCGCCGGGATCTCGTCGTGCAGTGGACCTGTGGGGATTTGAACCCCAGACCCCCTCGATGCGAACGAGGTGCGCTACCAGACTGCGCCACAGGCCCTTGCAACGAGTGAAACTCTAGCATCCCTGTCGGGGTGCTTGGAAATCCGTTCCCTGACTGGTCAGGACCGGGGTACCGGGAGGCGCCCCATGCCCTCTTGGTGTCACTCGTTGGCCGCGCGCGGGCGGTCGCCGTCGTCGTACTGGTCGAACAGGGGCGTGCGACCACGCTCGCGCGCCCGGCGCGCGGAGGCCGCGCGGCGCGCGTCGGTCCGGCCGTCCGCCGACTTGTCGTCGGCAGCGGTCTCCGGCGCCTCCGCCTCCGCTTCCGCCTCCGGCGCGACCGGCCTGGCCTCCTGCTCCGGCGCGACGGAGCTGGACCGGGCCGAACTCCAGGCGTCGGGCGCCCCCAGGTCCACGTCGGAGGTGGCGCGGGGCGCGACCGGCGCGGTCACGTACGTCGGCAGTGGCACCGGCACCGGGTCCCAGCTGTCCCCGCGCCCGGGCCGCCGCTGCCGCTCGCGCTGCTGGTCGACCCACTCGGCGTGGTCGGTCTGTTCGACGAGAGCGCGCCGGTCAGCGGCGAGCGCGGACAGGCCGGGGTCGGTCTCGGCCGCTGGTCCCTCGTCCGGTTCGTCGGCGACCGCGCCCGGGTCGAGAGGCGCGCGCCGCCGCGGCTGGCGTTCCCGCAACCGCTGTGCGGCGACCTCGGCCTGACGCCGGTCCATCTGGTAGGCGAAGCGCCGGCGCTCCTGTGCGCGGAGGTAGGCGATGTAGGCGCTGAGCATGACGGCGGGTACGCCCGGCGCCCACAGGAACGCCAGCCCCCCGACGGCGGCGACGATCGCGCCCAGCGTGAACGCGACGAAGAGCAAGACCGTGGTGCGCCGACGGCGCGCGAGCGCCTTCGTACGCCGGGCGCGCGCTTCGGCTGTCTGTGCCGAGGACGCGCGCCGCGCGGCCGGAACTCGCTTGCGCGCGGGGGTGTATGCCGGGGCGGGCGTGGTGCCTGCCTGACGGGCCGGTGCGGACGGGGACTTGGCCGCCGGCGCGACCGCCTGGTCGCGTGCCGGTTCCTGGCGCCCGGGTGTCTCCGGCTGCGCGTCGGCCCGGACCTGACGGCGGGTCGGAGGCATGGCGAAGGCCCGGACGTCCACCGAGTCGGTGACGGCGTCCGGATCACCGGCGTCCTGCTCCCCCTCGGGGGTGGAGCGCGCCCGCAGGTCCCTGGCGTATCGGCGCTCCATCCCCGCCCGTCCGGACAGCAGCCGGATGGCGGTGCTGAAGCGTTCCGTCGGACGGGCCTCGTTCAGCTCGTCCTGCCTACGGAGCCACATCGGCACCAAGTAGGCGGCCCAGGCCCCGACAATGACTGCGTAGATGAGGCCGCTGCTGCTCACGCCTCACACGGTAGAGGGGTTTGCGTGGGGCCATCTGCCAATTGCGCCGGTGTGTCGCACGATCTGGCTGATATTTCGAGCTTTTTTTGTGACCGATGCGATCAACCAGCCGTCGGAGCCGCGAATTCAATGCCCTGAGACGGTCATCAGTCGATCAATTTCGAACATGTATTCCATTTTTCGACTACCCGGGATTCCCTGGAGTGTTCTGCGGATTCCAGGGCACGTTCGGGGTGCCCGTCGTACCCGGTGCCTTCGGCGACTCGCTCTGGGAGCGTTCCCGCCGCCAGCGGCCGAGCAACCCCTCGGGCACTTCTTCCGCCGTGAGAGCGAAGACGAGGTGGTCGCGCCAGGCGCCGTCGATGTGGAGATAACGCGGCCGCAGCCCCTCCTCACGGAATCCGAGTTTCTCCACGACCCGGCGGCTGGGCCGGTTCTCGGGGCGAATGCAGACCTCGATGCGGTGCAGACCAACCGTGCGGAAACAGTGGTCCACCACGAGTGCGACGGCCGTCGGCATCACCCCGCGGCCGGCCACCGCCCGGTCCACCCAGTAGCCGACGTGGCCCGAGCACATCGACCCCCAGGTGATCCCGGCGACCGTCAACTGCCCGACCAGGCGCCCCTGGTACTCGATGACGAAGGGCAGCATGCGGCCCGCGTTCGCCTCGGAGCGCAGGTGCCGGACCATCTGCCGGTAGGTCGGCCGGTGCGCGATCGGGCCGCTGGGGGTGGGCGGCGGGATGGTCGCCTCCCAGGGGCGCAGCCAGTCGCGGTTGCGCCGGTTGACGTCGCGCCAGGCCCGCTGGTCGCGCACCCTTATGGGCCGGAGGACGACATCGCCGTCCACCAGCACGACGGGCCAGGATGGGCTGTTCAGCTCGCACCCCCGGTGCTGGGTCTGGGGTGGTCGCCGCCTCGGATCTGGTCGACGGCGTGCGCCAGCAGCGGTTCCAGGACGGCCAGGCCGTCCCGTACCCCGCCGGTGGACCCCGGAAGGTTGACGATCAGTGTCCGGCCCGCCACCCCGGCCAGACCCCGGGAGAGCGCGGCGGTGGGCACCTTCTCCCGTCCGAACGCGCGGACGGCCTCCGCGATGCCCGGCACTTCGTGGTCGATCACCGCACGGGTCGCCTCGGGCGTGCGGTCGGTGGGCGAGATGCCGGTGCCTCCGGTGGTGACGACGACGTCGTACCCGGCCTCGACGGCCGCGCGCAGGGCGGCTGCCACGGGATCCCCGTCGGGCACGACCCGCGGCCCGTCCACGGTGAATCCGAAGCCCTCCAGTCCCGCCGCGATCAGCGGCCCGCCCTTGTCCTCGTAGACGCCGGCGGCGGCGCGGTTGGAGGCGGTCACCACCAGCGCACGGTACGGCGCGCGCGGCGCACCACCGGCGGACGGCCCGGCGTTCACGCCCGGCTCCAGTCGCCCGACTTGCCGCCCGTCTTCTCCTCCACGCGTACGTCCGTGATGACCGCTCCCTTGTCGACCGCCTTGACCATGTCGATCACGGTGAGTGCGGCGACGGAGACCGCGGTGAGGGCCTCCATCTCGACGCCCGTGCGGTCCGTCGTCTTCACGGTGGCCTGGATCTCCACGGCGTCCTCCGCGACCGACAGATCCAGTTTCACACCGGAGACCGCCAAGGGGTGGCACAGCGGGATCAGGTCCGGGGTGCGTTTGGCGCCCATGATGCCCGCGATGCGCGCGGTGGCGAGGGCGTCGCCCTTGGGGACACCCTCACCACGCAGCAACTCGATCACGCGGGGTGAGACGAGGACGCGTCCGCTGGCGCGTGCGGTGCGCGCGGTCACGTCCTTGCCGGACACGTCGACCATGCGGGCCGCGCCCGCGTCGTCGATGTGCGTGAGGCGGTCTGGCGCAGGGCGTCCGGGGGTGTCCCCCCGGGAAGGCTCAGTCATGCTGTGTGGCGCTCCCGGTCCGGGCCCGTCGCGGTGCGGCGCTCGGGCCTGCTGTGCGCGACACGGTACCGCCATGCCGGCGCGCGCCGGCGAGCAGGACCGCCCGGCGAACGGGTACGCGCGCGGGTCAGCCGAGCAGGACGACCTCGACCTCGCTGCCCGGCTCGACGGACTCCACGTCCTCGGGTACGACGATCAGCGCGTCGGCATGGGCCAGGGCGGCGACCAGATGCGAACCGGCGCCGCCCACGGCGGTCACCTCGCCGTCGGCGTACGCCCCGCGCAGGAACTGCCTGCGCCCCTTCGGCGAGCCGAGCGCCCGGTCCGCCTTGAGGATCGCCTTGGTGCGGGGCCGGTGCACGTCGGGGAGGCCCATCAGGGTGCGGATGGCGGGGCGGACGAACAGCTCGAAGGAGACGTACGACGACACGGGGTTGCCGGGCAGGGCCAGCAGGGGCGTGTGGTCGGGGCCGATGGAGCCGAAGCCCTGGGGCTTGCCCGGCTGCATGGCGAGCTTGCGGAAGTCGATGCCGCCGCCCGCCTCGTCCGCGTCGCCGACGTGCGCCAGCGCCTCCTTGACGACGTCGTACGCCCCCACGCTCACGCCCCCCGTGGTGACCATCAGGTCGGCTCGGACGAGCTGGTCCTCGACGGTGGAGCGCAGGGTGTCGGCGTCGTCGATGACCGCGCCCACCCGGTAGGCGATGGCTCCCGCGTCCCGGGCGGCGGCGGTCAGGGCGAAGCTGTTGGAGTCGTAGATCTGGCCGCTGCCCAACTCCTCGCCGGGCTGGACGAGCTCGCTGCCGGTGGACAGGACGACCACGCGCGGGCGCGGGCGCACGCGTACCGAGCCGCGGCCGATCGCGGCGAGCAGCGCGATCTGCGGCGGGCCGAGCACGGTGCCGGCCTCCAGTGCGCGCTCGCCTGCCCGCACGTCGCTGCCCTTCGCGCGTACGTGCGCGCGTGCGTCGGCCGGCCGGTGCACGCGCACGTGCCCCTCGGCGCCCTCGGGCGCGAGGCTGCGCGCCAACATCCCCTCGACCGGTCCCTCGCCGAGGCCGCCGTCGGTCCACTCCACGGGGACGACGGCCTCGGCGCCGGGCGGCAGCGGGGCACCGGTCATGATCCGTGCGGCCTGGCCGGGGCCGACCGGGGTGAGCTCCGCCGCGCCCGCCGCGACATCCCCGACGACCTCCAGGACGGCCGGGAACTCCTCGCTCGCGCCCGCCACGTCCGCGACCCGTACCGCGTACCCGTCCATGGAGCTGTTGTCGAACGGCGGCAGTGACACCGGCACCATGACATCGTCGACCAGTACGCAGCCCTGGGCGTCGAGGAGTTGCAGCTCGATGGCTTCCAGGGGGCGGACGGTGGTGAGGATGTCCTCCAGGTGCTCGTCCACCGACCACAGGTGGTCCTGGCCGGCGGGGCGGGTCGCGGCGCTGCTCAACTCTGCTGCATCTCCTCGGCTACGTAACTGCGAAGCCAGGTCCGGAAGTCCGGGCCCAGGTCTTCACGTTCGCACGCGAGCCTGACAATGGCACGCAGATAGTCGCCGCGGTCGCCGGTGTCATAGCGGCGGCCCTTGAAGACGACGCCGTGCACGGGGCCGCCGACCTTCCCCGCGGCGGTAGCCGCTGATGAATACGTCTGGGCGAGCTGCTGCAGGGCGTCGGTGAGCTGGATCTCGCCGCCGCGGCCGGGCTCGGTGCGCCGCAGTATGTCGAAGACATGCGGGTCGAGGACGTAGCGGCCGATGATGGCGTAGTTCGACGGGGCGTCCGCCGGGTCCGGCTTCTCCACCAGACCGGTCACTCTGACGACGTCACCGTCGACCGTGGTCTCCACTTCGGCGCAGCCGTACAGATGGATCTGCTCCGGGTCCACCTCCATGAGCGCGATCACGCTGCCGCCGTACTGCTCCTGGACCTCGATCATGCGCTGGAGCAGCGGGTCGCGCGGGTCGATCAGGTCGTCGCCGAGCAGGACGGCGAAGGGTTCGTGGCCCACGTGCGGGGCCGCGCAGAGCACGGCGTGGCCGAGGCCCTTGGGGTCGCCCTGGCGTACGTAGTGCATCGTGGCCAGATCGCTGGACTCCTGGACCCTGGCGAGCCGGCCGGCGTCGCCCTTCTTCTGAAGCGCCGATTCCAGCTCGTAGTTGCGGTCGAAGTGGTCTTCCAGGGGGCGCTTGTTGCGCCCGGTGATCATGAGGACGTCGTCGAGCCCCGCGGACGCGGCCTCCTCGACCACGTACTGGATCGCCGGCTTGTCGACGACCGGCAGCATCTCCTTGGGAGTGGCCTTGGTGGCCGGCAGGAACCGGGTGCCGAGGCCTGCCGCGGGAATGACAGCCTTGCTGATCCTGGGGTGCGACTGAGTCATGTCCGCAACCTTATCCGGTGCCTTTGCGAAGAATCTGAGGCTCCGGTTAATTGGCACTCATATGAGCGGATTAGAAAGGATGCGGGGACGACCTGTGCAGCACGGTGAACCCGGGGGCGAGACTGACAAGCGAATGTTGCGACGAGAATTCCTGGGGGTGAGGAACAGGTTGACGACAGACGTCGTCAGGGAGTCGTCCGACGCGCTGGCCGAGCACGCTCTGGAACTGCCCGAGCTGGCGCGTGCACGCACGGTGGCGGCGTACGTCTCCGTCGGGGGCGAGCCCGGCACCCTCACGCTACTCGACGCGCTGCTCACGCGGGGCGTACGCGTCCTGCTCCCCGCGCTCCTGCCGGACAACGATCTGGACTGGGGCGCGTACGCCGGCGAGGGCTCCCTCGCGCGCGTCCAACACGGCGGGAAGATGGCGCTGTTCGAACCCTCCGGTGAACTCCTCGGCCCGGACGCCGTGCTCTCCGCCGACGTCGTGCTGCTGCCGGGGCTCGCGGTCGACGCGCGCGGGATGCGGCTGGGGCGCGGTGGAGGGTCGTACGACCGCGTACTGGCACGTCTGGAGCGCGCGGGCGCGCGCCCGGCGCTCGTGGTGCTGTTGTACGACACGGAGGTCGTCGAACGCGTGCCCGCGGAGGCGCACGACCGGCCGGTCCAAGCGGTGGTGACGCCGTCGGGCGCGCGCCGGTTCGCGGCGGGCTCTTGAGGTAGCCGGCACGCAGGGCCACGGCAGGCGCCGGTACGTGAAGCGGCCCTCCACGCGCGCGTGGAGGGCCGCTTTCGCCGGCGTGCGGTCAACAGCTCAGGGCTTGAGGACGAGCGTGTCGCCGGTGCTCTTGTCGACCGCCTTGTCCGAGAACGACCACGGGAGCAGCTCGCCGTCGACCCACTTGCCGGTCTGGTCGGTGTAGTGGGCGCTGAAGGCGTGACCGGAGGCTCCGGTGAGGTTGATCCACTTGGATTTGTCGAGGTCGTCGAGGTTGACGACCATCCGCATGGAGGGGACCCAGACGACGCCGTAGCCGCCGGCGGCGTTCCAGCCGGTCGCGTTGACCGTGGCCTCGCCGCCGCTGAGCTTCCAGGGGCCGCGGTTGAGGACGTACTGGACGATGGCCGGGCCGTCGGTGCCCAGCGTCTGGTTCTTCAGGAACAGGCGGTGCAGCCGGCCCCAGCTCCAGGTGTCGATGTCCTTGCCGAGCTTGGCGGTCAGCTCCCAGCGGGCGTCGACCATGGCACGCTCGAACAGCTCGTCCATGTTGTCGGCCTTGTTGCGGTCACCCGCTCCGGCCGGCGTCTTCCACCAGTCGCTGTCCGGCTTGTCCATGAGGGTGCGGACCACCTCGAACCAGCGGTCGCCGCCGTCCGGCTGGGCCTGGTCGGCATCGCGCTCGCCGCACTCGCGGACCTTGGTGTCGTCGTCGACCGGACCGGTGCCGTCGGCTTTCTCGACCCACAGGCACTGGCCCTTCACCCGCAGCTCCTTGGGCAGCTTGTTGCCGAAGGCGAGCTTGAGGATGTTGCGCCAGACCGCGTTGAAGTAGGCGGCGGCAGCGGAGTCGGCGTCCTGGGTGTAGTCCCAGCCCTCGAGGAGCTTCTGCGCCTCGCGGACGTCCTTGTCGTCGAGGTTGATCTTCAGCAGCTTGGGCACGAGCAGCTTGGCGATCTCACTGCTGTTGTCCAGCTGCATCTGACGCATGTCGTCGGTGGAGATCTTCCCGCCGTCCTTGATCTTCGATTCGATCAGGTCGGTGATGCGCTGGCTGCGGGTGCCGTAGCCCCAGTCCGTGGTGAGCGTGTAGGGGTACTTGTCCTTGTCGACCACGGCCTGGTTGGCGGTGACGATGTAGCCGCGCTTCGGGTCGTACTCGTAGGGCAGTTCGTCCTGCTTGATGTAGCCGGTCCACTTGTACTTGGAGTCCCAGCCGGGGGCCGGGATGGAGCCGTCGTCGGCCGACGAACGCGTGGGGATCTTGCCGGGCAGCGTGTAGCCGATGTGGTTCTTGGTGTCGGCGTAGATCAGGTTCTGCGACGGCACGTCGAACTGGGCGGCCGCCTCGCGGAACGAGTTCCAGTCGGACGCCTTGTCGAGGGCGAAGACGGCGTCCATGGTGGTGCCCGGGTCGAGGGCGGTCCACCTCAGCGCGACGCCGTAGCCGTCGCCGCGGTCGGGTGCGGCGTTGTCGACGGAGGCCTTCTTGCCGACCTTGACGAGTTCGTCGTCGCGGTCGGACAGCAGGGGCATCCCGTCGGCGGTCTGCCGTACGACGATCTTCTTCGAGGTGCCGCCGGCGACCTTGATGGTCTCCTCGCGGCTCGTGAAGGGCTTGGTCGTGCCGTCGTACAGGTAGCCGTCGCCGGAGAGCTTCTCCAGGTAGAGGTCGGTGACGTCGACACCGGAGTTGGTCATGCCCCAGGCGATGTCCGCGTTGTGGCCGATGATCACACCGGGCATGCCGGCGAAGGTGTACCCGGTGACGTCGTACTGGCACTTGCTGGAGACCGTGGTGCAGTGCAGGCCCATCTGGTACCAGACGGACGGCAGCGAGGCCGACAGGTGCGGGTCGTTGGCGAGCAGCGGCTTGCCGCTGATGGTGTACTTGCCCGCGACGACCCAGGAGTTGGAGCCGATGCCCTGGCCGTTCACGCCGACGGCCGTGGGAACGTCGTCCAGGACGTCGTAGAGGCCCGCCAGCTGGCTTGTGAGCGCCGAACCGGTGGTCGACGAGATGGAGGAGCCACTCGTGTCCGTCGAGGTCCCGGAGCCGCTCGTGGAGCCGCTCTGCTCGAACGTCTTGGTGAGCTCTTCGTACTGGCCCTCCTGGACGATCGGCTTGTTGCGGCTGTACGGGTACTCCGGGTAGAGGTCCTTGATCTGCTGCGGGCCCAGGCGGCTGGTCATCAGGGCGCGGTCGATCTCGTCGTCCATGTTGCCGCGCAGGTCCCAGGCCATCGCCTTCAGCCAGGAGACCGAGTCGACGGGGGTCCACTGCTCGGGCTTGTAGTCGTTGATGAAGCCGAGGGCCGCGTACTCCAGGGAGATGTCCTTGCCGTCCTTGCCGGCGAGGTAGGCGTTGACTCCCTTGGAGTAGGCCTGGAGGTACTTCTTCGTCGAGTCCGACAGCTTGGTGTCGTACTCCTCCTTCGCTACGCGGTCCCAGCCCAGGGTGCGCAGGAACTCGTCGTCCTTCACCTGGCCCTTGCCGAACATCTCCGACAGGCGCCCGGACGTCATGTGACGGCGCACGTCCATCTCGTAGAACCGGTCCTGCGCCTGGACGTAGCCCTGCGCCATGAACAGGTCCGCGTCGGAGGAGGCGTAGATCTGCGGGATCCCGTAGCCGTCCCGCTTCACGGTCACGGGTCCGGAGAGGCCCTTGAGCGTGAGCGAACCCTTGGTCTGCGGGAAGGACGCGCGGACCGTGCTGATCGACCAGTACGCACCGTAGGCGATGCCCCCGACGATGGCGAGAACGAGCACCAGAACGATCAGGCGGGCTTTGCGCCCCTTCTTCCTGCCGGACTTGCCAGGCTTGTCACCCGATGTGGCGGTGGTGTTGGGGGGCATCGCTGTCCTTGCTGTCCTAACGCGAGCGGCAGGCGGTCCTGGAGTGCTGGAGCAACCATAGGCGCAGGGCCTCGCGCCCCTTGACGCGGAGTCGGGAACCGGCGGGCATGGGTGTTCGATCTTGCCTCGCGCAACGTCAAGAAAGCGTCAAGAGTTAGGTAAGGTAACGAAGTACTTGGGTGCGGGGTGCCGCAGCCTCGGGTCTTGTGTACGTGAGCTTTCGCGTCGCCCGCGCGCGAGCCGACGAAGGGAATCGCCACTGACTGTCCAGCACCTCAACCAGCTCCTGCTCGTCTGCTCCCTGGTCCTGCTCGTCGCCGTGGCGGCGGTCCGGATCTCCTCGCGCAGCGGGCTCCCCAGCCTGCTCGTGTACCTGGGGATCGGCGTCCTCATGGGCCAGGACGGCGTCGGCGACATCCACTTCGACAACGCCGAACTGACCCAGGTCATCGGGTACGCGGCCCTGGTCGTGATCCTGGCCGAGGGTGGCCTCGGCACGAAGTGGAAGGAGGTCGAACCGGTCCTGGCGTCCGCGTCCATGCTGGCCCTGGTCGGGGTCGGGGTGAGCGTCGGGGTCACCGCGGCGGGCGCGCACTATCTGGTCGGGCTGGAGTGGCGGCAGGCGCTCATCATCGGAGCGGTGGTGTCCTCGACGGACGCGGCGGCGGTCTTCTCCGTGCTCCGGCGCATCCCCCTCCCCGCGCGCGTGACGGGCACGCTGGAGGCGGAGTCCGGCTTCAACGACGCCCCGGTGGTCATCCTGGTCGTCGCCTTCTCCACCGCGGGACCGGTCGAGCACTGGTACGTCCTGCTCGGCGAGATAGCCCTGGAGCTGGCCATCGGCGCGGCCATGGGCCTCGCGGTCGGCTGGCTCGGCTCCTGGGGTCTCAGACACGTGGCGTTGCCCGCCTCAGGCCTCTACCCGATCGCCGTGATGGCCATCGCGGTCACGGCGTACGCCGCCGGCGCGCTGGCGCACGGCAGCGGCTTCCTCGCCGTCTACCTCGCCTCCATGGTGCTCGGCAACGCCAGGCTGCCGCACTGGCCCGCCACGCGCGGCTTCGCCGAGGGACTCGGCTGGATCGCCCAGATCGGCATGTTCGTCCTGCTCGGCCTGCTGGTCACCCCGCACGAGCTCGGCGACGACATCTGGCCGGCCCTGATCATCGGGCTCGCGCTCACCATGGTGGCGCGGCCCCTGAGCGTGATCGTCAGTCTCGCGCCGTTCCGTGTGCCCTGGCGGGAGCAGACCCTGATGTCCTGGGCAGGCCTGCGCGGCGCCGTCCCCGTCATCCTGGCGACCATCCCCATGGTGAACGGCGTCGACACCAGCCACCGGATCTTCAACATCGTCTTCGTCCTGGTCGTCGTCTACACCCTCATCCAAGGGCCGACGCTGCCCTGGCTGGCCCGCAAGCTGCGGCTCGGCACCGGCCCGGAGGCGACCGACCTCGGCATCGAGTCCGCCCCTCTGGAGCGGCTGCGCGGGCACCTGCTGTCCGTCTCGATCCCCGAGGGCTCGCGGATGCACGGCGTCGAGGTCAACGAACTGCGGCTGCCCGCCGGAGCCGCCGTCACCCTGGTCGTCCGCGAAGGAAAATCGTTTGTCCCCCTGCCCACGACAGTGCTGCGGCGCGGGGACGAACTCCTCGTGGTCGCCACCGACCCGGTGCGCGACACCGCGGAGCGTCGGCTGCGCGCGGTCGGGCACGGAGGCAAGCTGGCGGGCTGGCTGGGCACGAACGGGACGGCGGGCGCGGGATCGGGATCGGGGTCGCCCTCCGGGCGTTGAGCGCGGGCGCGCGGGGCGCGCGAGGCGCGTGTTAAGGACGCGTTTCAGACGGTTCACACCGCCGCCAATCCCAGGTGAACGGCCCTCGTGGTGCCCGTTTTCACAGGCGTACAAGGGGTTGAGCCCTGTACGATAAAAGCACCCTGATCGAACCAACTCTGCCTGACGCAGAGCTGGCGCGACCGTATGGCGGCCGGATCGCTCTTCGCAGTGGACACCGGTATCTACCGCAGTTCCGCGCAAGAGGACAGCTCTCGGCGCCCCCGCACGGGCGCGCTACCAGGCGGCAGAAAGGCACGGCCGTGGCATCCACGGTCACCACCGAGCCGTCGGAGAACTCGGCGGCTCCGTCCCGCCCGGGATACGGACAGCTGCTGCGCACCCGTGGCGCCTGGACGTTCCTGCTCCCCGGTTTCGCGGCGCGCCAGCCGTTCGCGATGCTCACCATCTCGATCGTGCTGCTCGTGCAGCACACCACCGGCTCGTACGGCGCCGCAGGTGCCGCAGCGGCGGTCACCGGTGTCTCCATGGCACTGTTCGCGCCCTACAGCGGCCGCCTCGCCGACCGCTACGGGCAGCGCGCGGTGCTGATCCCCGGAGTGCTGGTCCACACGCTGTCGGGCCTCGCTTTCACGGCGCTCGCGCTGGCGCACGCGCCCCTGTGGGCGCTGTTCGTGGCGGCCGTGCCGACCGGCGCCTCGGTGCCGCAGGTCGGCCCCATGGTGCGCGCCCGCTGGGGCGTGAAGCTCCAGGACTCGCCCCTCATGTCCACCGCGGCCGCCTTCGAGTCCGTCACGGACGAGCTCACTTTCGTCTTCGGGCCGCTGCTCGCGACCGCCCTGTGCACCGCCGTGACCCCGGCCGCCGGCCTGGTCACGGAAGCCGCGCTGACCCTGGTCGGCGGTCTCCTCTTCGCCGCGCAGAGCGGCACCCAGCCTCGGGTGACCGGCACCGGCCACGCGCGCGTGCAGCACGTCTCCGCGCTCCGCGTGCCCGGCGTGCGGGTGCTGGTCGTGGCCTTCCTCGGTATCGGGTCTGTCTTCGGTGGCATGCAGGTCTCGCTCGCCGCGTTCACCGAGTCGATCGGCGAGCCCGGCCTGAACGGTGTCCTGTACGGCACCTTCGCCGCGGGCAACATGCTCTCGGGCATCGTCTGCGGCGCGATCGTCTGGAAGGCCGCCCCGCACCGGCGCCTGGTCGTCGGCTACGCGGCGCTCGCGCTGACCGCGTCGGCGCTGTGGACGTCCCACTCCGTGCTCGTCCTGGCCGGCCTCGGTCTGTTGGTCGGCATGTGCATCGCACCCGCGCTGATCACCGGCTACACGCTGGTCGAGGGCCTGGTCCCGGCCGGCGCCCGCACGGAGGCGTTCACCTGGCTGACGGGCGCGGTGGCGCTCGGCCAGGCGGCCGCGGTCACGGTCGCCGGACAACTGGAGGACCGCCTGTGGGGCGGCGCCGGGTTCCTGGTGCCGATGGCAGGCACGGTGCTCGCCCTGGTGACCCTGCTGGCGCTGCGCTCGCGGCTCGTCACCCGGCCCCGGAACCGTACGGTCGCACGTGGCGTCGGTCACCGCGTGCCGGTGACGGTGGACTGATCCTCAGGAATACGTCACTATGGACCGTCGTTAGCACTCATCGAGTGAGAGTGCCAGGAGGAAGACAGTGCCGACCTACCAGTACCAGTGCACCGAGTGCGGCGAGGGCCTCGAGGCGGTGCAGAAGTTCACCGACGATGCCCTGACCGAGTGCCCCAACTGCGGTGGCCGCCTGAAGAAGGTGTTCTCCGCCGTCGGCATTGTCTTCAAGGGCTCGGGTTTCTACCGCAACGACAGCCGCGGCTCCTCGTCGAGCAGCAGCCCCGCGTCGAAGCCGTCCGGCTCCGGCTCGTCGAGCACGTCGTCCGACTCGAAGTCCTCCGAATCGAAGTCGTCGTCCTCGACGTCTTCGTCGGGTTCGACGTCCTCCTCGGGCTCGGCCAGCAGCTCCGCCGCCTGAGACTCCTCCTCCCGGACCCCGCCGTGGTACGACGGCGGGGTCCGAGGTGTTCCCGGGCACCGGCTCCTGCCTGCTCCGGCGGCCAGCTAGTGTGCTGGGCATGGTGAACGCAGAGATCGGCGTAATCGGCGGCTCCGGCTTCTACTCCTTCCTCGACGACGTGACCGAGGTCCAGGTCGACACGCCCTACGGGCCGCCCAGCGACTCCCTCTTCCTCGGCGAGATCGCCGGCCGCCGGGTCGCCTTCCTGCCCCGCCACGGACGCGGCCACCATCTGCCGCCGCACCGCATCAACTACCGGGCCAACCTCTGGGCGCTGCGCTCAGTCGGCGTGCGCCAGGTGCTCGGCCCGTGCGCGGTGGGCGGTCTGCGCCCCGAGTACGGGCCGGGCACGCTCCTCGTGCCGGACCAGCTGGTGGACCGGACGAAGTCCCGGGCGCAGTCGTACTTCGACGGGCTGCCGCTTCCCGACGGCACCGTGCCGAACGTGGTGCACGTCTCCCTGGCCGACCCCTACTGCCCCACCGGACGCGCCGCGGCGCTCAAGGCGGCCCGTGGCCGGGACTGGGAGCCGGTGGACGGGGGCACGCTGGTCGTGGTCGAGGGACCGCGCTTCTCGACCCGCGCCGAATCGCTATGGCATCAGGCGCAGGGCTGGTCCGTGGTGGGCATGACCGGCCATCCCGAGGCAGCGCTCGCCCGTGAACTGGAGCTCTGCTACACGTCGTTGACGCTGGTCACCGACCTGGACGCGGGCGCCGAGACCGGTGAGGGCGTCTCGCACGACGAGGTGCTGCAGGTGTTCGCGGCGAACGTGGACCGGCTGCGGGGCGTGCTGTTCGACGCGGTGGCGGCCCTGCCGGAGAACGCGGCGCGGGACTGCCTGTGCACGAACGCGCTCGGCGGGATGGATCCGGGGTTCCCGCTGCCGTAGCACGGGCGGCGGGCCGTTCCCGAGTATCCGGCACCCTGTGGAAAACGGGCGGAACTTCCCGTTCGAGTGGCGGAGTTGTCCACAGCCCGTGGGTATTCCACGGGCTCCGACGCGTTACGGCGCGAGGCCTCATCGTGGTCCCGCAAGCCGATTCCTCGTCGCAGGTGGTGATCCACATGTCCGTTCCTCCACCCTCGTCCCCCGCCTTCCCCCCTCCCCTTCGCGTTCCGCGCCCGCTGGGCACGGACGCCCCCGCCACCTGCGAGATCCCGCACTTCGACCCGGTGCGGGTACGCGGCGGAAGCTACGGGCTGGGGCGGCTGCTACGGCACCGCAGGCGGGCTCTCGCGGCCGGCCTGGCGGTCACGGCGGCGGCGCTCGTCGCGGCCGGCCCCCGCGCCGCCACGGATCCCCTGCGCGCCGACCGGCCCCGGAAGCATCCGGTCACCCAGCCGGTACGGCGGCACGCCCCGCCCGTGGACATGGTGACGGCGCCGGTGCGGATCGCCGACGCCGCGACGGTCCGCCTGCTGCGCCCGGGCGACCGGGTGGACGTCATCGCCGCCGGAGATCCCTCGACGGGCGGGGACGCCCGGGTGATCGCGCGCGGGGTACGTGTGACGGAACTGCCGGAGCCGGTCGAGGGAACCTCGGAGAGCGGGGCGCTGGTCGTGCTCTCGGTTCCGCGTGCCGCCGCGGCACGGCTGGTCGGCGCCAGCGCCACGGCGCGGCTGGCGGTGACGTTGTGCTGAACAGCCTGGGGAGATTTCTTGGCCGAATCCTGTCAAACCCCTGGTTCGAGCTACCGGATTGGGCACGAAGGCCACTTGGTGACGTAGGTTGCGGAGCGTTTTGTTCCACACCCTGTGCATGCGAGGAGAGTCCCCGAGGTGAGCGAGAAGAACGAACCGGGCATATGGCAGGGCTTCAAGGCCTTCCTGATGCGCGGCAACGTCGTCGATCTGGCAGTCGCGGTGGTCATCGGCGCCGCCTTCACCAACATCGTCAACTCGGTGGTGAAGGGGCTCATCAACCCGCTGGTCGGCGCGATCGGCACGAAGAACCTCGACAGCTACAGCTCGTGCCTGAAGGACCCGTGCGCGCTGAACCCGGACGGCTCGGTGAAGAGCGGCATCCCGATCATGTGGGGCTCCGTCCTGGGAGCCACACTGAGCTTCGTGATCACCGCGGCGGTCGTGTACTTCCTGATGATCCTGCCGATGTCGAAGTACCTGGCCCGGGTGGAGGCCCGCAGGAGGGCGAAGGAGGGCACGCGCGAGGTCGTCGAGGTGACCGAACTGGAAGTACTGAAGCAGATCCGCGATGCCCTGATCGCACAGCGCGGATCCGGGCACAACGAGCGCTAGCGACGCTGCCGCGCGCGGTCCGGGCGACGGCGCGGGCCGCTCGGCGGTGGTGGGTCCGGGCGACGGCCCGGACGGTTCAGAGGTGGTGGGGCGGCTTCTCGTCGAGGAAGCGCTTGAGGTCCGCCGCGGAGTCCCCCGCGGGGCGTTCGCCCCAGCCGCCGTCCGTGTCGTCCGACGACTGCCGGTCCAGTGGGTCGTCGAAGATCAGCGCGGCCTTCGGGTCGCGCGGCTCGGGCTCGGGGGCGGCGGTACTCATGCCTCAAGGGTACGGTCCCGGCCCGGCCCCGTACGGTCCCGGCCCGACCGAGGCGTCCGTCGGCCCCGGGCCTGCCACCCGGCCTGACCGGCACGAGGCCGCGGACGAGGTCGCGGATGCCGTGTCCTTTTGGGAGGGCGAGGGCGCCGACCCCTATACGGGCCCGGATCTGCTCACCGGATTCCGCGCGTTCCTGGACGAGCAGATCAGGCAGCTGTCCGAGAGCCAGGAGCAGCCCCCGGCCACAACGACGGTCCCCGAGCCGTACCCGGAGGCCGCGCCTGCGGTCGTCTGCGTCGCGCGCCCGGGCGTCGCCCGCGCACGCATGCACACCGTCCGTCCGGCGGTCCGGTCGGCGTTCCACCTGCATCCCTCTCGCCGTTCTCACCGCCCTCCGTTCGTGAACTCCTTCACAAGCTTTCGCTGCCCTTTTCTGCTGTGCTGGACGCATGACGTCGAGTTCCACTCCGGCGCCCGCTTCCCAGGGCGCGACCCAGCATCTCCGGCCGCTGCGCCGGCTCACCGCGCGCGGGCGCGACGAAGCCCACCGCGTCGCCTCGCCGCTCGAGCTCTTCTTCGACCTGTGTTTCGTGGTGGCCATCGCACAGGCGGGTGGGGAGCTGGTGCACGCCGTCGCGGAGGGCCATCCCGGCGAGGGCATCCTGAACTACGCGATGCTGTTCTTCGCCATCTGGTGGGCCTGGATGAACTTCACCTGGTTCTCCTCGGCGTACGACAACGACGACGCGCTCTACCGGGTCGTCACCCTGATCCAGATCGCCGGCGTGCTGGTGCTGGCGGCCGGCGTCTCGCGCTCCTTCGCGGACCACGACTACATGGCGGTCTGGCTGGGCTACGTGATCATGCGGCTGGCGATGGCCGCGCAGTGGCTGAGAGCCGCGCGATCGGCCGAGGGCGCGGAGAGAACGATGGCCCTCCGGTACGCGGGCGGCGTGCTGCTGTGCCAGGTCGGCTGGACTGGCCTGGTGCTGCTGCCGGAGCACGCGCGCGCCTGGGTGTTCCTGGTGATGGCGGTCGTCGAGATGTGTGTGCCGCTGTACGCGGAGAAGGCCTCTGCCACCTCCTGGCATCCGCACCACATCGCCGAACGCTACGGGTTGTTCACGATCATCGTGCTCGGAGAGACGATCGCGGCGGCGACCGTCGCCGTGAAGTCGGCCCTGGCCGAGCATGACGCGCTGGCAGAGCTGCTGCCGATCGCGGCGGGCGGCCTGCTGATCGTCTTCTCCGCATGGTGGATCTACTTCGTGGTGCCGATCCACGGCCATCTGCGCTCCAACAAGGAATCGTTCCTTTGGGGTTACGGCCACTACCTGATCTTCGCGTCGGCGGCCTCGATCGGCGCGGGCCTGGAGGTGGCCGTCGAGCAGGCGGTCGGCACGGCGCACATCTCGACGCTGGCCGCCTCGGCGGCCGTGACCCTGCCGACGGCGCTGTACCTGCTGACCGTGTGGGCGCTGCACTCGCGGTACTTCAAGGTCGGTATCGCCCAGCAGCTGGTGCTGCCGATGACGGCCCTGCTCGTGATCTGCTGCACCTTCCTGGGCGATTGGGCGGTACTGACGGCGGGCCTGGTGTCGGCGCTGGCGGTGGCGACCGGGACGACTCTGACGGCGCGCACGGTCGGCCGCGAGCGCCGGGCGGACGCCGCCGCGACCGCCTCCTGACGCTCCGCGGCGAAGGCGGGCTGGGCCAGACTGGCCGTCATGACAGTTGACGCATTGACGGACGTGGCCGGGCTGCGGGTGGGACACGCGTCCCGCAGGGGCGACGGCTGGCTCACCGGCACCACGGTGGTGCTCGCTCCCGAGGGCGGCGCGGTCGCGGCGGTGGACGTACGCGGCGGCGGCCCGGGTACCAAGGAGACGGACGCCCTCGACCCGCGCAACCTGGTGCAGCGGGTGGAGGCGATCGTGCTCACGGGCGGCAGCGCCTACGGACTCGACGCGGCGTCCGGGGTGATGGCCTGGCTGGAGGAGCGGGGACGCGGGGTGCGGGTGGGGGCGGATCCTGCGCACGTCGTGCCGGTGGTGCCCGCCGCCTGCGTCTTCGACCTGGGGCGGGGCGGGGACTTCCGGGCCCGGCCGGACGCGGCCACGGGGCGCGCGGCGGTCGAGGAAGCCGCGGCGTGCGCACCCGGGGCACCGGTGCGGGAGGGGTGCGTGGGGGCTGGTACGGGCGCCGTGGCCGGGGCGCTGAAGGGAGGGGTGGGCAGCGCGAGCGCGGTGCTGGAGTCAGGGATCACGGTGGCCGCGTTGGTGGTGGCCAACGCCGCCGGCGCCGTGATGGATCCCGAAACAGGCGTGTTGTACGGGGAGTTGTTCCAGGGGCGCGTGGAGTACCCCGAGGAGCGGGTGCACGCGGCCGCGCGCCGGCGGCTCGCCGAGGCCGCCGCCGAGAACGGGCTCCCCCCGCTCAACACCACACTCGCGGTGGTGGCGACCGATGCCGACCTCTCCAAGGCGCAGGCGCAGAAGCTGGCCGGGACGGCGCACGACGGGATCGCGCGCGCCGTGCGGCCGGTGCACCTGCTGCACGACGGGGACACGGTGTTCGCGCTGGCCACGGGCGCGCGCCCGCTCGACGCGAGCCCGCTTGCGCTCAACGAGATCCTCGCGGCCGGCGCGGACCTGGTGACGCGCGCCATCGTGCGCGCTGTGCGGGCCGCTCAGTCCGTGGCCGGGCCGGGCGGAGTGTGGCCGTCGTACGGGGAGTTGTACGGGGCGCGATGACAGCGGCGAGGGGCGCGCCCTGGCTCTCGCACGCCCCCGCTGTTTGTCCCGGTTCTGTCACGTGATGGCGTTCTCGACCGTTCGGGGGAACCCGAACCCGCGCCGATTCCCTCTCTCTCCACGCACTGGAGCGGATCACGCACATCACAAGAACCTGGAGCAGCCCGTGACAACGCCGGACATTGCAGCGCGGCGCGCACTGGGGGCCTGTGCCGCCCTGATGGTCGGCGCCCTCACCCTGACCGCCTGTGGCGGCAACGCCAACGCCAACAGCGACGACAGCAAGGCCGGTGGGCAGGACAGCGCCGCCAAGACGTCGACCGCGAAGATCCTGATCTCGGCGAAGGACGGTTCGACCGGCGCGTCCATCAACACGACCGGCGTGCAGGTCAGCGGCGGCAAGCTGACGGTCGTGAAGATGACCGTGGCGGGGTCGGGGCAGGCCGTGGACGGCACTCTCTCGGCGGACGGCAGCGTCTGGAAGCCGAAGGAACAGCTGGAGCGCGGCACGAAGTACGAGATATCGGCGACCGCGAAGGACTCCAAGGGGCTCACGGCGGCGGCCAACTCCATCTTCACCACCGTCAATTCCTCGAACAGCTACATCGGGACGTACACCCCGGACAACGGGACGACGGTCGGCGTGGGGATGCCGGTGTCGTTCAACTTCGACAAGGTCATCAGCGACAAGAAGGCCGTGCTGTCGCACATCACGGTGACGTCCAGCAGCGGCCAGCAGGTGGTGGGGCACTGGTTCGGGTCGCAGCGGCTGGACTTCCGGCCGCAGGAGTACTGGAAGGCCGGCTCCAAGGTCACGATGAAGATCGACCTGGACGGCGTCGAGGGCGCGAACGGTGTCTACGGGGTGCAGAAGAAGACGGTGACCTTCGCCGTCGGGCGTTCGCAGGTCTCCACGGTCGACGCGAACACGCAGACCATGACGGTGGTCCGGGACGGCAGGACGCTCAAGTCGGTGCCGGTGTCGACGGGCAGCCCGGAGCACACGACGTACAACGGGCAGATGGTGATCTCCGAGAAGTTCACCCAGACCCGGATGAACAGCCAGACGGTCGGTCTGGGCGGGGAGTACGACATCCCGGACGTGCCGCACGCGATGCGGCTGACGCAGTCGGGGACGTTCATCCACGGCAACTACTGGTACAACAAGGGCAACCCGCCGTTCGGGCGCGAGGGCACCAGCCACGGCTGTGTGGGGCTCGCGGACGCGCAGGGCGCGCAGGGCGACACGACGGCCAAGTGGTTCTACGACAATTCCCTCATCGGGGACGTCGTGATCGTGAAGAACTCCCCCGACAAGACCGTGCAGCCGGACAACGGGCTCAACGGGTGGAACCTGTCGTGGAGCGAGTGGACCGCGGGAAGCGCAGCCTGACCGGCTGGTTTTGACGGATCGTCGGGCCGCGCGGGAACTTTTCGCGCGGCCCGCGTGTTTTCCCGGCATACGTTTTCTCGGTTCCCGGACATGATGTCCGACCGAGGGGCTACGGTATGCACCCACAAGGTGACATGCAGCAACGCCGGGAGAAACCTTGAGCGTTCCGTACGAGACGGCAGCGTACGAACCAGCCGAGTCGCCCGAGTCTCCGGAGGAGCATCTCGCGCGGCTCCTCGGCCGTGCCCTGAACTCATTCGAACTGCCCGACGAGGCGCTGAGGCAGCTGGACTGCGCGCTCGCGCACGACAGCTCGCTGCACTCCGCGCACCACAGCGCGGGGTTGCACCGGGAGACGTACCGGCACACCTGGCTGCTCGCCGACGGGTCGGCGGTCACTCTGTGGGAGCTCGTGCACAACACCGCGCCGGGCAGCGACCCGCAGGCCGAGGTGTACGTCGACGAGGAGGAGCTGCGGGCCGCGACGGCGCGGCTGCCGTTGCCGCCGGACGCCCCGGACTTCGAGCTGCCGGTGCTGATGACGCTGGCGGCGGTCCCCGAACCACGGCACGTGTATGTACCGGACGACTCCGCGGACCACGCGCGCCGGCTTCTGCGCCGTGCGGAGAACACCGACCGGCCGGACACGGAGACGGCTCAGGTGCTGGCGACGGCGTTCGCGCACCAGATCACCCAGGCGTTCGGACGGCCCGGGCGGGCGGGCCGGACCGGCTTGAGCTTCTCGCTCTACGAGCACGCGTTCCTGCTGAACGACGGCCGGGAGCTGTCCCTGTGGGAGGTCGAGCACACGGCGACGCCGGACGGTCGGCATATGTGCGAGGTGTACCCGTCGGAGGACGCGGCCCGGGAGGCCATGGAGCGGCGGGCGGCGCGGCGGTCCTGAGCCGAGCGCACCCCATCGACCGCGCCTCAGCGGCCGCCGAGTCGGCGTACCAGGCCAGCGAAGGCGTCCTGTTCGGCGGGGGTGAGTTCCACGGACTCCCGCGGCGGCCCGGCCTGCAGCGGGTGCGGGTGGCCGGGGAGCACGCGGGCCGTGTGCCAGGCGGTGACCTCACGGCGGGTGTGGCGCAGCACGCGCATCAGGACCACCACCCAGGCGACGGTCGCCAGGGCGAGGGCGGTCACTCCGATCAGCTGGAGGGGCGCGACGTGCTCAGGCATGCGCCCCAGTACACACCACGGTCCGGGACTTTGGTCCCGGACCGTGACGTATCTCGCAGGTGCCGTGAACAACTCACAGCGAATCAAAGGGACAAGAGGGTGCGGGTGATCAGGCCGCGACGGGCTGCTTGGTCTCCTTCGTGGTGGCGGCCGGGCCGGCCGCGGAGCCGCCCGCCGGGGTCTGCGGGGCCGGCTTGCGCAGGCCCTTCAGGATGACGACCAGGGCCGTGGTGACACAGACACCGGCGGCGATGGCGATCAGGTAGAGGAACGGGTTGCCGATCAGCGGGACCACGAAGATGCCGCCGTGCGGGGCGCGCAGGGTGGCGCCGAAGGTCATCGACAGGGCGCCGGTGACCGCGCCGCCGACCATCGAGGACGGGATGACGCGCAGCGGGTCGGCGGCCGCGAACGGGATCGCGCCCTCGGAGATGAAGGAGGCGCCCAGGACCCAGGCGGCCTTGCCGTTCTCGCGCTCGGTCTCGGTGAAGAGCTTGCCGCGCACGGTGGTGGCCAGGGCCATCGCCAGCGGCGGGACCATGCCGGCCGCCATGACCGCGGCCATGATCTTCATCGCGGAGTCACTGGGGTTGGAGACCGCGATACCGGCGGTGGCGAAGGTGTAGGCGACCTTGTTGACCGGGCCGCCGAGGTCGAAGCACATCATCACGCCGAGCAGGGCGCCGAGCAGGACGGCGTTGGTGCCGGTGAGGCCGTTCAGCCAGTCCGTCATGCCCTTCTGGGCGGACGCGATGGGTTTGCCGATGACGACGAACATCAGGAAGCCGACGATCGCCGAGGAGATCAGCGGGATCACCACCACCGGCATGATGCCGCGCAGCGCCGCCGGGATGTTGACCTTCTGGATGCCCATCACCACCGCGCCGGCGATCAGACCGGCCGCCAGGCCGCCGAGGAAGCCGGCGTTGATGGTGAGAGAGATCGAGCCGCCGACGAATCCGGGGACCAGGCCCGGCCGGTCGGCCATGCCGTAGGCGATGTAGCCCGCCAGGACCGGCACGAGGAAGGCGAAGGCCACGCCGCCGATCTGGAAGAACAGCGCGCCCCAACTGTCGGCCTGGGTCCACATGAAGTGGTCCATGACCGACGGCGCCTTGTTGATCTTGTATCCGCCGATCGCGAAGCCGATGGCGATCAGCAGACCGCCGGCCGCGACGAACGGGACCATGTAGCTCACGCCGGACATCAGCCACTTGCGCAGCTTGGTGCCGTAGCCCTCGCCGGCGTCCCCGGCGCGTTCGACCGGCGTGGCCGGCGCGGAACCGGAGGTCGCCTCGCCGCGGGCCGCCCTCTCGCGGACCTCGCCGATCAGTTCGGCGGGGCGGTTGATGCCCGCCTTGACGCCGACGTCAACGGTCGGCTTGCCGGCGAAGCGGTCCTTGTCGCGGACGGGCACGTCGTGCGCGAAGATCACGCCGTCCGCCGCCGCGATGACCTCGGGGTCGAGCCGGGTGAAACCGGCCGAGCCCTGTGTCTCGACGACGAGTTCGACGCCCGCCTCGCGGCCCGCGTTCTCCAGGGATTCGGCCGCCATGTAGGTGTGGGCGATGCCGGTGGGGCAGGAGGTGACGGCGACGATTCGGAAGGGGCGCTCGGCGGCCGCGTCCGCGCCGGAGCCCGGGGCGGACGCCTGCGCCGTGTCTGCCGCTGCGACGCCGGCGGAGGCCGCCGCCGGCGTCGCAGCGGTGTTCTGGGAGGCGCTCACGGCGCCCTCAGCGGCGCTCACGGTGCCCTTCGCGCCAGCGCCAGCAGCAACGCCAGCGCCTGTATCACCGGCCTCCGCGCCCTTCGCGGGGGTCTCGTCCCCGCGGATCAGCGCCGCGGCCGCCTCCGCGTCGCCCGCCGACCGCAGCGCGTCCGTGAACTCGCTGTTCATCAGCTGGCGGGCCAGCGAGGAGAGGATCGTGAGGTGGGCGTCGTCGGCGCCGGCGGGGGCCGCGATCAGGAAGACGAGGTCGGCGGGGCCGTCCGCCGCGCCGAAGTCGATGCCGGCGGCACTGCGCCCGAAGGCGAGCGTCGGCTCGGTGACGTGGGCGCTGCGGCAGTGCGGGATGCCGATGCCGCCGTCGAGGCCGGTGGGCATCTGGGCCTCGCGGGCGGCCACGTCGGCGAGGAAGCCCTCCAGGTCGGTCACCCGGCCCAGGGCCACCATGCGCTCGGCGAGGGCGCGCGCCGCCGCTTCTTTGGTGTCGGCGGACAGGTCGAGATCGACCAGGTCCGCGGTGATCATGTCGCTCATCGCGGGCTCCAATGCACGCGTGTCGCCCGGGATGTGGGGTGGGCGAGGGTGGGGACGGGGGTGCCGTGGGGGGCGGGGTGGGAGACGGGGCAGGGGAAGCCCCGCCTCCCGGGGACGGCAGGGCGGCTCAGGGTGCCCCGTCGGCCCGTCGGCGCGGCGAGTAAGGAGGAACCTCGCCGCTCCTGGGCGGGTTGTGGAAGGGCGGCGCCGGTGAGGGGCGCGGCCGCGAGCGAGGTCGTACGAGCGTTCATGACACCGGCTCCGTCAGTTCGCGGTCGACGGGGACGCGGTCGGTGACGGTCACCGCCGTGGGGTCCAGGTCGGCAGGGGTGGGCATGACGCTGCCGGGCAGCTGGACGGCGGCGGCGCCGTGGGCGACGGCGGAGGCGAGGGCCTTGGGACCGCTGCCGCCGGCGATGAGGAATCCGGCGAGGGAGGAGTCGCCGGCGCCGACGTTGCTGCGGACGGTGTCCACGCGGGCGCTCGCGAACCAGGCGCCCGCGTCCTCCACGAGGAGCTGGCCGTCGGCGCCCAGGCTCGCGAGGACGGCGCGTGCGCCCATGCCGCGCAACTCCTCGGCCGCCTTCAGTGCGTCGCCGACCGTCGCCAGGGGGCGCCCGACGGCCTCCGCGAGCTCCTCGGCGTTCGGCTTCACCACGTCCGGGCGCTCGCGCAGCGCTTCCAGCAGCGCGCGCCCCGAGGTGTCCAGCGCGATGCGTGCGCCTCCGGCGTGCGCCCGGGCGACCACGTCGGCGTACCAGGACGGCGCGAGCCCCCGGGGCAGGCTCCCGCAGCACGCGATCCAGTCCGCGTCGCGGGACTGCTCGCGCACGGTCTCCAGGAGCAGTTCCTGCTCCGCCCGCGAGAGTTCCGGACCCGGCGCGTTGATCTTGGTGAGCACCCCGTCGGACTCCGCGAGGGCGATGTTCGAGCGGGTGGCTCCGGCGACCGGGACCGGCGCGACCTCGATGCCCTGCGCGTCGAGCAGGTCGGACACGAGCGCGCCGGGCGCACCACCCAGGGGCAGCACGGCGACCGTGCGCCGGCCGGCGGCCGCGACGGCGCGTGAGACGTTCACGCCCTTGCCACCGGGGTCCATGCGTTCGCCGGTGGCGCGGATGACCTCACCGCGCTCCAGGGAGGGGACCTCGTAGGTGCGGTCGAGGGAGGGGTTGGGGGTGACGGTGAGGATCATGGCCGTACCGCTCGTGCCGTTCGTCGCGCTCGCGCTGTTCGTGGTGCTCATGCTCGTACTACTTCCGTACCGCCGCGCTCGATGGCGGCGGCGTCCTCGGGGCTCAGCCCGCTGTCGGTGATCAGCAGGTCCACGTCGCTCAGGTCGCCGAAGCGGGCGAAGTGCTCCTGGCCGTGCTTGGCGGAGTCGGCGAGCAGGACCACCCGGCGGGCCGCGGCGACGGCCGCCCGCTTGACCGCGGCCTCGGCGAGGTCGGGGGTGGTCAGGCCCTGGTCGGCGGAGAAGCCGTTGGCGGCGACGAAGAGGACGTCCGCGCGGATCTCGCCGTATGCGCGGAGCGCCCAGGCGTCCACCGCGGCGCGCGTGCGGTGCCGTACGCGCCCCCCGACCAGGTGGAGCTGGATGCCCGGGTGGTCGGCGAGGCGGGCCGCGATCGGCAGGCTGTGCGTGACGACGGTGAGGGACGCCTCCAGCGGGATGGCCCCGGCCAGGCGGGCGACCGTCGTGCCGGCGTCGAGGATCAGGGTGCCCTCGGTCGGCAGTTCCGAGACGGCGGCCTTGGCGATGCGGTCCTTCTCGTCGGCCGAGGTGGACTCGCGTTCGGCGAGGTCCGGCTCGAAGTCGAGGCGGCCGGCCGGGATGGCACCGCCGTGCACGCGGCGGACCAGACCGGCGCGGTCCAGGGCTTTCAGGTCGCGGCGGATGGTTTCCGCGGTGACCTGGAACTCCTCGGCGAGCGACACGACGTCCACCCGGCCGCCGTCACGGGCGAGCCGGAGGATCTCCTGCTGCCGCTCCGGTGCGTACATGCCCTGCGCCTCCGCTCCAAGATACGTCCGACTGGTGTCCGGCTCATGTCCGACTGCGTCCGACTCGTGCCCGAACTTGTGGTTTCGCTGGAGGCTACGCCCGGATTTCCAGAAAGTAAACAGGTTCGGGCATGGACCGGGCACGATCGGACTTCCGTGCTGTTCCGAGGGGGCGGCCGGGGAGCGCGGGAGACTTCCTCGCGCATGTCGAAGGGCCCGACACCGGGAGGCGCCAGGCCCTTCAGCAGGGGGCGTGCTCAGTGGACGAGCGCGCCCTCCTCCTGCGTATGCGCCGGGAGCGGCTCCCGTGCGCCGTCGCCCTCCAGGTCCGCGCCGCCGCCCTCCGCGTGCTGCGCCGGGCGCTTCGGCAGGGCGTACATCAGCAGGAACATCACGGCCATGACGGCGGCCACCCAGAGCAGCGCGTGCTGGAAGGCGTTCACGAAGGCCGGGCCGAGCCGGGCGGAGGTCAGGCGGTCGTCGATGACGCCGAAG
Source organism: Streptomyces sp. NPDC031497 (assembly GCF_055580905.1). Taxonomy (NCBI): domain Bacteria; kingdom Bacillati; phylum Actinomycetota; class Actinomycetes; order Kitasatosporales; family Streptomycetaceae; genus Streptomyces; species Streptomyces sp. NPDC031497. The sequence goes on from NZ_JBVIKO010000004.1 coordinate 154,483, forward strand.
AAGACGACCGAGACCAGGCCGAGGCCGAGCGCGTTGCCCATCTGCTGCACGGTGTTGATCAGCCCGGAGGCGGAACCGGCGTGCTCGCGCGGCACCTCCGACAGCACCGCGTCGGTCAGCGGGGCGACGATCAAACCCATGCCCGTACCCATCACGACCAGCGGCAGGGCCATCTGCCAGGAGGCGATGGCGAGGCCGTAGCGATCGGATTCCCAGATGTACAGCAGGACGCCGAGGCCCATCACCAGGGCGCCCGCCTGGAGCACCTTGCGGCCGAAGCGGGGGACCAGTTTCTGCACGGACAGGCCGGCCGCCACGGAGACGGCGATCGAGAACGGCACCCCGGTCAGGCCCGCGTGCAGCGGGGTCCAGCCGAGGCCGACCTGCATGTAGAGCGTCCAGACCAGGAAGAAGATGCCGAGGGCGACACCGAAGACGGTCTGCACGGCGATGCCGGCGGCGAAGCTCTTCACCTGGAACAGGGACGGTTCGATGAGCGGGGAACCGTCGCGGGCGGCCTTGCGGCGTTCGTACGCGACCAGCACACCGAAGACGACGAGCGCCCCCGCCATCGACGCGTACCCCCACAGCGGCCAGCCCAGCTCGCGGCCGCGGGTCAGCGGGTAGAGCAGCATCAGCAGGCCGAGGGTCACCAGGGCGACGCCGACGAGGTCCAGCTTCAGTGCGTGGGGGGCCTTGGATTCGCTGATGTAACGGCGACCGGCGAGAAGGGCGGCGATGCCGACCGGGAGGTTGATGAGGAAGATCGGGCGCCATTCGAGGCCGAGGAGGTTCCACTCCGTCAGGAGGGCGCCGAGCAGCGGGCCGGAGACCGCGCCCAGGCCGACGATCGCGCCGAACAGGCCGAATACCTTGCCGCGTTCATGCGCCGGGAAGGTGGCGTGCACGATCGACAGGACCTGCGGGACCATCATCGCGGCCATGCCGCCCTGCAGGATGCGGGAGGCGACCAGCATCTCCGGGTTGGCGGCGAAGCCGCACAGGGCCGAGGCGAGGGTGAAGCCTCCGACACCGAGGAGGAAGATCCATTTGCGGCCGTGAATGTCACCGAGGCGGCCCCCGGTGATCAGGCCGGCCGCGAAGGCGAGGGCGTAGCCGGCGGTTATCCACTGGATCTGGCTGAAGGAGGCGTGGGCGGTCCGCTGGATGGACGGGATGGCGATGTTGACGATCGTGACGTCGACCAGGTCCATGAAGGCCGCGGTCATGACGATGGCCAGGGCGAGCCAGCGGTGCGGGGCGCCGGGGGCGGCCGACGCTTCGAGCGCCGTCGGGGTCGCTGTGGTGGGTTGCCTGCGGTTTCGTCGTGGTGGAGTGCGCAGTTCCCCGCGCCCCTGTGCGGCGTTGTCGTCGACGGAAGTCATGTCGTCAACGTAGGACGCGAGTAGGACAGATCCTGTCCTAGTCGTACGGCATCCTCTGGTGCATGACGACAGACACTCCGGCTCGACTGCTCCAGCTGCTGTCTCTGCTCCAGACGCCCCGCGAGTGGCCCGGCGGTGAACTCGCCGAACGGCTCCGGGTGTCCCGGCGCACCGTGCGGCGGGACATCGACCGGCTGCGGGAACTGGGGTATCCCGTGGAGGCCAGCAAGGGCGCCGACGGCGGGTACCGGCTGGTCGCCGGGAAGGCGATGCCACCTCTGCTCCTCGACGACGAGGAGGCGGTGGCCATCGCGGTCGGGCTGCGCGCCGGGGCGGGGCATGCCGTGGAGGGGGTGGACGAGGCGTCCGTACGGGCGCTGGCGAAGCTGGAGCAGGTGCTGCCGGCCCGGCTACGGCACCGGGTGGCCACGCTCCAGGCCGCGACCACCCCGTTGACCAGCGGGGACGGGGCGAGTATCGCGCCGGAGACGCTGACCGTGATGGCGTCGGCGGTGGCGGGGCGGGAGCGGCTGCGGTTCGCCTACCGGGCGGCGGACGGAAGCGAGACGCGGCGGCAGGCCGAGCCGTACCGGCTGGTGTCGACGGGACGGCGGTGGTACCTCGTGGCGTACGACCTCGATCGTGACGACTGGCGGACGTTCCGGGTCGACCGGGTGAGCGAGCCGTTCGCGACCGGGGTGCGGTTCGCTGCGCGGGAGATGCCGACGGGGAGCGCTGCGGAGTATCTGCGCCGGTCGATCCAACGGCAGCAGGAAACGTACGAGTTCGTGATCGCGTTCGCCGGGACGGTGGAAGAGGTGGGGGCCCGGGTGCCGGGGTGGTTGGGGACGCCGGTGGACGAAGGGGAGGGGTGGTGTGTGGTGCGGGGGGCCGGCGGGGATCCGATGGAGTGGCTGGCGGTGCGGTTGGTGATGGCGGGGTGCGAGTTCGTGGTGCGGGAGCCTCGGGAACTCGTGGAGTGCGTACGGGAGTTGGGGGGTCGGCTGGTTCGGGCGGGCGGGGGTGCGTGAGCGGTTCGGGCGGCCGGGGGTGCGTGAGCGGTTCGGGCGGCGGGGGGTGCGTGAGCGAGTGGGCGTGAGCGGGAGGCTGGGGCACCTCCCCGGCCTTTCAGACACCGGAGGCCCCTCAGGCACCGGGAACCCTTCGGACACTCGATACCCCTCAAACACCGGGGCCCCTTCGGACACTCAATGCCCCTCAGGCACCGGGGGCCCTTCAGACACCGGGGGCCCTTCAGAAGACGGAAGCCCCCCAGGCACCGGGGGGCCCTGCGGACACGGGAAGCCCCTTGATGCGCTGAAGGCGCTTCAGGCGCTGGGGGGGAGGCGCGACGGCCCGCAGTCGGCTTGCGCAGCCGTACCGGCTACGCCTGCTCCCCCCAGGCGAACCCGCGCAGATCCCCCAGGTTCCGCAGCGCCAGCGCCGCCGGTCCCTCCGCGCCCGACGGGGACGCCGTGCCCGCCGCCCAGGACTCCACCGCCACCCGGACCGCCGCGCCGGCCACCGCCGAGGTGAAACGGAGGCGAGGAGTGGGGGCAACGTTGTCGGGTGTGGTGCGCTCCGCCAGGATCGTCGCCAGAAGGTCTTCCGAGGACTGGCAGACCTCCGCCCACACCTTGCGCAGGGCCGGGCTGGTGTCGGCGAGGTGGATCAGGGTGCGCACCCATTCCCAGGACGCCGCGGAGACGCCCACGCCGGGGGTCAGGGTGTGGTGAACGGCGTGTTCTAGTGCCTCGGGGACCGAGAGGGCCGCCGGGGCCGACCGTACGGCCTCCGCCCAGCGCCGGGCGCCCGCCGCGTAGAGCGGGGCGACCGCCTCCTCCTTCGTGGCGAAGTAGCGGTAGAACGTGCGGGGGGCGATGCCGGCGGCGTGGGCGATGTCCTCGGCACGGGTGGCCCGCAGGCCCTGCCGTACGAAGAGGCCCGCGGCCGCCCGGGCGATCTCCATCCGGGTCTCCGCCTTGCGACGCTCTGTCAGGGAGACACCGGGAGGATCCTGCCGAGGGGTGTTGCCGGTGGTGCTGGGGGTGCTCACCTCGGCAGGCTATGCCGCTGTGGCAGAATCTGCCATCCGGCGGTTCACCCCGTGGTTCAGGTACGGGGTGGGCCGCCGTTCCGGCATGCCGGGGAGAGCGTTCCAGCATGCCGGGGAGAGACGGACCCGGCAAACGCACCGAGCCGTGGCGGGCGATCGATCCCCGCCGAGCCGTGGCGGGCGGGCGGGTCGACCGCATCGATCGCGCCGCCCGCGCGCCGAGCCGTATCGAGCAACCGCGGAACAGTCGCCGGGCAATCGCCCAGTAATGGAGCCGGGCTCCGGCACCCGGGGGGGGTTAGGTGCCGAAGCCCGGCTCTGGGGAAGTCCCGGCGCCGGGGGGGATGGCGCGTCGGGACGAAGCTCACTGAGGGGTCGTCATACGTCGTCGTCAGAGGTCGGCGCAGGCTGCCACCGGGAGTCGGCCGGGCACAAGTTCGCCATGGGGACCCTCCAGTGGACCCTCCGGAGCAGACTCACCGAAAGCCTGCTCTCCCGTGTCGGCTCTCCTGAGCCGACCACCACCCCGGCCGGGGCCCTCAACTCCCCGACCCGGAATGGTTGTTCCCTACACGCGGAGCCTTGAAGCAGCGGTACAGCGCCATGTTTGCGCCGTCTTTCGCCACCCGGCGCACGCGCTCGGCGTGAACGGTTCCACGCGCGCCCCCAGGCTCGCGAGTCCGCACACACGCGGGAGCCCCCACGGACCCGCGAGCCCGCACACACACTCAGGTCCCCACGGACCCGCGAGCCCCGCGGAGGCGGGAGCCCCCTGTGCACGAGCCCCCTCGCACTCCCTTACGCGGCCGGCTCGAACCCCGTGCTGCGGGCCAGCTTCTTCAGCTCCAGCAGCGCGTGCTTCTCGATCTGGCGGATGCGCTCGCGGGTCAGACCGTGCTCCTTGCCGACCTCGGTCAGCGTGCGCTCGCGGCCGTCCTCGATGCCGTACCGCATCTTGATGATGGAGGCCGTGCGCTGGTCCAGGCGGCCGATCAGGTCGTCCAGTTCCTCGCTGCGCAGCAGGGTCAGGACGGACTGCTCGGGGCTGACCGCCGACGTGTCCTCGAGGAGGTCGCCGAACTGCGTCTCGCCCTGGTCGTCCACCGCCATGTTCAGGGACACCGGGTCACGGGCCCAGTCGAGGACATCGATGACGCGCTCCGGGTTGGAGCCGAGCTCGGCGGCGATCTCGGCGGGTTCCGGATCGCGGCCGTGTTCCCGGTTGAACTCGCGCTGGACGCGCCGGATCCGGCCCAGCTCCTCCACCAGGTGGACGGGGAGCCGGATGGTCCGGGACTGGTCCGCGATGGAACGGGTGATCGCCTGACGGATCCACCAGGTGGCGTACGTGGAGAACTTGAAGCCCTTGCGGTAGTCGAACTTCTCGACGGCGCGCACCAGGCCGGCGTTGCCCTCCTGGATCAGGTCCAGCAGGGGCAGACCACTGCGCGGGTAGCGTCGGGCGACGGCCACGACCAGGCGGAGGTTGGAACGGATGAAGACGTCCTTGGCCCGCTCGCCGGCGGCGAACAGCGCCTCCAGCTCCTCGCGGGTGGCGTCCGACCCGGACTCCTCCTCGCCGTCGAGGACCTGCCGCGCGAACACCCCCGCCTCAATGGTCTGGGACAGTTCGACTTCCTTGGCGGCGTCGAGGAGCGGTGTGCGCGCGATCTCGTCGAGATACATGCCGACCAGATCGCGGTCGGCGATCTCGCCGCCATGAACGCGGCGAACACTGCTTGCCGAGTCGGCCGTCTCGCCTGTGGCGGACTGACGACGGGCGACGGCACGGGTTGCCATGCGGTGCTCCCTTGCGATGGTGGGCGGGGTGGTCCTATCCGGTTCTTCTCGGTCTTCCGGTGGATGCTCGGCGCTCGGCTCCCGGCGCCGCGGAAGTCCACCTCTGGAACTCCCGGCGTCCTGGTCGGGTGCCCGGCATCCGAAGGAAACAACGACTGGAATCCGGACAGAATTCCCATGCCGTCCCCCGATTTTCTGATCATGCAGTACCCTGTCCGACCGACCGAGGGGGCATGATGTCGTCGGAACGTACAGAGGTGCAGGTCAGGCCGGGAGTCGAAGGGGACCTCGAAGCCCTCACGAACCTCTACAACCACTACGTACGTGAGACCTCCATCACCTTTGACACTGCGGTCTTCACGCCGGAAGAGCGTCGTGCGTGGCTGCTCTCCCACCCGGAAGACGGCCCGTACCGGCTGATGGTTGCCACGGCGGCGGACTCACAGCAGATTCTCGGGTACGCCACATCCAGCCCTTACCGCGCGAAACCCGCCTACCGGACCTCGGTGGAGACCACGGTCTACGTCGCCCCGGACGCGGGCGGCCGCGGCATCGGCACGCTCCTCTACGAAGCCCTCTTCGAGGCGCTCGTGGGCGAGGACCTGCACCGCGCCTACGCGGGCATCGCGCAGCCGAACGAGGCGTCCACCCGGCTGCACGAACGCTTCGGGTTCCGGTACGTCGGCACGTACCGCGAGGTGGGCCGCAAGTTCGGCCGCTACTGGGACGTGGCCTGGTACGAGCGGCCGCTCCAGCCACCTACACAGCCGGTCCAGCCACCGGCACAACGACCGCTCTGACCACCGACACAGCGACCGCTCCAGCCGCCGACGCGACGGCCCCTCCAGCCGCCGACACGAGCAGCCGGCGGCGGCGGTCGGCTCAGCCGAACTGCACCGACCGCTTCGCCATCCCCATCCAGAACCCGTCGATCACCGACTTCTGCGCGTCCAGCTCGCCGCCGGCCTCCGCCGCGCCCATGGTGACGAAGAGCGGGGCGAAGTGCTCGGTGCGCGGGTGGGCGTAGCGGCCGGCCGGGGCCTTGTCGAGGAAGTCGAGGAGGGCGTCCCAGTCGCGGTTCTCCAGGGCGCGGTGCCCCCAGTCGTCGAACTCCGAGGACCAGGAGGGCACCCCGGCCCCGGTGTGGCGCAGGGCGGCCAGGTTGTGGGTGAAGAAACCGGAGCCGACGATCAGCACGCCCTCGTCGCGCAGCGGGCCGAGCCGGCGGCCGATCTCCATCAGGCGGACCGGGTCGAGGGTGGGCATGGAAATCTGGAGGACAGGGATGTCCGCACCCGGGAACATCTCCACCAGGGGCACATAGGCGCCGTGGTCGAGTCCGCGGTCCGGGATGTCCTGCACGGGGGTGCCGGGGGCGCGCAGCAGCTTGCGTACGGACTCGGCGAGCGCGGGTGCGCCGGGGGCCGCGTACCGCACCTGGTAGTAGTGCTCGGGGAAGCCCCAGAAGTCGTAGACGAGGGGGACGGTCTGTACGGCACCGAGGGCGAGGGGGGCCTCCTCCCAGTGGGCGGAGACCATCAGGATCGCCCGGGGACGGGGCAGACCGGCGCTCCAGGCGGCCAGTTCGCCGGGCCAGACCGGGTCGTCGGCGAGCGGGGGCGCGCCGTGGCTCAGATAGAGGGCGGGCATGCGCTCCCCGGAAGCGGCGGTGCGCTCCTGTGCGGCGGCGGTCATGACGGCGGCTCCCTCCACGGACGGAAACCCCCAGGGCCCCGTGGTCGCATGTTTTAACTCTCAAGCTTTTCGTGGAACACCCTACGCCCCACTTGTTTAACCTTCAAGGAGAGGCCTCGTACAGTGGGATACATGAATACGGCATCCACATCCGCGACCGCCGAACGGCACCGCTGGCTCAGCGACGACGAACAGCGCGTCTGGCGCTCGTACCTGCACGCCACGACCCTGCTGGAGGACCATCTGGACCGTCAGCTCCAGCGGGACGCGGGGATGCCGCACATCTACTACGGCCTGCTCGTCGGGCTCGCCGAGGCGCCCGGGCGGCGGCTGCGGATGACCGAGCTGGCCATGGGGGCGAAGATCACCCGGTCCCGGCTCTCGCACGCCGTCGCGCGCCTGGAGAAGAACGGCTGGGTACGCCGGGAGGACTGTCCCGACGACAAGCGGGGCCAGTTCGCCGTCCTGACCGACGAGGGCTCCGAGGTGCTGCGGCGCACCGCGCCGGGCCATGTGGCCGCCGTACGGCAGGCCTTGTTCGAGCGGCTGACCCGCGAACAGCAGCAGGCCCTCGGCGAGATCATGCAGATCGTCGCCGAGGGCCTGCAGCCCAACGAAGCGGGCGCGGACCTGCCCTGGCTCCGCTGAGGAAACTCAGGAAGCCCAGGACAGGTCCGCGTGCGGGTACCCGGTCGACCGGTGGCCGGTCAGTGGTCGCTCAGTGGTGGCTCAGAGGCTCAGTGGGCGACCACCGGGACCGCCACCTCGTCCTCGGCGCCCTCACCCGAGGCCACCGTCGTGGTGTCCGGCTTGCCGGCGTTTACGAAGGTCACCACGACCACCGCGGCCAGCACCAGCATGCCGACGGCGACCCAGATCGCGTTGGCGTAGCCGTGCACCGCGCCCTCCATCTGGACCAGCTGCTGCTGCGACTTGGAGGTCGCGGTGCCAATGTGGTCCTTGATGTACGACGCCGTCGCGGACGCGGCGATCGTGTTCAGCAGGGCGGTGCCGATCGCGCCGCCCACCTGCTGCGAGGTGTTGACCATAGCGGAGGCGACACCGGCGTCCCGGGGTTCGACGCCGAACGTGGCCAGGGACATGGCCGGCATGAACGCCGTACCCATGCCGAGACCGAGCAGCAGCATCGCCGGCAGGATCGTCGAGGCGTACGACGAGCCGATCTCCATCTGGGTCATCACCAGCATGCCGGCCGCGGCGACCAGGAAGCCGGGGCCCATCAGCGCCCGGGCCGGGACCCGGGTCATCAGACGGGTGCCGATCTGGGTGGAGCCGACCATCATGCCCGCGATCATCGGCAGGAACGCGAAGCCGGTCTTGATCGGCGAGAAGCCCTTGATGACCTGGAGGTAGTAGGTCAGGAAGAGGAACGTGCCGAACATCGCGATGATCGCGATACCGAGCGAGAGGTAGATACCGCCGCGGTTGCGGTCGAGGACCACGCGCAGCGGCAGCAGCGGGGCCTTGACCCGGGCCTCGGTGACGACGAACGCGACCAGCAGCACCACGGAGGCGACGAACAGGCCGATGGTGGTGGCGTCGCCCCAGCCGTCGGACTCGGCGCGGGTGAAGCCGTAGACCAGGGAGACCAGGCCCAGGGTGGACAGGAGCACGCCGGGGATGTCGAGCGGGTTGCGGTTGCGGCCGCCCTCCGGCTCGCGGATGACGAAGTACGCGCCGAGCGCCGCGACGATGGCGAACGGGATGTTGACGAAGAACGTCCAGCGCCAGTCCAGGTACTCGGTGAGCACACCGCCGAGGATGAAGCCGACGGCGCCGCCGCCACCGGCGATCGCGCCGTAGATGCCGAACGCCTTGGCACGCTCCTTGGCGTCCGTGAACATCACGGCGAGCAGGGAGAGCGCGGCCGGGGCGAGCATGGCGCCGAAGACGCCCTGCAGGGCGCGGGCGCCGAACATCATCGCGCCGCTGGTGGCCGCGCCGCCGAGTGCGGAGGCGGCGGCGAAGCCGGTCAGGCCTATGACGAAGGCCCGCTTGCGGCCCCACAGGTCGGCGATCCGGCCGCCGAAGAGCAGCAGACCGCCGAAGGCGAGGGCGTAGGCCGTGACGACCCACTGCCGGTTGCCGTCGGAGATGCCCAGGTCGGTCTGGGCGGAGGGCAGTGCGATGTTCACGATGGTGGCGTCGAGGACGACCATCAGCTGGGCGAGCGCGATGAAGACGAGCGCTTTCCAGCGGTTGGCGTCACCGGACTGTGCCGGTGCGCCAGGAGCCTTGGCGGCTGTTTCGGACATGGGGGTACCCACTTCTTGACTTCGTGAATGCGTGACGGAAAGTCGGTGCTACGTGACGGAAGGTCGGCGTTTCTTGACGGAAGGTCGGCGTTTCCTGACGGAAGGTCGGCGGTCGTGACGGAAAAAGGGGTCGGTGCAGCGCAGACGGTGGTCGGCGCGAACCAAGGGGCGCGCCGAATGAAGGACCGTTGCTCGGTCCGGAACTGATCGGCCCCCTGCGGGACGGTGCGGTCGCTCTCGGTCGTTCAGGCCTGGCGGAGGTCCTCCATGGTCACGGCCGTGCCCGGCAGGGCGGAGCAGGCCGGGGCCCGCAGTCCGTCCAGGAACAGCTGCAGATGACGGTGGACGAAGCGGTCACCGACCAGGCAGTCCGTGCCGAACGGGGGCCGGCTGAGCTGAGCCACGGCGATCATCACGTCGCCGACCCCCACGTCCGGACGGAGCTGTCCGGCCGCCTTGGCGCGGTCCATGAGCTGCTCGATGAGCCGCTCGCACCGCTCGCGCGCCGCTTCCAGGTCAGGGTGGTTCTTGTCGAAGGTGCTGGAGACCATCGGGCACAGCGCGCTGACCCGCTCGTCGGCGGAGGCGTGCACGAACCTCTCCAGCGCCCCGAAGGCGTCCCCGCTCTCCGCGAGCGCCAGCTCGGCCGCTTCCGACGTCCGGTCCATCACGGAGCAGACGACCTCGCGGACGAGTGCGTCACGGTCGGGGAAGTTGCGGTACACCGTGGCGTTGCCGACGCCGGCCCGGCGGGCGATCTCGTCGAGCGGCACGTCAGGGCCGTACTCGGTGAACATCTCGCGGGCGGCGGTGACGATCCGCTCCCGGTTGCGCAGAGCATCGGCGCGAGGCCGGGGCGCCTTGCGCACGGTGGGGATGGCGGTCGCGGTCTGCACGGCGCACTCCTGGTCGGTGGTCTGGGTGATGCTCTGGGCTTCCACGATCCGGGGATCCGCTCCCCGTTTCGCGCGGACACACGTCTAAACGGGGAGCGGGTCCCCGGTTATTTCCACACCTTCTCCAAACTTCATGTGACCTGAGTCACACCTTCTGGCCGCGGAGGATCCCACGATCGGCCTCTCCAGCGCGCGCCCGACGCCCCGTCGACACAGGGTGATCGAAAGGGTGCAGCCGGGTACCGGCGGCTGCCGTGGAGCGGAAGGTCCATGCATGCAGCCGCAGCCCCGCCGCCCGATACCCCCGAACCGCCGGATAGGCCGCCGCCGTGCGGTCTCCCTCGCCGCCGTGACCGTGCTGATCCTCGCGGTCGGCACCTCGGCGGGCACCGGGCACCTCACGGCGGCGCCCACGCCGGCCGGCGCCGGCCCGATCGCGCTGGCCCGCTCCTCGGCCTACGGCCCCTGCCTGATCAGCGGCGCCCACGAGGTCCAGATGACCGAGGGCATACCCACCCCGGGCGGCTACTCCCGCTCCACCGGCACCGTGCACGCTCTGACCCTGATGGTCGACTTCTCCGACGCGCCCGGCCAGGGCAGCGCGCTCGACCGCTACCGCGAGTTCTTCCCGCAGACCCAGGACTGGTTCCGCACCGCCTCCTACGGCAAGCTCGACTACCAGCCGGCCGCCCCTGTCGACCACTGGCTGCGGATGCCCAAGCCGTTCGCGGCGTACGGCATAGAGCGCGGCGCCCCCTTCGACCCCGGCTACCGGCAGCTGGTCCAGGACATCGTGGCCGCCGCCGACCCGGACGTGGACTTCCGGTCGTACGACCTCCTGAACGTGCTGATCACCCCGAACGCCGGCCCCTCCGCCCTGGACACCGTGCTGTCGGTGACCTTCGCCGGCAACTCCGACGCCCCGGTCGCCGACGGCGTCCCGGTCGCCAACGCCTCCTTCGTCTACTCCCGCCAGGACGACGGCTCCGGCTCCTACCCGCAGACCGGCTACCGGGTCCTCCCCCACGAGAACGGCCATGTCTTCGGCCTGCCCGACCTCTACACCCAAGAGGGCGGGGGCGCGGTCGGGCACTGGGACATCATGAGCGAGGACTGGGGCGCCGACAACGACCTCCTCGCCTGGCACAAGTGGAAGCTGGGCTGGCTCGACGCCGACCAGGTCAGCTGCGCGGCGGCGCACGGCACCACCGACCACACACTGACCCCGCTCTCCCGCGCCGGCGGCCCCAAGCTGGTCTTCGTGCCCGTCGACGCCCGCACCGGCTACGCCCTGGAGGTCCGCACCAAGGGCGGCAACGACGAGGAGATCTGCCGCCCAGGCGTCCTCGTCTACAAGGTCGACGCGAACGTCGACACCGGCCGCGGACCGATCAAGGTGTACGACGCCCACGGCGACACCGGCGGCTGCACCCGCAGCCCCAACGTCCAGGCGGAACTCTCCGACGCCCCGTTCGGCCCGGGCGAGACCTTCAAGGACCCGAAGCACGGGATCGAGGTGCGGGTGTTGGGGGTGGATGCGACGGGGGACTACCGGGTGCGGGTTGCTCGGGGGTAGGGGGGTGCGGCGCTGCCAGACCCGGCACGGAATCGTGGCCCCGGCGCGGCGCTGCCGGACCCGGCGCTGATCGGCTCAGGCGTTCACGGTTTACGGTAGGCGTGGCCCGATCGAGGCCTGTGCTGATGGCCGTACCGGAGAGTCGATGACCGCCGCCGCCCCCCTGCCCTCCTCCACCGCACCGCACGAGCCGCCCGCCGAGGCGGTCGCGCCGCTGATCCGGGGCGTGGCGGTGTTGAAGGCGCTGACCGAGGCGGGCGGGACCCTGAGCGCGAGCGCGCTGGAACGCCGTACCGGCCTGGCCCGTTCCACGGTCGACCGGATCACCGCGACCCTCACCCGCATGGGATACGTCCGCCCGGCCGGCCGGGACGCGGTGCTCACCCCGCGCGTGATGGAGCTCGGCAACGCCTACCTGGCCGCGCTCCGTCTGCCCGCCCTCCTCGACCCGTACGCCGACGCGCTCGCCGACGAACTCGACGAGTCGGTCTCGCTCGCGGTCGCCGACCGGGACGGCATCCGTTTCATCCACCAGGCCACCCGCCGCCGCGCGATGTCCGTCAGCTTCCGCATCGGCGACCTGCTGCCGGCCGAACGCACCGCCCCCGGCCCGCTGTTCGCGGCGGCCTGGACGGAGACGGAGTGGTCGGCCTGGCGGGCCCGGCGCGCGGCGGACCCGACCGACGCGGGTTTCCCGGCCGTACCGCCCCGCGGCCCCGGTGTCGGGGACGGCTTCGAGGCGAGGGCGGACCGGGCCCGCCGGGACGGCTGGGCCCTGGACGACCAGCTGATCGAACCGGGCCTGGTCGCGGTGTCCGTCCCCGTCCGCGACCCGGCCACCGGCAGGGTCGCCTGCGTGGCCAGCGTCGTCAGCCACACGAGCCGTCACACGGCGGCGGACCTGCGTGCCGCACTCCTCCCCCGCCTGCGCACGGCGGTGACGGCGATGGAGACGGAACTGCGCGAGGCCCCGCCGCCGCGGCCGGGCCCGCCGCCCTCCGGTCTGGCCGGCTGGACCACGGCGTCCAAGCACGAGTTGGGCCGCGACTTCGTGGAGTCACTGGCCCGTGGGCTGACGGTCCTCACCGCGTTCGGCGAGGGCCGCTCGGCCCTGACGCTGACGGACGTGGCGAAGGCGACAGGCCTGGCCCGGGCGACGGCCCGACGGGCACTGATCACGTACGAGCACCTGGGCCTGGTGACCGCGGCGGGCCGCACGTTCGCCCTCACCCCCCGGGTGCTGTCCCTCGGCTACCCGCCGCTGTCCCGCACCACCCTCGCCCGCCTGGCCACCCCCCGCCTCCGGGCCCTCACGGACCGCCTGCACGAGCCGGCGGCCCTGGCCGTACTGGTACCGGGAACCGACCCGCCGGAGATCCAGTACATCGCGGTGGCGACCGCGAGCCGCGTCCTGACCGTGGACATCACGGTCGGCACCCGCCTGCCGGCGGCCCGCACCTCTCTCGGCCGGGCCCTCCTCGCCCCCGACGAGCCACGCGGATACGCCCTGGCGGACGAGGAGCTGGAGTCGGGTCTGCGCTCGATCGCGGTACCGGTACGCGACCGCACGGGCCGCCCGGTCGCCGCCCTGAACGTGGCCACCCACGCGGCCCGCCGCACCCTGGAGGAATGCGTGACCGAGCTCCTCCCGGAACTCCGCGCCACAGCGACCCACATCCAGACCGACCTGCACACCGCCTCCCGCTTCACCCGCGTCCCACCCTCCTGACACCCCCACACCCCACCAACCGAATCCGGTACGCTGACGCCTGTGGCCCACACGGCCACGATCCACCCTCGCCTTCGTAGCTCAGGGGATAGAGCACCGCTCTCCTAAAGCGGGTGTCGGCAGTTCGAATCTGCCCGGGGGCACAGGGCTAAGGGCCAGTTCAGAGGCTTGATCCTCTCGAACTGGCCCTTAGTTATGATCACGGCCGTGCCACTCACGTGCCAGCAATGCCACTACGGTGCCACGTCCCCGCGCTCCTTCCGGATCATCGAGCCGAGTCGGTCGGCGATCTCACGGTCACGGCCGTTGACCATGTGCTGATAGATCAGCGCCGCGCGCGGCGTGCTGTGGCCCATCCTGGTCATCAGCTCACGCAGGCTCGCGCCGGACGCGGCGAGAGTGTTGCCCGTGTGCCGAAGGTCGTGGAAGTGGGCGAGATGCAGCTTCACGTCCGGCAGGAGTTCGGTCGGGAAGGCCACCGGCCGCACCCCGGCATCGGACTTCGGCGCCCGTTTGGCTTGATCGAAGATCGGACGGGGCGTTGAGCGGTCAAGCGGCGGGATGTCGTATCACTGCGTTCCGTGCCCGAGGACGTGGCACCGCTCCTCGCCCTTGAAGCTGGCACCCTGGCCCTGACCATGGCCAACACCTACTGGGACCAGCACCGCCAAGTCACCGAGTATGCCGGCGACTTCATGGGCCCGGACCGCGAGCTTGCCGCCGACTATGACCTTGAATAGCCGACGGTGCCCGTAGCCCGTTACGGGTTTCCCTACCTCATCAAGCCCCGACTGCGCTCAGCTCCGCCGGGCGCGCTCCCGGCTCCGCTGCGGGCGCCGCTCCTGCCTCCGGCCCGCTCCGCCCGCGCTGCGCCGACGCGCGCCCACATGTGAATAGGGCCGGTGGCCATGAGGCGATCACCGCAGAGCGCGGCCCACGGTCAAGACGATGCCTCCGGCGGGGGATCGGCCGGCACCGGGATGGAGGGGGCGCCGTTCGCGACCGCGGGCCCGTAGTGGCGTGCGCGGGGAGCTCCCATCCCGTCCACCATCGACCCAGGCAGAGCCGAGCAGACGCGGCCCATGGCGTCCAGGTCGTTCGTACAGTTGCGCGCTCCACCTGGAAGCCATGAACCACGCCCGCTCCACGGTGTGTGGGTCGACGGCGGACGGGATGGGAGCAGGGGTGAGCGGTGGTTTGGGAGGACTGGGCCGGTGACAGGTCCAGGACTGCAGGGGGGGAATGATCCGCTCATGCGCATACGAAGAGAGATCCGTTGGATCTTGTGGGGGCTGTGGCTTGCGTGTCTGGTGTTCACAATCTGGTTCTTCGCGGAGGTGATCACGCTGTTCCTGCAGGCCGAGTCCTGGTAGCACGGCGAGGTGTCGTGCCATTCCCGTGCCAGAACGGACGGGGACTCACGGGGAATCGGGGTTCGCGGAGGTGCGACGCCCCACGCCGTCCGAGGTAGGGAATCCCCAGGTCATGACCGTGATCGCCCAACCTCGCTCCTAAAGCGGTGATCACGCGTCGGGTGTGCCGGGCACGGGACGGGGAGCCTCAAGGCGGAGCACGAGTGCGCGTAGGGCCCGGAGTTCGGCGTCCAGGGCCTGCGCACCTTCACGGGTGAGGGATACCCATGTTCGGGGGCGTCGACCGGCGTAGCCCTTCTCCACGGTGATCATTCCGGACTCCTCCAGCACCTTCAGGTGCCGGGAGAGATTTCCGTCGGTGACGGCCAGTTGCTTCTTCAGGAAGCTGAACTCGACCCGGTCGGCTTCACGGGCAACGGTGAGGACGCCGAGCCGCACGCGCTGGTGGACGGTGTCGTCCAGCGCCTGGGTGGGATGCAGTTCCTCTTGGTCGTCCTGCGTAGCGGTCGAGTCTTCGACGCTCATGAGACGACCGTACCCGCAACTGCGACACCGGGCGCGCCCCGGCGGCGGACCGCTGTCCACTCGCACAGACCGGCGAGGAGCAGGACGGCAGCGAGCAGAAAGGCCTTGAACTGCGGTCCGTCGGCCCAGCCGGGATGGGCGGGGTGCTGCCAGGGAAGCCATCCACTGCCCCAGGAGGCTCCCAGGTACCCCGTGAGCAGCAGGGCGTGAGCGGTGCCGGCCACCGTGGCGATCCAGCTGCGTTCGGCGATTCCGAGGGCGAGAAGTCCGATGCCGACCAGGTACCACGGGGAGGCGTAGCTGTTCTCCAGCAGCACGGCCTCCCAGGACTGGTTCCTGCCGAACAGCAGCGCCACCAGAGCTGTCGTGATCACAGTGGTGGATACGGCGGTCACGCTGACCCACATGCCGCGCCGGGGGACGACGCCCCGGGCCTCCCCGCGCAGGCGATACCAGCGGGCGAAGACGAACCATGCGAGGGGGAGGAGCGCGAACCACACGCCCCATGCCGCGAAGCGCAAAACGGCTCCGTCGAACTCGCCTTTCAGGCAGGGGGTTCCTGGTTCGTGGACGACGCACAGGCCGGTCAGCTCGGCGTAGGCAAAGGCCGGATAGGACCCGACGTAGCGTCCATGGGCTCCGAAGTTGAAGGCGTACCGGGCGACCGGAATGGCCGCCAGTGCAAGGAGCCCGAAGCCGAGGAGGGGAGTCCATGCTCCGTTGGTCTGCGTGCGGGTCCTCGCCCGGAGGCCTTCCGTCGCAGCCAACAAAGCGGCCGCGGCCGCCCTCGGTTCCGATCCCGCGCTGCTCGCTGCGGATGTTCCCATCTCTCCCCCTTGTGGCCGGCGCTCTGGCAGCGCTCGTGAGCGGACCATCGGATGGTCGCCCCGGCAGTAACTTTGCGATGCAAAGTACATGGCGGTCAAGAGCAAGCCGTGTACTGACAACACAAGAGGGTCTTCCAAGGGGCAACGCCGAGCAGGCCAGCCGATAGCCCGAAGAGACGTCAGCGGCGGCTCCGCTCGCAGTTCAGGAAGGGGTCGTGCCAGGCGCATGCCAGGTTGTACGGGGAACACCGGGAATCGAAGGGCAACCCACCAGGGGCTCCAGCGCCCTTGGCCGCAGGTCAGTAGGGCAGCCGGGGTTGCGCGCATGGTGGCTGGTGCAGCACAGGCTGGCCAGGGCCCGACGGGCGGCCAGATCGGCCGCCGTCCCGGATCCGTTCAGCGGCGTGCCGCGGAACCGCCTTCGACCCGTTTGCGCACCCGACGCACCAGCTCAGCCGCGGCCTGCGGCCACTGTGCGTAATGAAAGTCGAAGCCTGCCTGGGTCAGTCGGCCCGGGACGACACGGCGGCTCTTCAGCAGCAGTTCGGTGTCGGAACGCAGAGCGAACGCGCCGACCTCGGCCATCCACTTGGTCGCAGGGAGACCCACCGGTACACCCCACGCGGAGCGCAGGGTGCGCATGAATGCGCGCTGCGGCAGGGGATGGGGAGCCGCCAGGTTCACCGGCCCCGCGATGCCCTCCTGGTCGATCAAGAACTCCACCGCGCGCACGAAGTCGTGTTCGTGGATCCACGACACGTACTGTGCCCCACCGGCGACCGGGCCGCCGAGACCCAGGCGGGCCAGTCCCAGCAGGACGGCGAAGACCCCGCCGGGGTCCGGGCTCATCACCATGGCCGAGCGCAGAGCGACCTTGCGCGTGGCCGGCGTTTCGGCCTGCTGCTGAGCCTGCTCCCAGGCCTTGGCGATCTCGACGCTGTACGCCCAGTAGTCCGGCACGCCCGGTTCGGTACCGCCGATCACACCGGTGGCCTCGTCGTTGGGGGCGTCGATGCGGTGCGCGTACACCGTGGCGGTGCTCATCTGCAGCCAGACCCGGGGCGGTCGGGCAGCGCCCGCGATCGCGGCGCCCACGACCCGGGTGGAGTCGACCCGGGAGTCCATCATTTCCTGCAGATTGGCCGCCGTGTATCGGCAACTCACGGTGCGTCCGGCCAGATTGATGACGATATCGCTGCCGTCCACCGCCGCCGTCCACGGCCCCAGGGTCTGACCGTCCCATTGGACCTCGCCCTCGCGCCTGGGGCGTCTGGTGAGAATCACGACCTCGTGGCCGGCGGCGTCGAGTGCGCGCTTCAGGACCGCGCCGACCTGACCGGTGCCCCCAGGAATCACAATCTTCATCGGCTACCCCTCCTTCGTCTCGGGTGAGCCTAGACCAAAAAGTTGAACGCGTTCAAAACCATGTAGCACAATCCGCGACTTCAGTCAGCCTCGCCGTGCGGCACAGGGCGCTGGACGTCAGTTGGGAGCGTTGTGCGGTTTGATCACGTGATGCCGAGGGTGGTCAGGGGGCGGCTGGCGTTGCGCGCGTGGTGGCGGAGGCCGGCGGCGATACTCCGGTGCCCTGCCAGGCGGAGGGCACCGATGGCGAGGTTGCGCAGGCTGGCCACGGCCCGAGGGGCGGTGCCGGTGCGCCGCTCGCCGCATACAACCGCAACTGGTGCCGATCTACGGTGAGGGTGAGGGTGCGGCTGCCGGCGGAAGGAGAAGGGGGACAGGCCAATGTCTTGGACACCGTGCGGATCGTCGACAAGTTGGTTGCGCGGTGGCCCGGGCGCTTCGGCATCGGAATCCGGGTAGCCGAGTGGTACGGCGACCAAAGCCGCGTGCACACGAACGCTCCGACTCACCCGCCATGGCGTGACCGTTCCTCACAGATGCTCTGGAGACGTCCGCACCTGGTCGCACAGCGACCCTGGGGGTCAAAGTCTGGGGGATGACGCTGCTGAAGGTCTACGGGACCAGCAGGGACGCCAAGCCGAAGCGCAGCATCCGCACGAAGCCGTACCGTTCTTCTCCAGGCGTTGGATGCGGGCGCCGGCTGCCGGCTGGGACAGCCCGACTCGGCGTCCGGCCTCGGCTCCGGTGAGCCGGCCGTCGGTCTGGAGCAGTTCCAGGATGGCACGGTCGATCTCGTCGAGTGATTCCATCGATGTCACCCCAGCTTTCTTTGAGATCACTTGCTGAGCTCGATCGTTGCCGCTGGTCCGTCGAGAATCACCCCAGGGGCCCCGGCGATACGCGGGGGCCACGATTGGAGGAGCGGTAGGCGATGGTCGCGTACGTCATCATCCCTGGGATCGACGGTTCGGATGAGCGGCACTGGCAGAGCTTGTGGGAGAAGCGATGGGGGCCCGCAGCGATCCGGATCGCACCGGCCTCGTGGAG
Organism: Streptomyces sp. NPDC031497; assembly: GCF_055580905.1. Classification (NCBI taxonomy): domain Bacteria; kingdom Bacillati; phylum Actinomycetota; class Actinomycetes; order Kitasatosporales; family Streptomycetaceae; genus Streptomyces; species Streptomyces sp. NPDC031497. Next base: position 173,033 of record NZ_JBVIKO010000004.1, read on the forward strand.
CCGGCCGGACCTGCCGGACTGGATTGCCGCAATCCAGGCTGCCTACGCGATCGCTTCCCGGCGTGACGACCAGGTGGCCTTGGTGGCTCACAGCCTTGGCTGCTGGGCAGCCGCGCAGTGGCTGGAGCAGGCGCGACCCGACACGGTTGCGGCGTTCCTGGTCGCGCCTCCCGATCCCCAGGGACCGGCGTTCCCACGCGAGGCCGCATCGACGTTCCTGGGCCTGTCCGCTCGCCCTTTGCCGTGCCCGAGCCTGATGGTGGCCAGCGATGACGACCCCTACTGCGACCCGACGACGTCCACTTCCTTCGCGCACGAGTGGCAGGCGCAAGGCCACCTCATCGGAGGTCACGGCCACATCAATTCCGACAGCGACCTCGGTGACTGGCCGACGGGCCTGGAACTCCTTCGCGGGCTCGTCGACCGCTGAGATGACTGATCCGACACGGAGGCAGCGGTCAGGGATTCGGTGCCCGCTGTCACTGCCCGAGTCGAGTGGCCAGGAACACCGCCGCCACCGAGGGCCGGGCCGCGTACGTTGCTCCTGCGCCGCCTTCAGGGGCCTCCCACCAGTAGAACGGGTAGCGCCGCCCACTGTTGCCGCGTGCCTTGCTCATTCCCGACAGCACGCCTGCCACGCGGCGAGCGGGATCGCCCTCGTTCGGCCCGTCCAGAACCTTGTCCACCAGTTCTGTGCAGTGGATCACCCGGCCGGGGTTGCGCAACAGGTACTCGAATACCCGCCGGGCCTGCGGCGCGACTTCGGCCAGGAACGCCGCAGCGCGCTCCAGGTCCTCCGGGCCCCATTCCGGAGCACCGTTGTGGCCCTGTTCACCGGAGTGCTCGGCCCATCGCGGATCAGCTTCAGCCAGATACACCGTCACCTATGCCTCCAGGCCGTCTTGGGCGCACCATTCTGCCTGTCCGCAAAGGCATGTTGGGGCTGGCAGATGGCCGCAGCGTCGGCGAGAGGGGGAGCCGGCGTCGGCCTTGCGAGGCATCCGGACGCGGCACAGTACGTCGTAGCCGACGAGCCGCAGTTTCACGACGCCCGGTGGTGACGTAGACGGCGTGGACGCCCCAGGCGTGCCGCAGACGTTCGGCCGGGGCGGCGGCGTCGACGGGTTCCTGGCGGGGGGGCGAGGCGGCGGCGAAGAAAACCGCAACCCGGTCGAGGTGGGACGGAGGATGCCCCGGCGCGGGGGCACGGGCCGTGCCTCGGCCCTGACAGCTGCGCACGGTTTCCCCACGATCCCGCAGGCGGCGGACGTGGGCAGGTGCCGCCGGGCCTCCCCCGCTCGCTGTGGTTGACCACGGCTACTCCCCGTCACCAGGGGGCGCGTTTCCGCAGGTCAACACGGCTCTTTGCGGTGGGTCGGTTGCGGACGCCGCCCCCCTCCGGAACAACAAAGAGACCACCCATCCGGCCGGGGTGGTCTCTTCGTTCCAGGGCCTGTCCGACGGGTCGCGTCACCGACCGCGCAGCCGACCCCGCAGCCGACCCCGCAGCCGACCGCGCTGTCACCCGAATGGCCCAACATGATGTGCCACCCACATGGGTGAAGATCACGCTGGCTAGTGCCCCAACCGAGGCAATCCGTGAAAGGCGAACCACATGCGCATTCGACGAATCCTCGCCGCCGTCATCACCACGGCAGCCCTCGCCGGACTCGGCCTCACAGGCGCCGCCACCGCCGCCACCGCACAGGGTGCGCCATCCTACGTAACCCCTTCTGAGTGCAAGCAGGGCGGTGGAACGCCCGCGATCAATGAGGCGGGCAACTACTGCAAGGGCGGTACGCACAACGGGGAGCAGGTCGACTGACCCCCCGCAAGGCGCCCCGCAGCCACGCGCCGCGGGGCGCTCCCGCGCGAGCGGCCGGGACAGTCGCGGGGACTGTGCCGACCCGTCGGGCGGGGGCACGCCTGAGACCTGGCATTCGAAGAACCAACGCGCGACCGGCCGGTCGCCCGCCCGCCAACGGTTGATCGGATCCCCGCCGGGCGGGGCGCGGGCCGAACCTCCCCGCCCGACGTGGTCATGGAGTCGGTCCGAGGCCTGTCTGCGGACGTCGGCGGTCGGGCCGGTCGGCGGCGTCGGTCAGCGGGTGCGGAGACTGCTGGTGTACACGTCCGTACGGTTCTGTGGTGCGCCGGAGTGGGTCTCGGTGAGCACCGCCCGTACTCCCTTGCCGTCTGCCACCAGGCCTTGGTAGTCGCCGAGGAAGTAGCCCCCGGAGAACGGCGCCTGCAGCCAGTCGAAGACCCGCGAGATCCGTCGTTCGGTCCGGAGCTTCGGGTTTCCGTGCTGCAGCGTGGCCAGTTGGTAGGCGGTGGGCAGGGTGGTGGTGTTGCCGGGCTCGAGGAAGCGCAGGTCGTAGTAGGTGAGCGCGACCGTGCCCCGCTCGTCGACCGCGATCGACGGGGAGAAGGCCGGAACGCCCTTGGGGCTGATCAGCTCCGGGGTCCCCCAGGTATGTCCGCCGTCGGTGGACCGCACCAGCTGGACGGAGTCGAACTCTCCACCGGAGAAGTCCGAGCCCTCGTAGGCCATGTACAGCGTGCCTGTCTCGGGGTCGACGGCCGGGCTCGGCAGGGTGGACCCGGCGCGCAGCGGTTTGGTGGGGTCGTTCGGGTCGACCTCCGGTACGGACGTGTCCCGGGCCACGGTGACCGGGGCGCTCCAGGTCTCTCCGGCGTCGGTCGAGGTGACCACCTCGTAGCGGGCTTCGACGACGGTGCTCAGGTCGTCGGAGAAGGTGATCCGGTCGAAGAAGTCGTACAGGGTGCCGGTACGCCGGTCGGCGACGATCAGATGGCCGATGGTCTGGGTGTTGGGCACGGCGCTGGTGTCGACGAACGGCCGGGCCCTGCTCCAGGTGCGGCCGCCGTCGCGGGTGAGGGAGATGTAGCCGGGGCCGTCGAGGGAGCTGGGGCCGGGCGGGTCGTTGTCGAGGCGGTCCCAGACCTGGTAGGCGGTGCCCTTGCGGACCGGGTCGGCGGTGAGTGAGGGCTTGTCGTTGAAGAACGGCTGTTCGTCGACGTGCGTGGTGGTGAGGTTCTGCCAAGTGCGGCCGCCGTCGCGGGACGTGACTGCCAGGAGGGCGGTGCGCGTGCTCTTCGTGAAGTCGACGCCCTCCCCGCTCGCGTAGACGGTGCCGTCCGGTCCGGTGCTCACCCAGGGGTCGGAGGCCCGTTCGTAGTCCGCGCCGCCGGGGGCGCACAGGCTGAACGGCAGCGTGCTCTGGTGGAAGGTGTGGCCGTCCGTGGTCCAGCCGGCCGCCAGGCCACGGGCGGCGCCGTCGTTCCAGCGGTCCTGCTGGAACACGGTGACCACGCGCTTGGGGTCGCGCGGATCGACGGACAGGTACGGCTCGACCTCGGTGGCCGGGTAGACGATGCTGTCGGGGGACCTCGCTCCGATGGTGCACTTCGCGTACGGGTCGCCGTGGGACACCTTGACCAGTGACTCGTCGGGGTTCCGGTCTGCCGCGGCGGGAGTCGCGCCGGTGACCGTGACGAGCAGGAGCCCGGCGGTGGTGACGGCGGTCAGGGGCAGGAAGACGCGCATGCGGGATCTCCTCCGGGCCTGTCGGCCGGGGTGCCGGACCGCAGTCATCGGGGCGGACTGGGGCACGGAGGCGTACCGGGACGCGAGGGTGGGGCGACTCCGCTTGGTCCTTTTCGGCGTTGCGGCCGGTGCCCTTGATGGGCCGAACGACGGAGTCGTCCCCGGGGTCGGTGACGAGCACGGCGGAGCCGACCGGCGGGTGCACCGTGCCGGTCGGCTCCTTGGTCGTGCTGTTACGGCGCCGTCTGGTAGGTCCCCGGAGAGGACCGTGGACCGCGTGCCGGTCGGTGATGCCGGCGAGGTCGGTCTTGACTCAGACGGGTTGGAGCGGGATGACCTGCTGGACCTCTTCCTTGGTGGGGATGAGTGAGGGCATCGGCAAAGGGCCACCTCGATGCGGACAGCGGCGCGATCATCGCCCTCGTCAGAAGAAGGACGCCATCACCGTCGGCACATCCAGGTTCGAGGCCGGCGGGACCGCTCGTTCCTCTGCGCCTCGCCGAGGCCGTTCAGGACGGCGGCGAGCGCGGTGTTCAGGACGGCGCGGACCGTCTCGAAGCGGTGACGGCCTTGGCTTCGAGAGGGTCGGCGTCCATCATCGCGAGTGCCGCGGTGTCGAGACGGGCACGGGCGATCCACCCGACGGTAGACCGGGCGGTGGACCAGGTGATCCACCCGACGGTAGACCGGGCGGTGGACCGGGTGATCCACCCGACGGTGGGCCGGGTGATCCACCCGACGGTGACCGGGTGCCGTCACTCCGTACCCACCGCGTCGGGTGCACCGGCCGGACTGGCTGCGCAGCCGTGCGCCGACCGGTCAAGTGATCGCCTGCGTGGTCCCGTCAGGCAGCTTGCAGGCGTCGCCGGCGTAGGGGCGTGAAACGATCTGTCCGCCGGCGGCCGTGCAGTCGTCTCTGGAGATGTTCGGAGACGAGGCGGCCCCGGCGCTGACAGCGCCGACGGCGCTCACGCCGGCAAGGGTTGCCGCGGCCAGGGCGAGGCCCAGGATTCTTCGCATGCGCATGGCTTCCTCCTCCCAGGCGCCCTCGTTCGGCCTTCGGGAAGGACAAGTCTCAAGACGACGGCGCCCTCTTGCTCAGCATGGGCGCTCCGCATGAGGCCTGCGAGGCGAGGCGAGACGAGGCTGGGCGGCTTCCCCGCGCGGGCCTCTAACGCGGTTCGTGGGCCGCCGCCCGGCAGGCACCGGTCGCGGCGCCGCCCGCCACTCCGGCCCCGGTCAGCCCGGTCACACAACTCTGCAGGTCTCCGACCACGCCACGGCCGCAGGCCGCTGTGACGGAGTCGGAAGCGGTGGCACCGGCCTGTTCGGCCATCTTCGTACAGGCGGGGATGTCCGCCCGGACCGCGGGAGCGGCGAGGACCGCACCACCGAGGGTGAGGGTCAGGCCGGTGAGGGCACCGGCGATACGGGTCGACGTGCGCATGGGACGCACCTGCCTTCCGTAGTGGTCGCGCGGTCCTGGTCCCGGCGGGCCGGATCCACGCGGTGAGGCCGCCTGGCGACGCTCGGTGAGTGATGCCCCCGCCGGCCTGTTCCCAGACTGACCGCACGATTGCGCGTCGCGTCCATTGAGCCGCACCGGGACATGGTCGCCAGGCCGAAGGAGAGGGCCCCGGACCGGATGAGACGCACTCGCACCTCCACTCGCGGGCCCCTCACTCCAGCGTCGCATCCTCTCCCCCGCCCGTCCTGGGCATCCGGGGGGGGCGGTCGCCCTGCCCCTCCGCATCAGTTCCGCCGCAACGGCCCCCACCGGGGCTCAGGCGGCCTGGCCATGCCGGTGCGTGGTGTGCTTCTGAACGTGTCCGTGCTCGCCTGCGTAGTCCTGTAGCAGTTGCCGCAGGTGGTGCCGGGCCCGGTAGACGCGGGAACCGACGGTGTTCTTGGACACGCCCGTGAAGTCGGCGGTCTCTTGGTAGGTGAAGCCCTCGACGTCACAGAGGTAGATGGTCACCCGTTGATCGGTGGGAAGGGCGCGTAGGGCTGCCCGGACGTGTGGGTCGCCCAGGCGGTCCAGCACCTCGGCCTCGGCCGAGAGCAGTCCCCGCGGCATGTGGGACTCGGCGTGGGCCTGCTGCCAGTCCTCGATCTCGTCGATGCGGCTGCGTGCCGGCTCAGTCCGTGCCTTGCGGTTGTTGTTGAGGAAGGTGTTGATCAGGATGCGGTCGAGCCAGGCCCTGAGGTTGGTGCCCTGCTGGAACTGGTCGAAGTGCGCGTACGCCTTCGCGTAGGTCTCCTGCACCAGGTCTTCGGCGTCCTCCGGATTACGCGTCATGCGCAACGCGGCCAAGTACATGCGACGGCGGAATTCCAGGGCACATTCGAAGCCGGCCACGCATTCGGCACCGGGCAGCCGGCCTTCGTCGGAGCGCTGTTCTCGGTGCCGGCCGGTACTCCGGCCGGCACTGTCGTCCACCCTCGGCCTCCCGCTCGGAGCGCTGACGAGGGGACCGGTGACGGATATGGGCATCGATGGTTTCCTCCTTCGACTCACTGCAAGTGCGTTGCGGTTGCGCGGGGTGCGGGTTGCTGACCGACCGGTCCGAGCGAGCCCTCGTCCGCTCCGTCAGCCGGGCCCTGACCCGCCGTCCACTGGCTGCTGCACGACACGCGCTCGGCCGGCCCGACCGCGCATCGGTTGCCGTACTGAGCAGGGGCGGCCTGATTCATCCAGGTGGTGTGACCGGCCTTCGCTCGCGGACCGAGGACGCGGGCGACGACACGACGGTGGTGACCGTGCCCATGTCGCCGAGCGCATGACGGTCGTCGCGGGCATGAGCCGCCGCGTGGTCCGGGGCGCTCGTCATGGCGGTCTCGTGGTCCGTCGGCGTGGCCGTGTTCGACGTGCGGGCCGGCTCGCCGGACAGGGTGTGGTGACGGGACAGCCGGGTCACGCCCGCCGCCGCGAGCGCGAGGCAGGGGAGTTGGAGGGTCAGCCACCAGCCGCCGCGCAGGGTTTCGCCGTAGAGGGTGATGCCCAGGGTGAGGCTGACGAGGGCGTCTCCGAGGGTCAGTGCCGGTTGTGAGGCGATCAGCGGTCCGGACTGCAGGGCGTTCTCCAGCAGGAACAAGGAGCACACCCCCGTCGCGGCGAAGGCGTAGGTCTGCCAGGAGGTGAAGAAGGCGGCGACACCCTCACGGCTGAGGGTGTCGGTGGAGGACTTCATCAACGCGGCGGTCAGGGCGTACCCGATTGCGGCGGCCAGCCCCATGAAGGCGGCGCGGCTTGGGCCCACGCGGCGCCTGACCGCGAGGGTGCACAGCACCGCCATGGCTCCCAGGCAACAGGTCATGACCGCTGTCCACCGCGAGGCGGGGGCTTGGAGGGTGCCTCCTTTGGGTGCGGCCGCGAACAGCCCCAGGCAGAGACTGACGACGATCGTGCCGACAGAGAGCCAGGTCGCCCGGGGTATCGGGTGACGGAAGGCGACACCTGCGACGAGCAGGGTGAACGGCAGCTCCAGCAGGAAGACCGGCTGTACGACGGCCAGGGGGCCGGTGGCCAGTGCGGCGCCCTGAAAGAGCGCCGCGAGGATGACGCCTCCGATGCCGAGCAGCCAGACGGGCGTACGAAGCAGGTCCCACATCAGGCCGATACGGAACCTGTCGGACTGCGGGACGATCAGGGCGGCCCGACGCTGCATCACGTTTCCCAGAGCGTTGCTCGCGGCCGCGAGCACGGCGCAGACCAATGACACGGCGATCAGCACGACAACCTCCTCACGGCGAACGGCGAACGGCGAACGGCGCGCCCCGGTCGTGTCGCGGTATGACGCCGCGGGAGGACGTTCGGGCCGATGGCGAGGGCGGTGATCAGCACCAAGGTCTCCAGCGTGTACGCGACCGCGTTCGTCGCACTCACTTCGTCTCCTTCTTGCTGGCGCCGTGCCGTCTTCGCTACGCGCTCTTACGCAGTTCCTCCAGTGACGCTGCCGTCAACCGGTGTGGTGTCCGGCCGGGTTCGACCAGGACGACGGTGGAGGTCGCGGCGTGGGTGAGTGCGGCGGTGAAGCTGCCGTCGGTGAACTGTGCCACCGGTCCGCGCGGGGATCGGCCGACCGCGATCGTGTGTGCTTCGACGGCGGCGGCGTGCTGGGCGAGGACCCTGCCGGCTGTGGCGTGGTCACCGACGGCGGTGAGTACCTGTCCGGTGGCGGTGATGCTGTGTGCGGCGAGGTGGTCGAGGTGGGCGAGTACTGCGGAGCGTGCGTGGTCGGCGTCCTCGGTGTCGACGGCCTGTTCCTCGACCACGGCGGTCTCACGGACGTGGACGACCTCCAGTGGGCTGCCGGTGTCGCGGGCGATGGCGGCGGCCGCGTCGACGACCTGGGCGGCGTCCTCGGTGGCGCCGACCGCCACGATGACCGGTCGGTACCCGGGCGCCGGGGTGGCCCCGACACGCTCGAGGGTCGGGCGCACCGTCTCGCCGTCGGCCTCCTTCTTCTCCGCAGCGCTGATCAGCTTGTGGCCCGAGGCGAGGACGAAGGCCGCGAGGATGAAGGCGGCGCCGCCGAGGTAGAACGGGACGCTGAGGTCGGTGGCGTCGGCGAGCTTGCCGGCGGCGAACGGGGCCAGGCCGCCTCCGATGAACCGGACGAAGCCGTAGGACGAGGAGGCGACCGATCGCTCGACCGGGGAGACGAGCATGACGGCCTGGGTGGTGAGGGTGTTGTTGATGCCGAGGAACGCGCCGCTGACGATGACCGCGACGATCACGGCGACGGGGGTGTTGACGCCGACGGCGATGACCGTCATGACGACAGCGAGCCCGACCAGGTTGGCGTAGAGCACCGGGGCGGTGCCGAATCGGGCCTGCAGGCGGGGCGCGACGAACACGCTGAAGGCGGCGACCAGCAGGCCCCAGCCGGTGAAGACCAGGCCGAGCTGCTCGGCGTCGAGCTCCATGGGGTACGGCGCGTAGCCGAGCATGGTGAAGAATCCCCAGTTGTACAGCAGCGCCATGATGCCCATGGTGAGCAGGCCGCGGTGCCGCAAGGCCTTGAGCGGGGCGGCCAGCGATGTGCGGTGCTCGGGTTTGGGCAGTGCGGGGACGAACGCGATCGTGGCGATCAGGGCGACGGCCATGAGCACGGCGACGCCGTAGAACGGCCCGCGCCAGCTGATGGTGCCCAGTTCACCGCCGAGCAGCGGACCGACCGCGATGCCGATACCGAGTGCGGCTTCGTACAGGATGATCGCTCCGCCGAAGCCGCCGCTGGCCGAGGCGACGATGACCGCAAGGCTGGTGGCGATGAACAGGGCGTTGCCCACGCCCCAGCCGGCGCGGAAGCCGACGATGCCGCCTATCGAGCCGGAGGCGCCGGCGAGCGCGGAGAACACGACGATCAGCACCAGGCCGATGACCAGCGTGCGCTTGGCGCCGATCCGGCTGGAGACCCACCCCACCACGAGCATCGCGACCGCGGTCACGACCAGGTAGCTGGTGAACAGCAGCGACACCTGACTCGGTGTGGCATGCAGGTTCTTCGCGAGCGAGGGCAGGATCGGGTCGACCAGGCCGATGCCCATGAAGGAGATGACGCAGGCGAACGCCACGGCCCAAACAGCACGTGGCTGCTTGAACAGGCTCGCCGTCGTCCCATGCGTTGCGCTCATTGCCTATTTTCTCCTGGAAGGTTGTCCGAAGGTTGTCCCTCATCGATGCCGACGGTCACTTGGACGCCTCGGCCTGGATCAGTCGGGCGAGCGCGGGGAGGGCGATGACCACCGCGGACCGCTCCTGCGGATCAAGCCGGTCCATCAGCTCGCGCAGAGCCTCTGCGCGCTCGGCACGCCGCTGTCTGACCAGGGCGGCTCCGGCGTCGGTCCCTTCGACCAGCACGCCTCGCCGATCGTCGGTGCTCGCGATGCGGCGTACCAGCCCGTCGCGTTCCATACGCGTGACCAGCTGTGTCATTCCGGGCTGGGAGACACCCTCTGCGCGTGCCAGCTCGGTCAGCCGCTGGGGTCCCTCGCGACCGAGGCGGCCCAGCACGGACGAGGCCGCCGAGCTCAGGCCCCCGGCAGTGCTGACCTGACGCACGTACCGCACCAGCTGCTCAAAGGCGACGACGAGCTCTTCACCAGAGCCACCGGAATCCATAACCTCATTATGCATAACTGCATTATGAAAGTGGGGTCAGCCGATCGTCAAGGTGATCCGGATCTCAGCGCCGACGGGTCAGCGGGTCGAGCGGGCAGCGAGCTCGAGCAGGCAGTCCCGCGTGAAGAAGCGGCCGGGCCGCGATCAGCGACGTGGTGCCTGTCGTCCCGTCGCGGCCGCAGGGGCGGGCCCGACCAGCCACGACGGGGCCGCAGACCGCAGACGGCAGACGGCAGACGGCAGACGGCAGATCGTGGTACTTCCTCATTCCGGCCCTGCCCGCGGAGCGTTCCGCACCGCCCGGCCCACCTCCGTGCGCAGCGCCACGAAATCGGGAGAGCTGCGCGTGGTGATCTGGTCACGCTCGCCCGGCAGGGCGACCGGCAGGTCCCGGACGAGCCGGGAGCCGGGGCCGGGAGAGAGGACGACGACACGGTCGCCCACGTACACGCTCTCGTCGACGTCGTGGGTGACGAACAGGATGGTCGTGTCGTCGGTGCGATGGACTTCGAGGAGGAGGTCCTCCAGGTCCTCGCGGGTGCCCGCGTCCAGGGAGCCGAACGGCTCGTCCATGAGAAGCAGGGAGGGCCGGCAGACCAGGGCGCGGGCGATGGCGACGCGCTGTTGCATACCGCCGGACAGTTCACGCGGATGGCGCCGGGCGACGCCGTGCAGGCCGACCCGTTCGAGGATCGTCTCGGCCTCGGCCCGGCGGGCGGCGCGGGTCAGGCCGCGGCGGCGCAGCGGCAGGGCCACGTTGTCGCGGACGGTGAGCCAGGGCAGCAGCGAGCGGCCGTACTCCTGGAAGACCACCGCGAGCCGCTCCGGCACGCCGGTCACCGGTGTCCCGTCGACTGTGACGGTGCCCTCCTGTGCGGGCAGCAGCCCGGCGATGGTGCGCAGCAGCGTGGACTTGCCGCAGCCGGAGGGCCCGACCACGCTGAGGAGTTGCCCGTCGGGGACGGTCAGGCTGATGCCGTCCAGGACATGCTGGTCGCCGAAGTGCCGGCTGACGGAATCGAGGCGCAGCATCTCTCACCCGGCCCAGGGCTCGTACAAGGTGCCGCGGCTGCCGGTCACCGCGACGTGCAGCAGGAAGGGGCCGGCGTCGTCGCCCCGGCTCAGGGCGTGGTCCAGGGCGGCCGGCAGTTCCTCGGGGTGCTCGGCGCGGGCCGCGGGGCAGCCGAAGGACTCCGCGAGTGCCGCGAAGTCGATGCCCGTGATGTCCGTGCCGGGGACGGGTGTGACGGCGATCCGGCGGCCCAGCGCGCGGACGGCCGCGTAACCGCCGTTGTCCAGAAGGACGTAGGTGACCGGCGCCGTGTGGCGGGCCGCGGTCCACAGGGCCTGCACCGAGTACAGCGCCGACCCGTCCCCGACCACGCACACCACCCGGCGCCTGTCGGCGAGGGCCCGGCCCACCGCGAGGGGCAGGCCCCAGCCGAGCGCCCCGCTGCCCGTGGTGAGGAAGCCGCCGCTCGACGCGATGGGTACGCGCGCGTGGAGCGCGTCGCGGTGGCTCGGTGCCTCCTCCACGAGGACCCGGTCGCGCGGCAGGCGGGTGCGCAGCAGGTCGAAGACCAGCTCCGGGGTGATGTGCCCTTCGGTGCGGGCCGGGACGGATGCCGGCCGGGGCGGCGGCATGGCGCGGTCGGTTTCCTTCAGCAGCCCGGTGAGCCGTTCCAGGGCGGGCCGCAGGGTGGTGACGATGCTCGTGCCGGTGGGCAGCCAGGCGGCCTGGCCGGGGTCGCAGTCCAGGTGGAACAGCTCGGTACCGGGCGGGAGCGGCGGACCGCCGTCCGCCACGTGGTAGGTGAACACCGGTGCGCCGAGGGCGACCACCACGTCGTACGGCGCGAGACGCGCGGACAGTTGGCGGGCGACCGGCGGCAGGAAGCCCTGGAACAGCGGATGCGACTCCGGGAAGCCGGAGCGGCCGGAGAGCGGGCTGATCCACACCCCGGCCCGGATCCGTTCGGCCAGCGCCCGCACCTGTTCCAGCGCGTCCTCGTCGTCCACGCCAGGACCGACCACGAGCGCCGGGCGCGCACAGGTGTCCAGCCGGGCGGCGAGCGCGTCGAGGGCGGCCGGGGCGGCCGTGAAACCCGAGTGGAGCGTGCGGGGCGTGACGGGCTCGGCGGGCCGGTCCCAGTCGTCCTCGGGCACGGACACGAACGCCGGTCCGCGGGGCGGCGCCATCGCGACCCGGTAGGCCTCGGCGAGCACGGCCGGCACGTCCTCGGCCCGTTCCGGCTGGCGCGCGGACTTCACGTACGGGCGCGGGAACAGGGCCGGTTCGTCGGCGCCGAGGAACGGCCGCAGCTGGATCAGCGAGCGCGCCTGCTGACCCGCCACGATCACCAGCGGCACCCGGTCGCGGAAGGCGTTGAAGACCGCGCCGAGCGCGTGCCCCACCCCGCCGGCCGAGTGGAGGCTGACGAACGCGGCCCGCCGGGTGCCGAGCGCGTGCCCGGCCGCCATGCCGACGGCGACGGACTCCTGCAGACCCAGCACATAGGTGAAGTCGTCGGGCCAGTCGCGGAACATCCGCAGTTCCGTGGAGCCCGGATTGCCGAAGACCGTGGTCATGCCGGTGTCGCGCAGAAACCGTACGACCGCCTCGCGCACGGTGACCGTCGTCATGCTGTCCTCCCCGCGGGGGATCCAGGGCCGACGAGCCGCTTCTCGACCGCCAGCAGTCCGGTGTTGAGGAGATACCCGAGTGCACCGAGCAGCAGCAGCGCCGACCACACCGTGAGCAGGTCGGAGCGCGTCTGGGCATCGGTGAGCGTGAACCCGATGCCGTCGTCACTGCCCGGCAGCAGCTCCGAGAACACCATCAGGATCAGGCACAGCGACAGGCTGAGCCGGAGCCCCGCGAAGATCCGGGGCAGCGCCGAGGGCAGGATCAGGAACCACAGCCGCTCGGGTGCCGTCAGCCGCAGCACGGCCGCCACCTGGAGCCGCAGCGGATCGGTGGCGCGGGCGCCCTCGGCCGAGTTGATCAGCACCGGCCACACGGCGCCGAACACGATCGACGCCACCTGCATGGGCGTACCGACATCGAAGACGACGACGAACACCGGCACCAGCGCGGGCGGCGGCACGGCCCGCGCGAACTGGAGCACCGGATTGCACAGCGCGTACGCCCGGCGTGAGCGGCCCACCGCGATCCCCAGGGCGATCCCCGCGACGGCGGCGAGCGTGAACCCGGCCGCCATCCTGCCCAGGCTCGGCAGGATCGTGTCGACGGCGCCCGAGGTGAGGAACAGATGGCCGGCGGGGCCCGAGAACCACAGGTCGCGGGCGTGCCGGGCGATCCGCAGCGGCGGCGGGAAGTACACGCTGTCCTGCGCACGAGCGGCCAGCTCCCAGCAGAGGACGGCGCCGAGGAACACCGACCAGCGCAGCAGGAAGGGCGCGGCGGCGGTGCGCGCCGAGCCGGGCGCGGATCCGGGACGCGCGCTGCCCTGTGTCCGCATCATGGCCGGCTCCGCCGCAACTTCCCTGACGCCTGGCGGGGTTCCTGGGCCCAGCCGAACAACCGCCGCTCGGCGCCGACCAGTACGCCGTTGATCACCAGCCCGAGGCCGCCCGCCCACACCACCCCGGCCAGCACGTCCCGCGTGCCGTCGGTACCGGTCTGGGCCTGGGCGATGAAGATGCCGAGGCCCTGGCCGAAGCCGGAGAGGATCTCCGTCGCGACGGCGAGGATCAGGGCGACCGCGGCCGAGATCCGCACGCCGGCGGCGATGAACGGGGCGGTGGCCGGCAGCTCCACCCGCAGCAGCACCGCGAGCCGGCCGAACCCGAAGGCGCGCAGGGTGTCCCTGGCCAGCGGGTCGGTCTCGCCGAGGCCGTAGACGGTGTTGAACAGCACCGGCCACAGCGAGGCGTACGCGATCAGCGTCACCTCCGTCTGGGTGCCCGACCCGAGCAGCAGGGACACCAGGGGGATCAGCGCGACGGACGGCAGGGGCCGCAGGAACTCGATCACGGCGCGTGCGGCGGCCTCCGCCACCGGCACCGCGCCCAGCAGCAGTCCCAGCGGCACCGCGAACGCACAGGCGAGCCCGAGGCCGAGCGCCCACGCCCGCAGGGTCACCCCGATCCCGTCGAGAAAGGCCGGGTCACCCGCCAGCCGCGCGGCGCGGACGAGGACTTCGGACGCGGGCGGCAGATAGCTGCGCCGGACGATCCCGGCCCGGGCCACCGCCTCACAGACCCCGAACGCCGCCGCCGCGCCGAGCAGGCCCAGCAGGAGTTCCTGACGCCGTGTCATTTCACCAGCAGGGGCGCCGGGTCGATGTCCTTGCTCAGCAGTCCCTGGGCGCGCATGAGCCGGATGAGCCGGCGCAGGGCGGACGGATCGGCGGCCGTCGGATAGGCCGGCAGGTGGATCGACGTGGCCTGGTCCGCGGTCACCTTGGTGTACTTGGGCAGTTCGGTGCGCACCGTCGCCGGGTCCTCGTCGGCCAGCTTGGACGCCGCCTCGACAGCACGCCGGAAGCCCGCTGCCGCCTTCGGGTTCTTCTTCACGAAGTCGGCCGTGGTGATGTACCCGCTGGCGGGCAGGCCCCTCGCCGGTCCCGAACCGGCGTCGAGCAGGACCCTGGCGCCCAGTTCGCCCCGGATGGCCGTGTCGAAGGGCTCGACCGCGTGTGCGGCGTCCACCTGGCCCCGCTGCAGAGCGGGGCCCATCTGCGGGAACAGGATCTGCCGGTAGACGGGTCGCCCGGCGTGCCGGGCGTCGAGGATCGCGTTCAGGGTCAGGGACTGGATGTTGTTCAGGACGGCGACGGCGACCTTCTTGCCGGCGAGGTCCGCGGGCGACTTCAGGGCGGAGTCCTTGGGCACGAGGACATCCATCATGTGCGGGGCGATCCGCACGCCCTCGGCGAGGATGCGCAGGTCCAGGGTGCCCTTCTCGTACGCCTGGAAGTAGGTGACGTAGTTCGCGCTCGCGATGACGTCCACCTGGCCCTTGAGGAGCGCGGGCAGCGCCTGGATGCTCTGCTGCACGGGCTGGACGCGCACGTCCAGACCCTCCTTGGCGAACAACCCACGGTCCCGGGCCAGATAGAGGGCGGCGGAGTCGGTGAGCGGCAGTGCCGCCACGGTCAGCTGCTGCCGGCCGTCACCGGAGTGCGGTGTGCCGCCGCTGTCACAGCCCACCAGGATCAGCGCCGCGGCGGCGACGAGCGCGGCGAGGCGTTTGGTTCCCGAACGCGATCGATGTAAATGCATGTCGGCATGACTACCCGGGTTTGTCATGATCTCTACATATCTGGAGCGAGTTTTCGGCGTCTTTGCGGAAAGACGAATCGAGCGCCGACGGGGCTGCGCGAGCCGGGCGGGGGCGTACGGCGGGGGCGCCTGCCCGGCGGCGTCCTCGGCCTCATGGCCGACGAGCTCTGCCGCGACCACGACGTCCCGCGCCTACGCGCGGCCCGCGACTCCCGGACCGCCGTACCGCCCCCGGGAAGAGACCACGTGAGCCGTGTGGTGAACGGCCCCGCGCCCTCGTCGTGCCGGTCGGACCGACCTGTGCTCGTCGCCGTTCCGTGGTGTCAGCCGTTCCGGGCCTACCACGCGCCGTGCCCGGGCGCCCCGAGAGCGACACCGTCACCGTAAGTCCTGGGCACTCGTGGCGCGATACGAGGCGCGGGCCGGGATCGCGCCGGTCCGGCCCACGGCGGGCCCCGAGGCTCCTGGCCGCCGTGTCGGGACCGGTTGCCGGCCGCCGGCCGCCCGAGGCCGGCGGGCGCGGGCCCGTTCGCCGGCGCACCGGTGTACGCGGTGACTCACCGGTGTACGCGGTCGCGGGGCGCCCCGCTTCGAGATGCGGTCACTCGCACCCGCTGGATACGCTCGCCGAGTGGTCGGGTGAGGTCGGCCCAGGGCCGGGCGCAGCGGCCGCGTCCACCCCGCCCACCGGATACGAAGGCTTCCGCAGTCACACCTCAGCAGTGTTCACGCCTCCATGGGAGGAAGGTTGCGATGAGGTTCACCCGCATGCGTACGGCAAAGGCCACCGCGGCAGTCGTGGTCGCCATCCCGCTCGCGCTTGGAGGTCTGGCGTCGCAGAGTCACGCGCAGGATGCGTCTCCCAGCCCGTCGGGGACGTTCGGTCCGGGCTGTTCGGCACTCGCGCAGAAGGCCAACACCGCCAAGGACAAGGTCGTTGAGGCCGCGGCCGCATATCCGCAGCTCAGCCATCTGGTCTCGGCGGCGGTCAGGGCAAATCTGAGCGACAGCCTCGACGGAAAGCCCGATGTCACCATCTTCGCTCCCGACGACCAGGCCTTTCAGCAGGTGACCGTGGAGCAGCTTGCCTCGCTGCTCGGCAACCCGGGGCAGCTGAAGAAGGTCCTGACCTACCACGTCGTGGACCAGCGGATCACCCCGGACGAACTCTCCAAGGGCTCCTTCACGACGGTGGAAGGCAGCAAACTGACCACGTCGGGCTCGGGCACCGACTTCAAGGTCAACGGGAAGGCGAACATCGTCTGCGGCAACGTCAAGGCCGCGAACGCCACCATCTACGTCATTGACACAGTCCTCCAGCCCCCGTCCTGACTCGTGGCCCCCGTGCCCGGCACAGGGGAAACTCCCGCACCTCACTCCGGCCGCTCGTCGGCTCCCCCGAGCAGACCATGTCCTGGCCGGAGAGCGTCCACCGGCGCGTATTCAGCACACACGGGGACGGAAAGCACCGTGAACGCGTGAGAACCAGGGAGGAGCGTGTGCCCTGCTCACGGCGGAGCGGTATCCGGCAACGATCTCCTGCCGTGCGGATCAACAGCAGAGAACCTGAGCCACGGCCTGGCTGAAGTCGCCGGTCGCGAGAGCCTTGACCGGGATCGTGAAGTACAACGTTCCGGCGTCCCCCCAACCCCATCCGAGTCCGGTGTCCTCGGCAAGCTGGAGCAGATGGACGGCTGGGCCGGCGGCGTCGCGGGACGACACCTTGAGCGTGTACGAGGTGTCCGGCCAGCCGAAGGCGCAGTGACTGCCGGCGGTGTTCCCGTCGAGATCTCCCATCTCATCGAGAATGAGTGATGCCGCGCCCCAGTGCTGGTCCCTGTCGAACTCCACGTCCTCGTCCTCGATGTCCCAGCAGTCCGGGAGCATGATTGCCTCAGCCGCCTGGACGGGTGTGGCCGGATAGCTTCTCGCCGGTTCGGGTGCCCTCGTCTCCACTGCCCGTGCCGGATCGACGGGAATGACGCGGTACGCCCCGGAGTCGGACATGTCCAGGTGGCGGTACTCCTCGTACGGCAAGTCTGGATCGAGGTAGAAGAAGTTGAGCAGGCCGGGCCGTGTGGGCAGTTCGTCGCCCAGCCAGATGGCCAGAGCGTCGGTGTCCAGCACGGCATGCAGGGACAACGGAACCCCGCTCTGTTCGGGCCAGCGGGTCTCCGGTTCGAGGAGGGCAGGCCCACCAAGTCGGCATTTCCCAGTGGCCTGGACACTTCCCGCTGGGCGGACCAGCCGAAAGCCGCGGCGAGCCATGGCAGCGAATTGCCGACCGGCCTTCTCACCGAGCCGTTCTGTGCATACGCGGCTCAAACTGGCAGGGTCATCGAACTGCATGCCAGGATCTTCTCAACCCCCGTTCGGCCTCGCCCACCTTGGGTCCGAGACACACCCCTAGGCCGCCGACGGACTCTTACGGCCCGGTTGATGAGTTCCGGCCGAACTGACGCGGCCAATCGGCTTTCCTCCCCTCCTCATCTCGCGGGCTCTGCCTCCTGCTTGACTCCGCCCCCTCGCCAAAGTGCTGCAGAACCCTTGACGTCGGCGAGACCGCGGGCTTGTAATCGCCATCGAACCGGTTCGCGAACCGGTTCGACCAGGTACCGCAGGCCCCTGTCGGTCCGAGAGGTGAGCAGTGAACATCGGCGAGATCGCCAAACGAGCCGGGGTGTCACGCAGCACCGTGTCATACGTGCTGAGCGGCAAGCGCCCGGTGTCGGAAGAGGTCAGGGCCCGGGTCGAGCGGGTCATCAAGGAGTCGGGATACCGGCCGAGTGCCACCGCACGCGCGCTGGCTCAAGGCTCCACCAAGGCCTTCGGTCTGGTGATCCCTCCGATGGGAGGCCATCTCAGCATCGACCAGTTGCACTTCGTCGGTTCCGTCGCCGAGGCCGCGGCCGATCACGACTATGACGTCCTGCTGTCGCCCAGTGGTCGCGAGGAGGCTTTCGACCGCATGCTCGGCGAGCGCCGGGTGGACGGCGTGATCGTGATGGAGACCGTGCTGCACGATGCCCGGGTGGTGCGGCTGCTGGAGCAGTCGATGCCGTGCGTCACCATCGGTCGTACCGGCAGCGACGCGGAACACGGGTGGGTGGACCTGGACTATGCCGGGCTGGTGACCACGGCCGTGGAGCGGCTGGCGGAGCTGGGGCATCGCAGGATCGCCCTGGTGAACCGCCCGCAGGCGCTCCTGGACCGTGAGTACGGTCCTGCCTACCGCGCGCTGGACGCCTTCGAGAAGACCGTGGTCGAACTCGGTCTGCGGGGACGGGCGGTGTGCTGTGAGGACGAGCAGTCCGCCGGACAGGAGTGCGCGCGCACACTGCTGGCAGAAGATCCCGCTCTCACCGCCTTGGTGACGATCAACGAACGGTCACTGGAGGGTGTCCTGCGGGGCCTTGGGCAGGCCGGCCTGCGCCTGCCCGAGGACTTCTCGCTGGTGGCCGTCACTTCCCAGGACAATGCGTGCGGTCTCAGTCCTCAGGTGACCGCCGCCGACGTTCCCACCGCCGAGATGGGGCGCCGGGCCGTCGAGGCACTGCACAAGGCGGTGACCGGCCCGGCCACGTCTTTCGATCATGTGCTGCTCCGGCCTGACCTGGTCGAACGCGGCACCCTGGGGCCCGCGCCCGGCCCCGGCAGCCCGCACCCGCGCTGAAGCCCCGTGTCCCGAGGCCGAGCCGCCGAGTCTCGGGACACACCCTCATACCCCCAGCCATGACCCCGCGCGCATCTCGACCGCGCTGACACCGGCATCAGGTCCCCGCCTGTCCCGGCCCCGTCTTCGGCCGGCACTCCCCCAGCCGGTCACACCCGCCGTCACAGTGCGGTCCCTCGTCTGCCCTGCCTGCCCTGCGTCGGCCGGGCACACCGCCCGCACCGCCCGCACCGTCCGCGCATCCCTTCATTCCTGGAGCCGCCATGTCCACCCCTGTCAGATCCCGCCGTCCC
Organism: Streptomyces sp. NPDC031497; assembly: GCF_055580905.1. Taxonomy (NCBI): domain Bacteria; kingdom Bacillati; phylum Actinomycetota; class Actinomycetes; order Kitasatosporales; family Streptomycetaceae; genus Streptomyces; species Streptomyces sp. NPDC031497. The sequence continues at coordinate 191,944 of NZ_JBVIKO010000004.1, forward strand.
CGCTCGTTCGTCCCCCTGACGGCGCTGCTCGCCGCAACTGGTCTCGTACTGACCGCCTGCGGCGGAAGCTCTTCGTCCGACTCCGCGGAGGGCAAGACGATCACCCTGACCGAGATGGACTACTACAACACGGAGCCGCTGCACAGCGCGTTGCCCAAGCAGCTCAAGCAGTGCGGTGACAAGGCCGGGGTCACCGTCAAGCGGCAGGTGGTGCCGGAACTGCGGACCAAGCTGATGCAGTTGGCCGGCAGCCGGGCGATACCGGATCTGGTCCTGCTCGACAATCCCGACCTGCAGCAACTCGCCGCCACCGGGGCCCTGGCCGACCTCGGTGCGGCCGGTCTGAGCACGGACGGGCTGTACCCGAACATCGTCGCCGCGGGTCAGTACCAGGGGAAGCTGTACGGGGTGGCGCCAGGTGTGAACCAGCTGGCGCTGTACTACAACACGGCGATGTTCAAGAAGGCGGGCGTCCAACCGCCCCGCACCTGGGACGAGTTGCGCACGGCGGCCAAGAAGCTCACCGACGGCGAGAAGGTGCGCGGTATCGGCTTCGCGGTGCCGGCCACGGAAGAGGGCAGTTTCCAGTTCGAGTCCTTCTTCTTCAGCTCGGGTGCCTCGCTGAAGAAGCTCGACTCGCCGCAGGCCGTGGCCGCGCTGCAGCTCCTCAAGGACCTGGTCGCCTCGGGTGCCGCGCCCAAGGACGTGCTCAGCTGGACGCAGGCGAACGTCGAGGAGCAGTTCGCGAACGGTTCTCTGGCCATGATGGTCAACGGGCCCTGGCAGCTGCCCCAGTTGCAGAAGGCGGGGATGAAGGACTTCGGCGTCGTGCCGGTTCCCGCCCCGGCCGGCGGCACGTCCTCGAGTGCCCTGGGCGGCGAGGTGTGGGCGGCCGGCAACAACGGCGACAAGGCCCGCAAGGCGGCCGAGGTCATCAGGTGCATGGTGGCGAAGGACAACAGCCTGGCCTGGGCGAAACTCACCAACTACGTACCGTCCGACGAGTCGGCGGCCGCCGAACTGGCCTCCTCGGTACCGGAGATGAAGACGTTCGTGAAGACCATCGGCTCGGCCAAGGGCCGAACGGCGGAACTCGGAGCGGACTACCCGAAGTACTCCCAGGCCATGTGGACGGCCGTGCAGGCCGCGCTGTCGAGCGGCAAGTCGCCGGCGGCGGCCCTGACCGAGGCGCAGCGCGAGGCGACGCGATGAGGACCGCGACCACGGCCGGATACCGGCCCGGGGCCACCACCGAATGGCGGCCCGGGGCCATCGCCGGACGGCGGCTCGGAACCGTCGCCGGATACCGGCCCGGGGTCGGGGCCGGACGGCGGCCCGGAACCGACGCCGAATGCGGGCCCGGAACCGCCGCCGAATGCCGGCCCGGGACCGTCGTCGTATGCCGGCCCGGGGTCGGGGCGGGGAGGAGGTAGCGGTGGCGTTGGCAGTGTCCAAGGACGTCCCCGTCGTGTCCGGCGGCGGGTCGTCGCCGCGGCCGTCCGGGCCTGCCGCCTGGTCGGTGCGCAGCCGGCGGCTGGGCCTCGGATTCGTCGTGCCGGTCGTCGTGTTCGTCGCGGTGTTCTACCTGTATCCGCTGGGCCGTAACGTCGTGCTGTCGTTCCAGGACTACGGCATCACGTCCCTCTACAGCGGCAAGGCCCCCTTCAACGGCCTCGACAACTACACGAAGCTGCTGGGCGATCCGGTCTTCCACACGACCGTGGTCAACACGCTGGTGTTCGTCGCGGGTTCCCTCTTCTTCCAGTTCACCATCGGGCTGGGGCTCGCGGAGTTCTTCCACCGTGCCTTTCCGCTGAGCCAGTTGCTGCGCGCGCTGCTGCTGATCCCGTGGCTGCTGCCGCTGGTGGTCTCCGGCACGCTGTTCCGCTGGATGCTCGACACCAGCAACGGTGTCGTCAACCAGATCCTGCTCAACCTGCACCTCGTGCAGGACCCGGTGCCGTGGCTCAACGAACCTGGCACCGCGATGGTCGCCGTGCTGATCTGCAACGTGTGGATCGGTGTGCCGTTCAACATGGTCATCCTCTACGGCGGTCTGCAGGCCGTTCCGGCGGAGCTGTACGAGGCGGCCGCCCTGGACGGCGCCGGACGGCGCCAGCAGTTCCGTCACATCACCCTGCCGCAGCTCAGACCGGTGATCGGCGTCGTGCTGACGCTCGGTCTGATCTACACGCTCAAGGTCTTCGACGTGATCTGGGTGATGACCAAGGGCGGACCGGCCAACGCCACCCACACCGTCACCACCTATGCCTACCAGCTGTCCTTCGGCGGCCTCGCGGAGTTCGGGCTCGGCGCGGCGGCGGGAAACCTGCTCATCGTGGTGGCCGCCGTCTTCGCACTGTTCTATCTGCGCTCGCTACGTGCCGAAGCGGAGAACCACTGACATGACTGTCCACGCTCCCGTCCGGGCCGGTGCGGCTCTTGCCGACGGCGCACGCCGTACCCGCCGGCGCCGGTCCGTGCCGTCCTGGATCAAGACCACGGCCGGTGTCGCCATCGTCGCGGTCATGCTGTTTCCGCTCTACTGGATGGTGAACGCCTCCTTCCAGACCAATCAGCAGCTGGCCCGGCGCTCCCCGCACTGGCTGCCCTGGGGCGGCACCCTCAGCGGCTACCGGGACGCGCTGTCCCAGCAGGGCGGCCACCTGCTGGCCTCGTTGGTCATCGCGGCCGGTGCCACCCTCCTGACCCTGGCCGTCGCCGCCCCGGCTGCCTACGCCCTGGCGCTGCTGCGCACAACGGGCGGCAGAACGCTGCTGAGCGTGCTGCTCGTGGTCCAGCTGGTGCCGGGCATCGTGATGGCCAACGCCCTGTACCGGATCTTCGCCTCCGCGGGAATCCTCGACTCGGCGCCGGCGCTGATCCTCGCGGACGCCACCCTCGCCGTACCGTTCGCCGTGCTGATCCTGCGGGCCTTCATGACGGGCATTCCCCGTTCCGTGCTGGAGGCGGCTTCGCTGGACGGCGCGGGGACCGTAGGTGCCTTCTGCCGGATCGTGCTGCCCATGTCCCGCAACGCGCTGATCACGTCCGGGCTGTTCGCGTTCCTCTTCGCCTGGGGCGACTTCCTGTTCGCCACCACGCTCAACCTCAACTCCACCACCTGGAAGCCCATCACGGTGGGCCTGTACGACTACATCGGCGCCGGCACCAACACCACCAGCTGGAACTCGGTGATGGCCACGGCCGTCATCTCCTCCCTGCCCGCGGCCCTGTTGCTGGTCATCGCCCAGCGGCATGTGGCGGCCGGTCTCACCGGCGGCGCGGTCAAGGACTGACCGCAAGGACTGTCCGCGCCGTCCGGTGGGTGCTCCGCGATACCGCCGTCTCCCGCTCCACCCCGCTCTGTCGAAAGGAGCAGTGTGTCCCTGCCCGACACCACCACACCGCCCGTCCCGCCGACCCCCCAGGCAGCCGAGCACCCCATCCCCGTGTCCGCCCCCGAAGCCTCCGATGTTCCCGATACCCCCGATGTTCCTGATGTTTCTGATGTCACCGATGCCACGGCCTGCCGGCTCGAGTTCGGTGACGCCGAGCACGTCCTCCGGGTGGAGCCCTGGGGCCCCGACAGCGTCCGGGTGCGGGCGGCCCGCCACGGGATCCGCGACGGCCTGCCCGGCGCCCTGAGCGCTTCGCCCGCCGCCGCCGAGGCTCATGTGCACACGGACGCGTCCGGCACCAGGATCCTCACCGTCGGACGCCTGCGGGTGGAGCTGTCGCCGCAGGGGCGGCTGCGTTTCGTGCGCACCGAGGACGGGGCGGAGCTGCTGCGCGAGAGCGTGGGGCACTTCGCGTGGCCCGGCCCGCGCCAGTTCACCCCGGCCGGTGACCACGGCTGCCGGATCGACCAGCGGTTCGCCTCCTACGACGGGGAGCGCTTCTTCGGGCTGGGCCAGCACTCGCACGGGCGCCTGGACCACAAGCACATGGTGATCGATCTCGTGCAGCGCAACGGTGAGGTCACCATCCCCTTCACCCTCTCCTCCCGCGGCTACGGCCTGCTGTGGAACCAGCCGGCCGTCGGGCGGGTGGAACTGGCCGCCAACCAGACGCGCTGGGTCGCCGACGCCGCCGAACAGATCGACTACTGGATCACCACCCACCCCACACCGGCCGGCATCATGCACCACTACGCCGACGCCACCGGGCACGCTCCCGTGCTGCCGGAATGGGCCCTCGGCCTGTGGCAGTCCCGGCTGCGCTACCGCACCCAGGACGAACTGCTGGAGGTGGCCCGCGCCTACCAGCGGCGGGGCCTGCCGCTGTCGGTCATCGCCGTCGACTACTTCCACTGGCCGCACCTGGGCGACTGGCGCTTCGACGAGACCGACTGGCCCGACCCTGCGGGGATGGTGGCCGAGCTCGAAGCCATGGGGGTACGGCCGCTCCTGTCGGTCTGGCCGTCCGTCAGCGTCCTGAGCGAGAACTACGCCCGCATGCGCGACGAGCGGCTGCTGGTCGGCACCGAGCAGGGCCAGCCGTTCCAGCACGTCTTCCCCGACGGCCAGTTCGCCGGCGAGCCCCTGCCGGTGGCCTTCTACGACCCGACCGACGAACGGGCCCGCGACTTCGTGTGGAGCCGTATCAAGCGCAACTACTTCGACCTCGGCTTCCGGCTGTGGTGGCTGGACGCGTGCGAACCGGAGATGTTCCCCGAGCAGTTCGGCAACCTGCGCTACGCGGCGGGCCCCGGCAGCTCGGTGGCCAACCTCTACCCGCGCGAACACGTCCGGGGCTTCTACGAGCACACACGCGCCGCGGGTGAAGAGGTCCCGGTGAGTCTGGTGCGGTCCGCCTGGGCCGGCAGCCAGGCCTACGGGGCCGCCCTGTGGTCGGGCGACATCCCGGCCACGTTCGGGGCCCTGGCCTCGCAGCTACGTGCCGGGCTGAGCGCCGGGCTGAGCGGCATCCCGTGGTGGACCACCGACATCGGCGGATTCCACGGCGGCGACCCCGACGACCCCGACTACCGCGAACTGGTCATCCGCTGGTTCCAGTTCGCCGTCTTCTGCCCGCTGCTGCGCATGCACGGCCACCGCGAGCCGCGCGACAGCTTCGCCGCCGGTCACAGCGGCGGCCCCAACGAGCTGTGGTCGTACGGCGAGGAGGCCTACGAGATCCTCACCGGTCAGCTCCGGCTGCGCCAGGATCTGCGTCCCTACCTGCACCGGCAGATGACCACGGCCGCCGCCAGCGGCGCCCCCGTCATCCGCCCGCTGTTCTTCGACTTCCCCGACGACGCCACCGCCTGGACGGTCGAGGACCAGTTCCTGTGCGGCCCCGACCTGCTCGTCGCCCCCGTCACCCGGCTCGGCGAGCGCCGCCGCCAGGTCTACCTGCCCGCGGGCGCGGACTGGATCGACACGGCCGGCCACCACCTCCACCCGGGCGGCCGGACGGTCCCCGCCGACGCACCGCTCGACCGCATCCCGGTCTTCGTCCGCGCCGGCTCCGCCATCGCCGCCGCGTTCGCCCACTGAAGCAGCCCCGAAGGCAGCACCGAACGCACCACCGAAGACAGCACAGAAGGCAGCACTGAAGGCAGCACCGAAGGCAGCACTGAAGCAGGCCGCCGCTCAGGCGGCCGTCCCCCGGAGCCGCCCCAGCCCACCGGGCTGCGGACAAAGAAGGGACACGCCATGTCACACCCCCTGAATTCCCCACCGCCCGGCCCGCACCCGACCGACCCGCACCCGGCCGGCCTGCACCCGACCGGCCCGGACCCGGCCGGCCTGCACCCGACCGACCCGCATCCGGCCGGCGGCACCGGTATTCGCCGCCGCCGCGGACTGGCCGCGCTGCTCGCCGCGCTCGCCCTGCTCGTCACCGGCGGCCAGCTGGCCGCGACCGCACCGGCGCACGCCGCCGGCCAGGCCGTCACCGTCGACCTGCGCACCACCCAGGGCGCTGCCACCGGAGTCGGGAGCGGCTTTCTGTACGGGCTGAGCGAGGACGGGAGCGGCCCTGACGACAGCCTGCTGGCCCCGCTCGCTCCCCGCTCGGCGCGTGGCGGCGGGGCCCGTCTCGACGGCGGCGGATGGGTCGGCGACAACTACACCCCCGGCAGCGGTTACACCCGCCGCCTCAACTCCGCACTCGCCCAGGCCCGCAGGCTCACCACACCGCCCTACGAGGGCACCTACGACCTGCTCGTCAGCGACATCTGGGGTGCCGACACCACCCAGCCCGCCGCCACCGTCTATCCCTGCACCGGCGGTGACTGCGGCAACTGGCAGGCCTTCCTGCGCCGCCTGGCCGCCGATGTCGCCGCCTCCGGGGTCAAGGTCCGCTACGACATCTGGAACGAGCCCACCGGCGCGTTCTTCCCGCCCGGCTTCAACACCACGCAGTACTACCAGATGTGGGACACCGCGGTACGTGAGCTGCGGGCCGCCGCCCCGCAGGCGGTGATCGTGGGCCCCTCCCTGTGGGACTTCAGTCCCAACAACGTCTCTCCCTTCCTCGACCACACCAAAGCCGCCGGTACCGTTCCCGACGTCATCAACTGGCATTTCAGCGGCACGCCCGTCGCCGACGCCCAGACCATGCGCTCCCTGCTCGACTCCAAAGGGCTGGGCGGCCTGCCGCTGTCGATGAACGAGTACCTCCACGGCGATGAGCAGCACGCCGGTTATCAGGCCTGGTACCTGGCCCAGTTGGCGGGCTCCGGTATCGATTCCGCCTCCCACGCCATCTGGGACGACTGCTGTGCGGCGGGGACTCTCGACGGCGTCCTGGTCCGCAGCAACGGTGTGCTGCGGCCGACCGGCCAGTGGTGGGTCTACAAGGGCTACGCCGACATGACCGGCTCTCGGGCACAGGTCAGTACGCAGGGCACGCTCGCCGCCCTCGCCACCGTCGATCCGGTGCGCAGGAGGGCCTCGGTGCTGGCCGCGGCGACCTCCGGCGTCCCCTCGGCGGATCTCACCGTCAACGGCCTGACCAGCCCGGCACTGTCCGGCGGCAGCGGCGTCACCGTCACCGTCCAGCGCGTTCCCGACCAGGCGCCCCTGGAGCAGCCCGTCACCGTCAGCAGTCAGACCGTTCCGGCCGGCACCGACAGCGTGCACCTGTCGCTCGCCGGAACGGCCGCCCAGGACGCCTTCCTCGTCACCGTCGTCCCCGCCGGCCAGGGCAGCACGACCGTGGACGCCGCCGTGACGAGCAGCGGACCGGACTACTTCCGGTACGGAACGAACTGGGGACAGACCAACGGCGTGGGCGACATGTACAACACCACCGCCAACTGGAGTTATGTTCCCGGCTCGACGGCGCTGCTGCACTTCACGGGCCGGCAGGTGACCCTGCGGGCCGTCCGCGACACCGACCAGGGGCGCATGTACGTCAGCGTCGACGGCTCGGTCCCCGTGAAGGTGGACAACTACGCGCCCGGGCGGGCGGCTTCGTCGAGCGTGTGGACCAGTCCGCAACTGCCGGCCGGACCCCACACCGTCGTGGTCACCGTCGCACCCGACATCAACCCCGCCAGCGGCGGGCACAACATCGCCCTGGACAGCGCCGTGGTCCAGAAGTGACCGGACCGCCGGTCCCGCGCCCCGGCGCGGGACCGGCGGCCGGGACGCTGGATTGCAGGGGCTGTCCGTGGCGCTTAGCGTGATGTCGGGGGTTCCTGGGGCTCTCACGGCGGACCTCGCAGGGCATGCGTCGGGCGCCGGGAGGCGAGGTCACTCATGCCACGATCCATGCGCGCGCTCGTAGCGGGAACGGTCGGCGAGCCGGCCGATGTCCTGCGGCTGGAATCCCGGCCCGTTCCCACGCCGGAGACCGGGCAGGCGTTGGTCCGCGTGACGGCGACTCCGATTCACGCCAGCGATCTGCATGTGCTGCGTGGCCGCTACGGCTTCTCCCCCGGGTTTCCCACGGTCGGCGGGCACATGGAATGCGTGGGCCGTATCGAGGCCCTGGGCCCGGACACCGAGGGCCTGAAGACCGGCGAGCGCGTGGTGGCCGTGGCGGTCCCGGCCGTACCCGGGCCGCGGGTGGCCGGTACCTGGCAGGAATACCTGGTCGCCGATGCCCACCGGCTCCTGCCGGTCCCCGACCGGCTGAGCGACTCCAGCGCCTGCCAACTCGCCGTCAACCCGTTGACCGCGCTGCTCCTGGTGACGCGCGAACTCGACGTACAGCCGGGTGAATGGCTGGTGCAGACGGCCGCGGGCTCCACCGTCGGCCGGCTCGTCATCCAGCTGGCCAGACATCTGGGTATGCGCACGATCAACGTCGTACGGCGGCGCGCCGCCGTCGAGGAGATCAAGGCGCTCGGCGGGGACGAGGTCATCTGCACCGAGGACGAGGACCTGTTGGAGCGTGTGGCCGAGATCGCCGGACCGGCCGGCGTGCGCAAGGCCGCCGACTGTGTCGCGGGCGACGTGGGGGCCCAGGTGTCCCAGGCCCTGGCTCCGGGAGGAGTGGTCGTGGTCTACGGCGCGCTCTCCACCCACCGGCAGACCGACCCGGCAGCGCTGACGATCCCGTTGCAGGCCCGCTCGGTCATCTACGAGACCAAAACGGTCCGTGGCTTCTGGCTCAACCGCTGGTTCGGCACCACTTCGCCCGCGGACGCGCTGCGCGCGCTGTCCGAGGTGCGCGGTCTCGTCGCCGACGAGGTGCTGAGCATCCCCGAGGGCCGGCCTTTCCCGCTCGACCGTTTCACCGAAGCCATCGCGTTCGCCGAAGCACCCGCGCACGGCGCCAAACCGCTCTTCGTCTTCGAGGACGACCGGGACGGCCAGGACGACAGGGACGGCCAGGACGACAGGGACGACAGGGACGAGGCCGGCGGGTAGGACGCGGCCCGGCCGGTGCCGACGCCGGTCGCACGGTCTCCGTGGGCCGGGGTGTGGGCGTTCCGGTGGGGAGGCCGAAGTTACCTGGCCGTTGGGTCCCGGGCCGAGTGGGTCTATCGTCGGATTCATGGGCCAGGACGAGGAAGGCGGCCGGTGATGCCGCAGGACGATGCCGTGATCGGCTGCACGGGGCAGGTACTCATCGGAACCCGTGGTTCCGCCGGCCCCGGCGAGATCCTGGTGCGGGTCCGAGGCGGCTCCGAGACCTTCCTCGCCTGGTCGGAGGATCCCCTGCCGGTGGGCGCCACGGTGCTCGTGATCGAATCACGTGGATGCCGCGAGGTCTGTGTCATCGAGTGGGTGGATCCATTGGACGCGCTCGGCGACATAGCCGAGGCCGGCTGAGGAGTACAAGCATGTTCGGATACCGCGTCCCCGCTCCCGACGAGGCGATGTTGATCTCGGGGGGCAGGCGGGGACTGGGGGGCGCGCCGTTCCGAGTGGTGACGGGGCACGGCAAGTTCGTGCTGCCGGTCTTCCGGAAGGTCCGGTTCCTCACCCTGTCCATGTGTGAGTCCGAGGTCACCGAGACCTGCGTGACCAGACAGGGCATCGCGTTGCACGTCCGCGCGGTCATCGCCTTCAAGGTCGGCAACGACCAGGAGAGCATCATCAACGCGGGCCAGCGTTTTCTCTCCGACCAGGAGCAGATGTCGGTGCTCACCGGCCGGATCTTCGCCGGGCACCTGCGGGCCATCATCGGCTCGATGACCGTCGAGGAGATCGTCACCGAGCGGCAGAAGCTCGCCGCGGAGGTCCTGGACACCTCCAAGACCGAGATGGCGAAGATCGGCCTGATCGTCGACTCGCTGCAGATCCAGTCGATCGACGACGGCGACGTCGGCTACATCGACGCCATGTCCGCCCCGCACAAGGCGGCCATCCAGCGGCAGGCGCAGATCGCCCAGGCGCAGGCCACCCAGGCCTCGGTCGAGGCGGAGCAGGTGGCGGCCCGCAACCAGGCCGAGTACGCCCGGCAGACCGCGATCGTCAAGGCCGAGTACTCGGCCGAGGTGGACCGCGCCCAGGCGCAGGCCGCGCAGGCCGGACCGCTCGCACAGGCACACGCCCAGCAGGAGGTGCTCGCCGCCCAGACGGAGCTGGCCCAGCGCCAGGCCAAGCTGCGCCAGCAGCAGCTGGTGTCCGAGGTCGTGAGGCCCGCCGAGGCCGAGGCCGAGCGGGTCAGGATCCTCGCGGCCGCCGAGGCGCAGCGGATGAAGATCCAGGCGGAGGCCGCGGCGTCGTACGACCGCGTCGCGCTCGACCGGATGCTGATCGACCAGCTCCCGCAGATCGTCAAGGAGGCGGCCGGCGGTCTCGCCGGCGCCAACGTGAACGTCCTCAACGGCGCGGACGGCCTCGGCGAGATCGCCGCAGGACTGGTCTCCCAGGGTCTGACGATCCTCGATTCGGTCCGGCAGAACCTGGGCGGACAGGAGTCCGACGGCCACCGCCCCGAGAAGAGCGAGGGCAACGGCAGCGGCCTGCTCCAGCTGCCCTCCAGCAAGGCGAGGAAGTCGGACGACGGTCCGGTGGACGTCGACTAGGCACGCCCGCCCGGAAAGGGCGCGAGCGGTTCACGCGGATCAGGCGCCCGGCCGGGGTTTCCCGGCCGGGCGTTCCCGCGTGGGCCGCCGTCGGGTTCGGCGGCGCGCGAGCCGTCGTCGCCGACGCGGTCCTACCGGCCCGGGGCCGCCGGTGGCGGTGCGGGGTGCGGCCGGTCTCGGCGGGCGGTGACGAGGCCCCGGGCGGCGACGGCCGTGAGGGCCACGGCAACGGGGGGCACGGCCTGCCAGGGGATGTGGAACCACAGGGCGGCGTAGCCCCAGACGAGCCCGGCGACCAGGACGGTCGCGAGCAGCCATCGGCCCAGGAGCCGCCAGGTGTACGGCTCCGGGTTCCGCGGCCTGACGAGTCGTACCGCCCCGAACCACAGGCTCAGCGCCGCCAGCAGTCCCGCGGTCACGGCGAGGCCGGCGTACATCTGGGGTTCGTCACGGGGTTCGTCGGCGGTGGCCTGCTCGGCGCCGTCCCGGGCGATCCGCATCACGTGACCGCGCCACACCGTGCCGCTGACTCGGTCCCCGGGCCGGAGCTCGCTCAGCACCGGCCCCGGGTCGCCGAACGAGACCAGGCTGCTCCCACCGGACGGCCCCGACAGGGTCGCCTGGTACTGGGCGCCCCGCCCCCCGTCGTGGACCACCGTGTGCTTCACGGTGAAGGTGACGGTACGGACGCAGTTCCGCGAGCCCCGGGCCGGCCGGGTGTCGGGGCAGGCCACGGCCGCCTTGTACGCCCGGTACTGGTCCAGGGTGGTCGGCAGCATCACCGTGGCCAGGTAGGTGCAGACGACTGCCGCGATCACCGAACCGGCCAGCAGCAGAACGCCGGTGAACCGTGCTCCCCGTAGGTCCGACCGGCTTCCGGTCCGGGTTCTCGTCTGCGCCGCCACGACTCGTCCGCCCCCCCTCGCCGGCCCGTCGCCGGGCCGTCCGGACGGTCTCCCCCACCGGTACCGTCCGGCGTCACTGTAGGCCTGGCACGACGGCCCCACGCAGGGCCGAGAACCCCTTGGAGCACGAGTGTTACGTTCGGCTGGGAGGCTCCCGGGTTCCGGCAGGACCGGGACCCGTACCGCGCGGTGAACATCGTGCCGAGGTGACTGCGGATCCCGCTCGTTTTCTTTACGCACTCCTGACGCCTGCCCCCGCATCCCGTGGGGTCCGGCCGGTGTCCTCATCCTTGCCGGATCGTTGTCCGGATCTCGTCGGGGAATGCTCGGAGAATGGAGTGAGTGCCGATGGACGGCGCCGTCGTAGGGGTCGTACTGGTCGTCGTGGTGGTCCTGCTCGTGCTGCGCAGTGGGATGCGGGTGGTCAACCAGGTCGACCGCGGGGTCGTGTTCCGGTGGGGCAAGGCGCTGCCGGCGTACCGGCAGCCGGGGATCACCTTTCTCATCCCCTTCGCCGACCGGATGCGCAAGGTGAACGTGCAGGTGGTCACGATGCCGGTGCCCACGCAGGAGGGCATCACCAAGGACAACGTGTCCGTGAAGGTCGACGCCGTCGTCTACTTCCGGGTCACCGACCCGATCCGCGCCGCCATCGAGGTGCAGGACTACGTCTTCGCCGTCGGGCAGGTCGCCCAGTCGTCGCTGCGGTCCATCATCGGCAAGAGCGATCTCGACGACCTGCTCACCGACCGGGAGCGGCTGCACGAGGGGCTCGCCCTGATGATCGACAGCCCGGCCGCGGAGTGGGGCATCCACATCGACCGCGTCGAGATCAAGGACGTACAGCTGCCGGAGTCGCTGAAGCGGTCCATGTCCCGGCAGGCGGAGGCCGAACGGGAGCGGCGGGCCCGCGTCATCACCGCGGACGGTGAGTTCCAGGCCGCGCAGCAGCTCGCCAACGCCTCCCGGATCATGTCCGACTCGCCCGAGGCGATGCAGCTGCGGCTCCTGCAGACCGTCGTCGAGGTGGCCGCCGAGAAGAACTCGACCCTGGTGATGCCCTTCCCGGTCGAGCTGCTGCGCTACTTCGAGCGCGCCACCAAGCGGCTCGACCAGGAGGTCGAGAAGAACGAGCGGGAGCTGGACGCACCGGAGGGGCAGGCCGCGCTGAAGGCCGGGATCGAGCAGATCGCCGCCGTCGCGGACAGGTTCGGGCCGGCGGCCGAGGTCACCGCCCCGCGGGATCCGCGGGAACCGTCGCCGGGATCCTCCGCTCCTGCCGACCGGCAGTAGCCGGCGTCAGCGTCACGGCCAGTGACGCGAGCGCCGTCAGCGTCATCGCGCTGGCGGGCGAGGTGAGCTGGGCCACCGAGCCCGCCGGCGCCGCTCCCACGCCCTGCACGGTCGGCATCCCCGCCGAGGGCAGCCCCAGGGCGTGGCCGCCGAGTTCGTCGGGGGTCAGGCTCATCAGCCGCTCCTGCACCACCAGACTCGCACCGCAGCCGACGGAGGCGAGGGGGGCGAGGGGGCGCAGACCGGATCCGCACCGGCTCGGGCGCGTCTGGAGCGCGGTCGGTGCTGTACTCGCGGACGGCGGCGGGGGACGTGCTGGTGGAGGCCGGGAGCCGGTCCGACACTTAGCGGAGTTAGCATCCGTTTATGACGACTACCGAGAACAACGGGTCCGTGCTCGACATCGAGATCGGTGCTCTCCAGGGCGGTTCCGCCGATCTGCCGGGCTACACCGGCCAGGCCGTGCTCATTGTCAACGTGGCCTCCAAGTGCGGTCTGACCCCGCAGTACAGCGGCCTGGAGCGGCTCCAGGAGCGGTACGCGGCGCAGGGCTTCACCGTGCTCGGGGTGCCCTGCAACCAGTTCATGGGGCAGGAGCCGGGCAGCGCCGAGGAGATCGCCGAGTTCTGCTCGGCGACGTACGGCGTGACCTTCCCGCTGACCGAGAAGGTCGAGGTCAACGGGGATGACCGGCATCCGCTCTACCAGCGGCTGGTGGACTTCGCCGACGGCGAGGGGCACACCGGTGACATCCGCTGGAACTTCGAGAAGTTCCTGATCGGCCGGGACGGCCAGGTCGTCGGCCGGTTCGCGCCGCAGACCGAGCCGGAGTCGGCGGAGGTCGTGGCCGCGGTGGAGAAGGCCATCGGCTGACGCCCCGAGACTGGCGACGGCGGTCACGGGAGAGGGTCTCCCGTGACCGCCGTCGGCGTTCCGTGCCCGCCGCTTGACCTTGCCCCTGGGGCAGGGGCGAGCGTCGGTCGCGTCGGGCCACGGGTGCCCGGTGACGGAGGATGTGGCCGTGGAGGACGCTGTGGACGAGGAGCTGCTCACGATCGGCGCGTTCGCGGCGCGGTCCCGGCTCTCGGCGAAGGCGCTGCGCCTGTACGACCGGCTGGGGCTGCTGGCCCCGGCGTACGTCGACGGGGCGACCGGCTACCGGTACTACCGGGCCGGGCAGGTGGAGCGCGCCCGGCTGGTGGCGCTGCTGCGCCGGCTGGACATGCCCCTGGCGCGGATCGCCGAGGTGATCGAGGCGGCGGACGGCGGCACGACCGACGGCGACACGGCGCACGGCGGCGCGACCGACGGCGATACGCCCACCGGTGGCTCGCCCACCGGTGGCTCGGCCGCCGGCAGCGCGGCCGCCGGGCTGCTGGCCGCCTACTGGGCGGATGTCGAGCGGCGGATCGCCGGGCAGCGGACCCTTGCCGCATATCTCCGTGGACGGCTGTCCGGAAGGAGTCCCGAGATGTACGAGATGTTCGCGGTGGAGACGGTGGAGGTACCCGCGCAGGTGGTGATCACCGAGACGCGGCACGCCTTGGCGGACGAGCTGCCCGTCTGGATTCCCGCCTCCCTGGGCCGTCTGGAGGCGGCGGCCCGCGCGTGCGGGGGTGTGGCCGGGGCGCCGTTCGTCGTGTACTACGCGGAGGTGTCCATGGAGAGCGACGGGCCGGCCGAGGCCTGTGTCCCGGTGGCGGACGAGGCGGCGGCCCGGGCCTGGGCGGAGCGGCACGGGCGGGCCTGGGAGACGAAGGTGCGCGTCGAGCCGGCGCGCACGCTGGCGTACACGCGGATCAGCAAGGCGCAGGTGGCGCATCCGCAGATCGTGGCGGCCTTCGAGGCGGTGGAGCGGTGGGTGGCCCGGCAGGGTGGCCCGGACGGCGCTCCGGAGGGCGCTCTGGAGTACGACGGCCCGTGCCGGGAGGTCTACTTCGCGGACTGGGACGCGGCGGGCCCGGAGGACCCGGTGTGCGATGTGGCCTTCCCCGTCCGGTAGGTGACGCGGCGGCCGGTCCGACGACCGGCCGCACGGGCACAAGCCGAGCCCCCTCGGCAAGGACGGCGAGCTAGTCGAGAGGGCTCTTGAGGTGACGCTTGTGCAGTTGTGGTGGTGCGTGTCGGGAGCGTGGCCGATGGGTCAGCGAGGCCCCTACGCCTTGACCGAGGCCACGAACGCGTTCCACGCTCCGGTCGGGAACGCGAGGACCGGGCCCTTCTCGACCTTGGAGTCGCGTACGGCGAGTCCAGCGGTCGTCGGCGACTTGACCTCGACGCACGCCCCGTTCCCTGCGGAATAGGAGGACTTCGTCCACGTCTCCGTGGTGCCCTGAAGCAGTGCCATGTCCACTCCTGTAACGAGTTGCTGTGGTGCTTGGTGTAGTGCCATTCACGCCAACCTTCTGATCGGTTGGCGTGATCGACGCTACTAGCCAACTCCCTCGCCCGGAGCACTCGTTCACTCGACCGGATGGCATATTCCAGGAGAGCCTTCCGCTGGAGCGTGGCGCCGGTGTACGATCCGGCGCTCGCCGTCCGGAAGGGCTCAGCGCGCGTACTCCTTGGCCGCGTCGGCGATGAACTGCCGGGACTGCTCCACGTTCAGCGACTGGGCCCGCAGGTGCTCGTACATCACGGCGTACTTCTGCACGTCGTGGGCCTTCTCCAGGTACAGGTCGCTGGTCACGCCCTCCAGGTAGACGACGCTGGAGTCGGCCGCGTCGGCGAACTCCAGGATCGCGTACTGGCCGTTGAGGCCGGGATGCGCGCCCACCTCGAAGGGCAGCACCTGGACGGTGATGTGCGGCTGCTGGGACATCTCGATCAGGTACTCCAGCTGCTCGCGCATCACGAGCCTGTTGCCGACGAGCCGGCGCAGCGCGGCCTCGTCGAGCACCACCCAGAGGCGAAGGGGGTTGTGTTCTGCGGTGATACGTTCCTGTCGCCGCATCCGCACCTGGACCCGCTTCTCGATGTCGGCGGCGGAGGTCTCCGGCAACGCGCCCTGCACCAGCGCCTCGGCGTATGCCCGGGTCTGCAACAGCCCGGTGACCAGCTGGGGTTCGTACACCCTCAGTGACTCGGCATCGGTCTCCAGGCCGATGTAGACGCTGTACGGGATGTCTCCGAACGCATGCCACCAGCCTTGCTGCCGCGAATCCCTGGCCATCTCCATCAGGGACTCGACGACCCGCTGGTCCTCGACCTCGTAGACCCCGCACAGGTCGCGGACATCGCGCTGGCTGATGCTGCGGCGCCCGTTCTCCAGCCGGCTGATCTTCGACTGGGAGACGAGCAACCGCTCCGCCACCTCCTCCGCCGTCATGCCCTTGAGCTCGCGGAGCCTGCGCAGCTCCTGGCCCAGCCGGCGCCGCCTGACGGTGGGATTGACATTGGACGCCACGGGACGTGCACCTCCGGCTGCCTGCCTGTAACTACCACTTTGCGTATCTGCTGTTGAGCAGACTGCCACCAAGGTGGTTCCTACCGCTGGGAAACTGTGGATATGCGGCGCGTACGCGTCAGTTCGGGCACGTTCCGGATTCTCCGGGCGCCGGACGAGGCCGGTGGGACGGGAAACGACGGGAAGCGCCGGGAAATACCGAGCGGGGCGGCGGGGCGCGTACTGCGTGCGCCTCACCGCCCCGCTCGGACCAGCGGCTCCCGAACCGGGTCTCAGGGGTGCTGTGTTGCCGGCTACTGCCGGCTGTTGTGCCGTGGAACTGCGGCTCAGTGCACCACGGCTCGTGCCATCGCACCCGCGCCTCGGCGCGGCTGCATCGGAACACCGCGGGCGGGTTCCGGCACACCTGGCCTGCCGGCCGGTGCGGTCTGACGCCCGGCCGGGGCGGCCGGGTTGCGGCGAGGCTGGGCGCCCGCGCCGTTCTGCACGTCCATGACGGCGTGGGCCACGAGCCCGCCCATCGGGTCGTGCCGGATCAAGTCCCGCAGCCGGGAACGCGAGGAGCGTCCCTCGTTCCCCGGATACAGGTGCTTGCCGAGACCGACCGCGTGGGCCAGGGCGGCGAGCGCCGCGGTCCGCGGGTCCGGTGGTACGCCGGTACGGATCGCCGAATCCAGCCGGGCACGGATGTCCCGGCAGATCTCGTTGTCCGTCGCCTGATACCGGGTCGTCGGCAGCACCCCGCACATCTGGCCCGCCACGGCATGCACCATGCCGCACCGCTCCAGATGCGAGAGGTACGTCTGGCGAAGTCCCAGACGTGGCCCGCCGATCCAGTTCACAGCCCGCACGGGAGCGCCACGCCTTCGCAGCAACTCCAACGCGCAGTCCAAAGTCGGATCTCCAGTCGGCCGTGGCTGCACCACGGCGATACGATCCCCGTCTGGGGCTATCCGTCCGGCCAGCGCCAGCTCCACTAGCTGTGCTCCGGCCAGACCGAGGTCGAGCGACTGCGGCTGTGCAGTGGTACCCGTGGTCGGGTCCAGTGCCAGCAGCAGAAGCTCCTCCGGAAGTGTTCTGCGGCTCCTGCCCATCCATGCCTCCCCGCGTGGATGAATGACAGGGTGACCCCTCTCACATTGGTCTGTCGAGGGTGCGTGACCGGTTTGTAAGGGAACCGGAAGGTATGTCGTTCTCGTCTACCGCAGGGGCTAAGCCCGCACACAGGACACTGGTACATGGTTCGGACAGCGCACGGCAACGTGCGAAGCGTGGAGGAGGCATCGGTGGCGGGCGAGTCCCCCGACAGGTCGAAGCAGCGCGAGTCGTCGGCAGAACCGACGTCGGGGAGTGCGGGAACAGTTCCCGAACCACGCGACCCGCGACTGGCGGTGGCCGCCGAGGACGAGAGGGAGACCACCGGCGGCGTGGACACCGCGACCCGGATCTTCTCGGTACGGGACGTGAAGACGGCCGGCGAGGACGACACGAAGCTCCGCGAGGCGGTGGCGGCGTGGGTCCGCACGGGTCCGCCCGCGGAGGAGGCCGAGGAGCGCGGCGCCCCGGAAGAGCCTGAGCGGCCCGAGGCGGCCACGGAGGGCCCCGAGGCGGCCGAGGAGCCCCAGGAGGCCCCTGAGCCGCCGAAGAACGCCGACAGGGCCGACACCGCGCCTGAGGCAACGACCGAGGCGGACACGGAGAACGAGCCAGAGTCCGAGGACACCGCGCCGACGACCACCGCCGACAAGAGCACCCCGCCCGAGGCCACCCCGAACCCTGCACCCGAACCCGAGGACGCCACGAAGCCCGCGACCGAACCGGAGGACGCCGCACCGGGGGACGCGCCGAAGGCTGCGGCCGAACCCGAGGACGAGCTCAAGGCCGCGGCCGAACCCGCGGACGCCGCACCGGAGGACGCCCCGAAGGCTGCCGCCGAACCCGCGGACGCCGAGCGCGAAGACGAGCCCAAGGAGGCCGCCGAACCGGAGGACGCCGCACCCGAAGACGCCCCGAAGGCTGCCGCCGAACCCGCCGACGCCGCACCGGAGGACGAGCCCAAGGCGGCCGCCGAACCCGAAGACGAGCCCAGGGTTGCGGTCGAACCCGAGGACGCCGCACCCGAGGACGCCCCGAAGGCTGCCGCCGAACCCGCCGACGCCGCACCCGAAGACAAGCCCAAGGCCGACTCCGAACCCGAAGACGCCGCACCCAAGGCCGCCCCGAAGCCTGCGGCCGAACCCGAAGACGCCGCGCCCGAGGACGAGCCCAGGGACGCTGCCGAAGACGCCGCACCCGAAGACAAGCCCAAGGCCGACTCCGGACTCGCAGACGCCGACGGTGAAGGCGCTGCGCAGGGGCCACCCGCAGTCGGCGACGAGAGTCGCACGGGTGGTGCGGGTGGGGGCACCAAGACCGCAACCAGCGACGGACCCGCGCCCGCCGACGGCGAGGACGCCGACGGCGAGGACGGCCCCGGCGAAGCCGCAGCCAACGCCGCAGCCGCAGCCGCGGTCGATCAGCCCACCACCATGCTCAAGGCCCCCCGCCCCCCGCAGGTCGACCAGCCCACCACCACGCTCAAGCTGGGCTCCAAGCCCCAGCCCAACCCCAAGCCCCGGCCCAAGACCCCTGAGTCCGACCCCGAGCGCACCAGCAGATTCGTCGCCCTCAAGTCGGACCTCAAGCCGGACACCAAGCCGGACGCCAAACCCGACGCGACGCCGACCGCGACGCCGGCCGCGAAGCCGGACGCGACGCCGGCCGCCAAACCCGGCACCGCCTCCACCACCCGTACCACCGCCATCCCCCAGGTCGGCCCCGAGCGCACCACCCAGCTGCCGCTCCCCCCGAAGCCCCCGCTGGACCTGCTCGCCGAGCTGACCAACACGCCTCCGCCGCCGGAGACCTCGGTCAGGACCTTCGTCCGGCGGGTCAAGATCTGGACGCCCCTGGTCATAGTCCTCTTGATCATCTTTGCGGTCGTACAGACTCTCCGTCCGCTCCCGCAGCCCACCCTCGACCTCACCGCGAAGGACACCTACGCCTTCGACGGCAGCAAGGCCGACATCCCCTGGCCGGCCGACGGCCAGGCCGCCCTCGACGTCCAGGGCATCGGCTCGTTCGGTTCCTCCGGCGACCAGAAGCCCGTACCGATCGCGAGCGTCGCCAAGGTGATGACCGCGTACATCATCCTGCGCGACCACCCCCTGAAGAGCGGCGCGGCCGGCCCCAAGATCAAGATCGACCAGACGGCCCAGGACCAGTCGAAGGCCGGCCAGGAGTCCACCGTCGACGTGACGGCGGGCGACTCGCTCACCCAGCGCGAGGCCCTGGAGGGCATCCTCATCGCCTCAGCCAACAACGTGGCCCGCCTGCTGGCCCGTTGGGACGCCGGTTCCGAGAAGGCGTTCGTGGCGAAGATGAACACCACCGCGAAGAAGCTCGGCATGACGAACACGACGTACACCGACCCCTCCGGCCTCACCGACTCCACCGTCTCCACGGCCGTGGACCAGGTGAAGCTGGCGAAGGCGGCCATGTCGAGCGAGCCGTCGTTCCGCGAGGTCGCCGCGATGATGTCGTACGACGACTACAAGGGTGTCAACCACGGCAACTGGAACCAGCTGGTCGGCCACAACGACGTCGTCGGCATCAAGACCGGCACCACCACCTCCGCCCTCGGCAACCTGGTCTTCGCCGCGAAGAAGGACGTGAACGGCGAGACCCGCACGATCATCGGCGCGGTGCTCCGGCAGCCGGCCAGCGCCGCCTCGGACAACAGCATCCTCACCGCCGCCCTGAACGGCGGCGACAAGCTGATCCGGGCCGCCCAGGGCGCGCTGAAGTCGGCGACGATCTACAAGAAGGGCGCTGTCGTCGGGTACGTCGACGACGGTCTCGGCGGCCGTACCCCGGTCGTGGCGACCAAGGACGTCACCGCGGTCGGCTGGTCGGGCCTGAAGGTGAAGCTGACCTTCCAGGCCGACGACGTGCCGCACACCGCGAAGGCCGGCACCAAGGTCGGCGCCCTCACCGTGGGTGACGGCTCCGGCTCCGCGGTCCAGGTCCCGGTCGCCCTGCAGAAGGATCTGGCCGAGCCCGGGTTCACGAGCAAGCTGACCCGTCTCGGCTGACACAAGACACGCATTCCGCCCCCGCACCCCGCCGATGGCGGCCCACCCCAGGGTCCCGCGGCGGGGTGCGTGCTAGCGTCACGAATCGGGGCAGGTCGTCGGCCGCCGGGACACGGCCGCGAACTGGATGAGAAGCGGCCGGTAACACCGTGGAACGCGGCCGAGAACAGAAGACGGGACACGGGGAGTGCCTTCAGGTGGCCACAGCGGAGCCGACACGCGCCGACGACGCCGATCCGGGCCCGGTATCCGGCCCGCGAATAGCCCTGCCCGAGACCGGTCCGCACGGCGCGCACGGCGCTCGGACCACACAAATCACGCAGAGCACGCAGAGCGCACCAAGCACGCGGGGCAGGACGAGCACGCAGCGTAACGGCGGGCTCCGTCACCTCCTCGATCTGGACGAACCCCTGCGCGAGTGGCCGTCGCGCCACCCGGTGCTGGCGGTCACGGCCCTCGCCGGCGTCCTGCACATCATCTGGCTGTTCACGTTCGCGAACAGTGGCGGCGACCTCGCGGCGCAGGACGCCTGGGCCGAGTTCGTCGGCCGGCACCCGGACTCGGCGTACAACCTCGCCTGGTACGGCGGTATGCACCCGGTGTCGTACAGCGTGGTCTCGCCGTACCTAATGTCGGTGCTCGGTGTCCGTACGACGATGATGATCGCCGGCACGGTCTCGGCCGGGCTGCTGACCCTGCTCCTCATCCGCAGCCGCGCGGTGAAGAACCCCCTGTGGGCCTCGCTCGCCGGGGTGTTCGCGCTGATCTGCAACGCGCTGTCCGGGCGCGTCACCTTCGGGCTCGGCACGGTGTTCGCGCTGGCCTCGGTGGGAGCGGTGTTCTGCTGGCCGTACCGCTGGCGCTACAAACGGTGGGCGAAGGCGCTGGTCGCGGCCCCGCTGGCGGCCCTGGCGACCATGTCGTCGCCGGTCGCCGGGCTCTTCATCGGCCTGGTCGCGGTCGCGCTGTTCCTGCAGAAACGGCGCCCGGGCGCGTGGGCGCTCGGTGTGGCACCCGCGGCCGTGGTCGCCGTCTCCGCCTGGCTGTTCCCGTTCTCCGGCACCCAGCCGATGGGCTTCGGCTCGGTGATCATGCCCCTGCTGTACGGCCTGTTCTGTCTCTTCCTCGTGCCCAGGGAGTGGAAGACGGTCCGGCTGACGGCGGCCGTGTACAGCCTCGGGGTCGTGCTGGTGTGGCTGGTCAGTTCGCAGATCGGCTCGAACATCTCGCGGCTGCCGATGCTGTTCGCGGGGGCGACCCTGATCGCGGCCCTGCCGTACACCGTGCCGCGTTCGCGCAAGTACTACGTCACCGTTCTCGCCTTCCTCGGCTTCGTCGGCTGGATCGGCTTCAAGGCGGTCGACGACATCGTCCATACGACCCCGGCCGCGTCCTGGGCCCGCGAACTCGCCCCGCTCGTCAACCAGCTCCAGGAGGTCGGCGCGGAGAAGGGCCGTGTCGAGGTGGTCCCGGCCCGCTCGCACCGGGAGGCGTCCGCGCTCGCGCCGTACGTCAACCTGGCCCGCGGCTGGAACCGCCAGGCCGACATGGAGCGCAACCCGCTCTTCTACGACGACACCCTCAACTCCGCGAACTACCACGAGTGGCTGCAGCGCTGGGCCGTGCACTTCGTGGTGCTGCCGAAGGACGAGCCCGACGGCGACGGCGGCGAACGCGAGCGGGCGCTGGTCCAGCGCGGGATGCCGTACCTGAAGCAGGTGTGGGGCGACGCCAACTGGCAGCTGTTCCGGGTGACCGACCCGGTGCCGCTCGCCGAGCCGAACGCGGTGGTGGACAGCGCCGAGCAGGGCGAGCTGACCATCGAGGTGCGCAAGGCCGGGCGGATCCTGATCCGGATCCCGTACTCGCCATGGCTGAGCATCGTCGACGCGGACGGCAAGAGCCTGAAGCCGCCGCAGGAGACCCAGGCCTCCAAGCACCGGGCCGATGGCACGCCGAAGACGTACGTCAACGCCAACGGCTGCCTGATGGAGACGCCGGAGGACGCGAAGGGCGACAGGTGGACGATGCTGCTCGCGCCGAAGACGGGGACCTACCGGCTGGCGGCGCCGTACCAGCTGCCGCGGGGCACCCCGTGTCCCGACGAGCTGAAGTGACCGGGTCAGCCGCGTAGCTCCGCCACATGGCGATCCGTGCCCGGCACGGTCGGTACGAACGGTGCCACCAGTTCCACCCGGCCCAGGGCCAGCCGGGTGTCGACGCCCTCCAGAACGTTCGCTTGTTCCGGACGCGTCTGCCGACGCCCTGAGCAAGCCGAGCAGTTCGCGACCCTGGCGCAACGCGCCGACGGCCATCAGCGCGATGGCGGACTCCCCGGTGGCCTCCTCCGCCTCCTGCTCATCCCCACTCGGCGGACCGCTCTCCTGCCGCGCCCGGTGGGACCAGTGTGCGGCCCTCGACGCCGCCTCAACGGCACGCCGGTCCCCGGTTCCGACCAGCACGCGCGCCACCTTCGCCGGCCGAACAGCCTTCTCCGCCGGAAAGGGTGCGACGAGCGCAAGATCCATGCGGGGGTGGAGGGTGGGGTCCGTCCCGTGGGGGCGCGGCCCGGGACATGCCGCAGGGGCGGGCGGTTTCCCCGCCCGCCCCTGCGCCTCGACGTCACCCGGCCCGGTCGATGCGTCCTCCGGGGCCCGAGGGCTCCTCACTCATGGGTGAGCCATGGTGAGAGGAGACTCGTGAACTCCTCGTCGGAAATGTGGACGCTCCCCAAGCCGAATCTCTCCCAGGCTTGCGCCCGCTGCAGAACGGGCAGCGGTATGTCAAAAGCGAGACGGAAGGAGGCAATGAAAGGGACGGCGCGGAACCCTGCACCCAGCTTTTCCCTGGCGAGCAATGCGAGCTCTATCGCGTCCTTTCCATCGGCATGAGCCGCCTTCAGCTCGCCGACAAGAATCTCCATCTCGTTCATCTTGTGGCCGACTTTCCGATCTTTCGCGTGACGCGAGTCCTTCAGTGGTGGATGCCGTGGGCAGGTGCCCTGACGGAAGATCACGGCCAGAAGATCACGCCCACGTTTGTGTAGTGCCCCGGCATGCCTCTGAGTTCAGTTATCTCCACCCGCGTGAAACCTGCTCGCGCGGCCATTTTACCCGTGAACGTTTTTGTCAGTGCCGCTTCCTCGAGCGGTACACCGTCCCGTACGGCCGCGTTGAAGGAGTTCAGGTTATCGCTGAGCGTACCTCCGTCCTGCCAGTACCCCTTGATACCCTTCACGGCGTCGCCGAAATGCGCGAGTGCGGCGTTGAACATCTCGCTGCCTCTGGGCAATTCGTCCTTGATCGCCTCGATGGCGAGTCCGAAGAGACCCCTCTTGTCGATGTCCGCGACGATCGAGGCTCCACTGGGGTATTCCGCATAGTAGACGGGGCACTCGACGTTGTGGACCAGTACGGGAGTCCGGCCCGCGAGCACGTAGAAGGTGTGGACGTCGGCGATGCTGAGGTCCCACACCTGCTGCGGTGCGGCCACGGGGCTGACACCGACCACCTTGTGCAGGGCACCGGTCGGAGTCCGGAGCGAGTCTGCGCTGTGCAGGCTGGAGGCGTGCACCCAGCCGCGGCCCGGAACATACATCCGGTGTCCCGGCGTGGTCAGTATCCGTCCGCCGTCAGCGAAGGAGATCTGCAGGAGCCGGTCTGCTGAGTGAGAGAACGTCGACGTGACCGGTTCGGGCCCGGTCGTACCGGCGTCCGGGTCAGTCGCGAGCACTCGATCGCCGACCTTGACCGCGTCGATGCGCTTGACCGAACCATCGGCGAGCAGTACGGGTGTCGCAGCGGGGAAGCTGTCCTTCAGGCAGAGTCCACGCAGTCTCTGGCCAGCTGCCTTGAAGATGCCGGCGACAGCATCTTCCGGCAGATTGAGGGCGCGCAGTGCCTTCCACGCGTCCGTGAACGCGATCCCGGTCCGGGCGGCCGCGTCTGCTGCCTTCACCGCGTCGGCGATAGGCCGGAGGATCTTGCCCGCGAACAGGCTCGCGACGTCCAGGGACGCCCAGCCGCAGCCGCTCCAGCTGCCGCTCTCACCACCGGGGGTGAGCTTCTGGGCGCACTTGATCCAGCTGCCGAAGAGGATGTCGATCGGGTCGACGTTCTCCTGCCACTCGGCGATCGTGATGTTGTGCGTGACCTTTTCGTAAAGTACGTCGGTCTTGACTGTCTGGAGGTAATGCGTCGCGCCGGACGGGCACATCAACTTCTGCGGATCGATGCCGTCGGCGCTGCACAGATAGAGGTCGACGACGGCCTTGTACGGAAGCTTCGCCGTGATGGTGCAGTCGCCCGTGTAGGCGAGTTTGCTGATCCAGTTGTCGCAACTGCTCGTCTTGTCCACGATCTGCGGATCGCCGACCCGCTCGATGTGGTCGATGACGTAGAACATGCTGCCGATGGAGCCGCCGCTTCCGTCGGGGACGGTGCCGGCATCGATTTGCTTGCCCTTGGCTGCCTTCTCGGCCCTGTCGGCTGCTTCCTGGGCTTCCTTGGCGTACTTGGCGGCATCCTTGGCGGCCTGTTCGGCTTCGGTCGCGGCGGCGTCGGCGCGGGTGGCTGCCGCGCGGGCGTCCTTGGCGTCCTGTTCGGCCTGGGCGGCCGCTGAGCGGGCGGCCTGTGCGTCGAGTTCGGCGGCGTCGGCTGAGTCGCGGGCTTCCGTGGCGTAGCCCTCGGCGTTGCCGGCGGCCTTGTCGGCGGCTGCTGCGTCGTCGGCTGCCTGCTGGTCGTAGTCGATGGTGCGGGCCAGTGACGCGGAGGCGGCTGCGGCTGCCTTGGCGGCGTCGGCGGCGTAGCCGAGGGCTTCCTTGGAGTAGGTGCGGGCGTTGGCCGCGTACTGGGCGGCGTTGGCCGCGTGCTGGTAGGCCTCCTTGGCGTCGCCGGTGGCCTGGTCGGCGATGTTCTTGGCGGCCTGGGCCTCGGCGGCGGCGTTCTTGGCGTGCGCGTCGGCGACTGCCTGCTGCTGCTCGGCGATCGTCTTGGACGCCTGTCCGGTCAGCACGACCAGGCCGGCGGCCGAGTCGGTGTCGACGTAGGGGGAGCCGAGCTGGATCGCGTCGTTGGCCGGGTTGGCGACCTGCTCGGCGGCCTTGCCCGCGTCGACGGCTGCCTGGGCGGTGACGTGGGCGTAGCCCGCGGCCTTCGCGGCGGCCGCGAGGGCGTTGCCGGCTTCCTTGTTGGCGGCGTCGGCCTGGGTGCTCGCGTTCTTGGCGTGGGCTTCGGCCTCGTTGGCGAGTTGGACGGAGGTCTTGGCTTCGGCGGAGGCGTCGTGGGATGCCTTGATGGCGTCGGCGACGGCGCTGGTCGAGGTCTTGACCGCGGCGTCGGCCTTCAGTTTGTCGGCCTGGGCGGCGTCGGCGTCGGAGCGGGCGCGTTTGGCGGCGGCTTCGGCGCGGGTGGCCGCGGCGTCCGCGTCTGCTGCTGCCTGGGTTGCGGCGTCCGCCTCGGAGCGGGCTCTGCCTGCGGCGGCTTCGGCGTCGTCGGCGGCCTTGTCGGCGTCGTTGGCTGCGGCGCGGGCGGCGTCGGCCGCTTCCCCGGCATCCAGCTTGTCGGCGTAGGCCTCCTTGGCGTCTGCCTTCGCGCGGGTGGCGTCGGCTTTCTGCTCGGCGTCCCAGGCGTCGTCGCGCATGGACGCGGCGTGGTCCTTGGCCTTGACGGCGTCGTCGCGCCGGTCCTCGGCGGTCTTCTCGGCGGCCTCCGCCCTGGACTTGGCGTCGCTCGCCTTCGTCGCCTGGGACTCGGCGTTCTTGCGGTGCTCGGCGGCTTCGGCCCGGCTGGCGGCGGCGTTCTCCTTCTCCGCCTTGGCCGTCTTCTCCTCGGCCTCGGCGGCGAGCCGCTTGGCGTGCGCGTCGGCGGCGGCTGCCTTGGCGTCACCCTCGGCCTTGAGGGCGTCGGCGAGCTTCGCCTCCGCCGTCTCCTTGTCCTTCTTCGCGTTGTCGCGGTGGATCTTCGCCGCGTCGGCGGCGGCCTTGGCCTGGAGTTCGGCGGCCTCGGCGGCCTTCTTGCGGAACTCCGCCTTGGACTGGGCCGCCTGAGCGAGGGCGCGCTGCGCGATGGTCGCGCTGTCACCGGCGGCGGCGCGGGTGGCGGCCTCGGCCGTCTCACCGGCCTTCTCCAGCGCCGTGACCGCGGCTGCTGCGCCCTTGGTGACCTGGTCCTTCTGCTGACCGACCAGCAGACCGCGCCCGCGCGGCGCGCCGTGCGTGTCGGCGATGGTGTACGCGGCCTGGATCGCGGTGTCCGAGGTGGTCGCGGCGTTCTGCGCGTTGGTCAGCTGCGTCTTCAGGACGGCCAGCTGCGCCTTCGCGGCGGTCTGCGCGGCAGTGATCCCGGCCTTGGCCTTGTCGAACTGCGCCTTGGTCGGGTAGCCCAGCTTGCCGTCACCGGTGTGCGTCTTCGGGACGATCTTGAACTTCTGGGCGCTGGAGCCGTTGCAGGTCGACTGCACGGCGTCCTTGCCGTTGTCGAACGTGGGCAGGTGCAGGCACTTGCCGCTCGCCGCGTTGCGCAGCGGGCCGGTGCTGCGGACGTCGAACTGCCACTGCTGAGCCTTGCTGCTGCCGCAGTCCCGGATCTGGATCTTCGTGCCGTCGGAGCCGGCCCCGTTCAGCACCTCCAGGCACTTGAACGAGTTCGGGTTGACCAGGGTGTAGCCACCGTCGTAGGAGCCCATGAGCTGCCACTTCTGGGCGGCGCCGCCGTTGCAGGAGTAGAGCTGCACGGGCGTGCCGTTGGTCTTGCCACCCCCGGCCACGTCCAGGCACTTGCCCGCGGCCCCCGGCACCTGGATCTCCAGGTCCCCGTCACCGATCCAGCCCAGACCACCGGCGCTCCAGTAGTCCTGCCAGCGGGTGAGGTGGTCGGCGATCCAGGACTGACCGAGGAGTTCGGCCATGGTCTCGGCGCCCTTGGTGAGGGCCGTGGTGGCGTCCCGGTTGGCGGTGAGGATCTGGTTGCGCTGGGTGGCCTGGGAGGCGATCTCCTGCTGCCACTCACCGGCCGCGGTGTCCTCGGCCTGGCGGAGTGTCTTGTTCGGGTCGATCGGGTCGCGCCAGGCGCACGTGGCCGATCGGGTCTTCAGGTCCTCGACCGCGATCCGGTACTCGATGCTGTCGGGCTGCGGACCGGTACGCGGGAAGCCGCCCGAGGCGAGGAAGAGACGGGCGTTGTCGGCGCCGGCGGCCTCCGTGGCGAACCCGTGCAGCCACTTGAACGCGTCGCGTTCGTTCAGCGCGCGATTCCACTCGTCACGGGGCAGGCCCGGGTCCGGGTCCTTGCCGTAGAGGGGGGTGCCCAGGTCGTCGACGGCCTTCAGGGTCTTCGCGTCGGCCTTCGGGGTCGGGTCGTAGAAGTCGAACTTCTGCGTCCAGTCGGGGCCGCCGGCCCACTTGCCCAGGCCCGTCTGGTCGTAGAAGTCATCGCCCTCGTGGACGCCGGGAACCCAGTGGAACCCGGTCTCGGAGAACCCGACGGGGGTCACCAGACCGTCGAGCGGCTTCTCCCACGCGGCCTCTCGGGCATGCAGCCGCTCCCAGTTGGCCTTGTTGTCGGCTTCGTCCTTGGTGTGGGCGTCGTAGAGCGGGCCGTGGAACGCCCCGTCCAGAGTCGCCAGTTCGCGCAGCTTCGCCGGGCTCTGGTTGAGAGCGTTCTGCGCGAAGGTGTACATGCCCGGACCGCCCAGGCGCAGCGCGTCGCCCATCAGGCACTGGTCGAAGCGAAGTTGTTCGTCGGACGTGGTTTCGTACCAGTCGTCCGGCCGGTCGCTGGAGTGGGCGGCGGCCAGACTCGCGGCGAGGTCGGGCTGGACCGCGAGGCCGGTGAGCAGTGCCAGCGAGGCGACGGAGGTGATGGCGGTGGTGAGCTTTCCCGCTCTACGGGGTCTCCAGGACCCGGGCAGGCGGAACCATGGTCTGGGGTGCACGGAGCATCCCTTTCTGCGTTCAAGGGGTGTGAGCCGTGAGGGTGGCCGAAGAGCGGGGAGCGGTGACGCGCGATGTGTCCTGAGGGGGACTCAGGATGTCGCTTCACCCGCTGGGGCGATGCGTGCTGACGTCCGATGCGACGACATGGCGATGCGACCCCTCCCCGTGAGCGACGGCGTTCCCCCGGTCGCTGAGTGATGTGCGCGCGAATCGTGCTGGTCAGGCACCTGTCATGCGCCGCGCCACGATAAGCAGGAGCGCTCCGTGCTGTACAGGGGGTTCTGGGGCGGGTGAGGGGGCCGGCCTGAAATCTGCGGCTGTCCGGTGGCCTTCTGAAGCCTCACCAGCCCACCCATCCATGGACTTTCTGTGTGTTGCCTGTGTGTGCGGGCGGCGTTGTGGCGTGAATCGGCCGAACAGAGTTGGCCGAAATTCGTCGCTCCGTGCTGCCCGCACGGGGTGTGCCTCGGGTGTTGATGAGGGACACCTGGCGCGCGCCCTGGATGACGTGCCGAACTGCGGGGCAGTCAGCCCGTGCTCTCCGAACTTCGGACGGAGTTGAACGGAACCCCTCTCCAAATCTGACGTCCAGTCAGGTAAACCGGACTCATGACACAGGACGCGACGCACACAGATGAGACCCGCAGCCGCACGTATGCGGAACTGGCCGCTGTCGGCCCATACGGAGCCGACCTCGGACATGCCCTGATCACCATGGTCGAGCCACACCCGGGCCACGAACGTCAGTACAATCGTTGGTACGAGGACGATCACTTCATCGCCGGTGCGATGGCCATGCCGTGGATGTACGCCGGGCGCCGCTGGGTCGCCACCCGGGACCTGCAGCTCCTGCGCTACCCCGAGACCTCGGCCGTCGCGCAGCCGGTGACGGAGGGCTGCTACATCTCCGTCTACTGGATGACCGCCGGCCGCTACGCCGACCACATGCGCTGGACCGTCGGCATCAACAAGCGCCTCAACCGCGACCACCGGGTCTTCCAGGACCGTACGCACGTCTTCACCGCCTTCCAGGACCACGCCGTAACCGTCTACCGCGACGGCGACCAAGGCCCGCGGGACATTCACGCCCTCGACCACCCCTACGCCGGGCTCGTCGTCCAGGTGATCGACGCCAGGTCCCCCGGCGAGCGCGGTGAGCTGCTCACGTGGCTGCGTGACGACCACCTGCCGAAGCGGCTGGCCGGCTCACCGGCGGCCATGGTGACCGTCTTCGCGCCGACCCCGCTGCCCCTGGACCGGATGACCTACGTCAAGCAGGTCGAGGGGGTCGGAACCCGGCTGACCCTGCTGTGGTTCCTCCAGCAGGATCCCCGCGAGGCCTGGCGGGAGCACTTCGCGGACCTGGAGACGGCCGTGGCGGCTTCGGGGCTGGGTGACGCGCAGTTCGTCGCACCGTTCATCCCCACGGTCCCGGGTACCGACCGTTACGTGGACGAGCTGCGGTGAGCCCCCGCACCGGGGTGCGGCTCGACCATGGCGATGAGGGCGTGGCCGGGGCGGACGCCGTAGGGGCGAACCGCGGCCAGTTCGGCGTACACATCGCTGTGCGTGTCCTCGCTCATGTGCCTTCCCTTCCTTCCGCCTGCGCCCGCCCATACCCTGACGCTCCGTCAGATGAAGCACCTGTGCCGGGAGGTCATCGATGTCACTGCTCGTGGGCAAGACGGTCGTCGTCTCGGGGGTCGGCGCCGGGCTGGGGCACCAGGTCGCGGCGGCCGTCGTACGGGACGGCGGGAACGCCGTGCTCGGTGCGCGGACCGAGGCGAACCTCGTCAAGAGCGCGGCCGGGATCGATCCGGAGGGCGGCCGGACCGCGTACCGCCCGACCGACATCACCGACGAGGGCCAGTGCGAGGCGCTGGCGGCGCTGGCGCGGGAGCGGTTCGGGGGCATCGACGCGGTGGTGCACGTGGCCGCCTGGGACTCCTACTTCGGCGGGGTCGAGGACGCGGACTTCGCGACCTGGGCGTCGGTGGTCGACGTGAACCTGCTGGGGACGCTGCGGATGACCCGGGCGTGTCTGCCGGCGCTGAAGGAGGCGGGCGGCGGCTCGGTGGTCTTCGTCGGTACGCAGTCGGCCGTCGCCGCGCCCTCGCAGGTGCGGCAGGCCGCGTACGCCGCCTCGAAGGGGGCGCTGACCAGCGCGATGTACTCGCTGGCGCGCGAGCTGGGGCCGTACCGGATCCGGGTCAACACGGTGCTGCCGGGCTGGATGTGGGGGCCGCCGGTGCAGGCGTACGTCCAGTTCACGGCGCACACGGAGGGGGTGCCGGAGGACGAGGTGCTGGGGCGGCTGACGGGGCGGATGGCGCTGCCGGAGCTGGCGACGGACGGGGACGTGGCGGACGCGGCGGTGTTCCTGGCGTCGGACCGGGCGCGGGCCATCACGGGGCAGTCGCTGCTGGTCAACGCGGGGGAGCTGATGCGCTGAGGCACTGGTTCCGGCCATCGGAAACACGCCAGGCCGTTCATACACGTGAATCAAGGTCAGCAAGGCGAACGATTTTACTTTCCCTTGACCCGACGCCCGCTTGTCGTGCCCGCGTAACCGAACCCACGATGAGCGGGCACTTCGCGGCCTTCCCCGTCCCCACTCCGCTTATGCGAAGTGCCAACCAGCTGAGCGGAGTTCAGAAGGCGGACCCTGGAAGGGGGGCACATGAACGGGCTCGACTGGGCCGTGCTCATCGGCTACTTCGGCGTGATGGTCGCGATCGGCGTCTGGTCGCACAAGCGCGTGGACAACGTCAGCGACTTCTTCACGGCCGGCGGAAAGATGCCGTGGTGGCTCTCCGGCATCTCGCACCACATGTCGGGCTACAGCGCGGTGATGTTCACCGGCTACGCGGGCATCGCCTACACCTACGGCGTGACGTCGTTCATCACCTGGTCCTTCCCGATCGCGCTGGGCATCGCGATCGGCTCGAAACTCTTCGCACCGCGCGTCAACCGCCTGCGCTCCCGGCTCCATGTGGCGTCCCCCCTCGAATACCTGAAGAACCGCTACAACCTGTCCACGCAGCAGGCGCTGGCCTGGTCCGGCATGCTGCTGAAGATCGTGGACGTGGCCGCCAAGTGGGCCGCGATCGCCACCCTGTTGTCGGTGTTCACGGGCGTGTCCCTCAACCAGGGCATCCTCATCACCGGCGCGATCACCGCGGTCTACTGCACGATCGGCGGCCTGTGGGCGGACGCGCTGACCGAACTGGGCCAGTTCATCATCCAGTTGCTGGCCGGCGTCTCGATGTTCGTCGCCGTCGTCCTGAAGCTGAACGACAAGGGCATCGGCTTCTTCGACGCCTGGGACCAGCCGGCCCTGCACGGCCACGGCAAGCCGCTGGTGGGCCCCTACGGCACGGTCTTCCTGCTCGCTTTCCTCTTCATCAAGCTCTTCGAGTACAACGGCGGCATGCTCAACCAGGCCCAGCGCTACATGGCGACGGCCGGACCGAAGGAGGCCGAGCGCAGCGCCCGCCTCTCCGCGGCGCTGTGGCTGATCTGGCCGGTGGTCCTGTTCTTCCCCATGTGGATGTCGCCGCTGCTGGTCCACGCGCAGAAGCCGGACGGCTCCGACTCCTACGGCCTGATGACCGAACAGCTCCTCCCCCACGGCCTGCTGGGCCTGGTGGTCGTCGGCTTCTTCTCCCACACGATGGCGATGTGCTCCTCCGACGCCAACGCGATCGCGGCCGTCTTCACCCGTGACGTGGCGCCGGTGCTGTCGTCGCGGGCCCGGTCCTGGAGCGAACGCTCCGGCCTGATCGCGGCCCGGGTGACGACGGTGGTCTTCCTCGGCCTGTCCATGGCGGTGGCCACCCAGGTCAACTCCCCCACGTTCAAGGACATCATCACCGTGGTCATCAAGTGGGTGGCCGGTCTGATGGGCCCGATCGCGATCCCGATGATGCTGGGCCTGCTCCGTCCGTTCCGCCGCTCCGGCCCGACGGCCGCGCTCACCAGCTGGGCGGCGGGCCTGCTGGCCTTCTGGCTGGTCAACTACCCGATCAACTGGAACGTCGACGGCGGCGTACCGCTCCAGTACCAGGTGTCGGTGCCGCTGGCCGTCTCCCTGGTCCTCTACATCCTCATCGGCTACCTGAAGCCGGAGGACACCCCGGAGCGCCTCGCGATCATCGAGACCGTGAACACGGACGGGGACAGCGCGGCGGCGACGATCCCGGCGCCGGCGAGCGGGGCGGAGGACGGGGCGGTGGCGACGCGGGTGAAGGACTGAGGAAGTCCACCGCCTGCCCCTGTACCTGTACCTGCCTTGCGGCCGCGGTCACCCGACCGCGGCCGTACCCGTACGCAGGGACCGGAGGGACCGGAACGGAACCGCCTAGCGGACGAAGGACTCGGACACCGTCCACAGCCGCGCCGCGTTCCCCTGGTCCAGAGCGTAGGGGGCGACGCCGGTGACGGCGCCGGCTCGTTCGGTGACCGGCTCGGCCGGCGCGCAGTCCTCGTAGTAGCGCCCGGTGACGCCTTCCACGGTCGGCGAGGCGGCCATCAGCACCGAGGTCGCGGCACCCTGTTCCACGGACTTCTCCGGAGGCAGGGCGAGGTCGCCCGAGGCGATGACCGCGGCCACCTGCTCCATGTCCATGTTCCGGCCCAGGGACGTCGCGCCGACGTTGCCCGGCATCACCGCGTTGACCGCAATCCCGTCGCCGGCCCACCGCTCTGCGGCTCCCACGGCGAACAGGGCGATGGCGGTCTTCGACTGCCCGTAGGAGGTCCACGGGTCGTAGGGCCGGAAGCGGTAGTCCAGGTCGTCGAAGACGACCGGTGAGAAGAGGTGGCCGATGGAGCTCACCGCCACCACCCGTGCCCCGTCGGCCGCGGCGAGCGCCCGGTGCAGGCCGGTGGTGAGGGCGAAGTGGCCCAGGTGGTTGACGGCGAACTGCCACTCGTGGCCGTCGGCGGTGCGGGCGATCGCCGACGGGGACATCACGCCGGCGTTGTTGACCAGGATGTCCAGCGGACCGTCCCAGGCGGCGGCGAACGCCTCGACCGTCGACCGGTCCGCCAGGTCGATCCGCCCCACCGTCAGCTTCCCCGCCCCGGCCGGAAGTTCGGCCTCCAGCCGAGCCGCCACGCGGGCGCCCGCGTCGGTGTCCCGTACGGCCAGGGTCACGTCGGCGCCCGCGGCGGCGAGCGCGCGTGCCGTCTCCACCCCGATTCCGGAGCTGGCGCCGGTGACCACGGCCACGCGGCCGTGCAGGTCGACACCGTCGACGACCTCGGCGGCCGTGGTACCCGCCCCGAACGTGCGGGGCGTCTGAGGTGCGGACATGAGCTGATTCTCCTGACGTGATGACGTAATAGCCGTTGGCCGTGATGGCCGTGATGGCTGTGATGACGTGATGGCTGTGATGAGTGACCGAGGGCCGCGGACAGGGACCGGACGTACGGGCCGGGGGCCGGGGGCCGGGGGCCGCGTGACGGCGGCCGCGTGACGGGGGCCGGGGTCCAGGGGCCGGGGGCCGGGGCCCGGGGTTCTCGTGGCTACTGGAATGAGCCGCCGGTGACCAGCAGGGTCTGGCCGCTGACCCATGCCGCCAGGTCGGAGGCGAAGTACTCGGCGGCGTCCGCGACGTCCTCGACGGTACCCATCCGGCGGCCGATGCGTCCGGGGCGCGAGACGAACTGCCGAACCGGGTGGTCGGGGTCGAACTCGGTGAAGACGCCGGCGCCCTCGATGGCTGTCGGAAGGATCGTGTTGACCGTAACGCCCCGGTCCGCCAGCTCCTGTGCGAGAACCTCCACGGCGTAGCGCGGCGCGATCTTGCTGGACCCGTAGAGACCTTCCCGCGCGACCGGCACGGCCGTCGTGGTCGAGCCGACGTACAGGATCCTGCCGTTGTCCACGACGCGACGGGCGGCCGACTGAAGTGTGAAGAAGGTGCCCTTGGTGTTGATCGTGAACAGTCGGTCGAACTGTTCCTCCGTGATGTCGACGAAATCGATGCCGATCTCCTCGACGCCCGCGTTGGCGACGGCGATGTCGATGTTCCCGAACTCCGCGGTGGCCTCGTCGAAGAGCCGCTCGATATCGGCGACCACGGCCACGTCCGCCTGGACCGTGATCGCGCGCACACCGAGTCGCTCGATGTCGGCGGCGGTGGCCTCGGCCCGTTCCTTGTTGCCCGCGTAATTCACCACGACATTCGCGCCGAGGCTCGCATAGCGCAATGCGATCGCCCGGCCGATACCCCGTGCGGAACCTGTGATCACCGCGGTCTTTCCACTCAGATCGGTCATCGGAACGTCCTCTCCAAGACATTTCTGGCTTCCGTGACCATTTGAGGTGCCGACCGCGAAGGCAACCAGTGCCCGCTTATCCACTGTCCGCCGGTCCCCCCTTGGTGCTCCCGCTCAGGGTGGGACTGGCGGACAGTGGATACGGTCCCGGTGACGCGGCACAGTGAAGGCATGGATCAGACCGGGTTGGCGGCATTCCTTCGCAAGCGCCGCGAGGCGCTCCAGCCTGCCGACGTCGGCCTTCCCGAGGGACGCCGCCGGCGTACGCCGGGACTGCGGCGCGAGGAAGTCGCCGTGCTGTGCGAGATGTCGACGGACTACTACAGCCGCCTCGAACGCGGCCACGGCCCTCAGCCGTCCGAGCAGATGCTCGCCTCGATCGCCCGCGGGCTACGACTCACCCTCGACGAGCGCGACCACCTGTTCGTCCTGGCCGGTCACAACGCGCCGGCCCGCGCGCTGCGCACCAGCCATGTCAATCCGGGCATGATGCGCATCCTCGACGGGCTGGCGGACACGCCCGCGCAGGTCGTCACCGGCACCGGCGAGACGATCATCCAGAACCGGCTGGCCGTGGCTCTGCTCGGCGAGCAGACACACTTCACCGGGTACGAGCGAAGCCTCATCTACCGCTGGTTCCTCCACCCCGGTGAGCGCGGACGCTATGCCCCGGAGGAGCACTCCCAGCACAGCCGCGTGTACGTGGCACAGCTCCGGGCCGTCGCGTCACGCGAAGGAGCCGGCTCACGAGCGGACGTCCTCGCCCGGCGGCTCCAGGCCGACAGCCCCGAGTTCGCGGCCCTGTGGGACGAGCACGAGGTCGGCATCGTCTACAGCGACCACAAACACATCATCCACCCCGAGATCGGGCCGATCACCGTGTTCTGCCAGACGCTGGTCGACCCCGACCAGTCGCAGTCCCTGCTGGTCCTCACCGCGTCGCCCGGTACGGAGGACCACGACAAGCTCCGACTGCTGTCGGTCATCGCGGACCAGTACCTGACCAGCACCTGACCAGTACTGATGACACCCGATGTCACCCGATGACAGGACCGGGGCGCCGGGTCAGCCTCTCGGATAGCGGGTGAGCCAGCCCGGGGACGCGCCCGCCGGCCCGTGCAGGGCCGGACCCTGGGTCATCTCCATGGCGAAGTCGTCGGCCAGCTCCAGGATCGTAGGGCGGCCCTCCAGTTCGGCCACCCAGGCCGGCGGGAGGGCCGTCTCGCCGTGCAGGGCGCCGAGCAGGCCGCCGGTGAGGGCGCCGGCGACGGCGGAGGGTCCGGCCTGGTTGACGGCGAGGCACAGCCCGTGCCGCACGTCCTCCCCGACGAGGGCGCAGTACACGGCCGCGGCGAGCGTCCCGTCCGCCGCCCCGTCCCCGGTCAGCTCCTCGACCCGGGCCGGGGAGGGCATCCCCTGCCGTACGGCGCCGAGCGCGTGCTGCAACGCGTCGGAGACGGGCTGGTGCCCCGGCCTGGCGGCGAGGATGGCGAGGGACCGCTGGACGGCCCCGTCGAGGGAGTCGCCCCGGGCCAGCGCGTGCACGATCACCGCGTACGCGCCCGCCGCCAGACAGGCGGTCGGATGCCCATGCGTCTGCGCCGCGCACTCCACGGCCAGCTGCACGACGAGCTGCGGCTCCCAGCCGACGAGCAGCCCGAACGGCGCGGACCGGGCGACGGCCTCCGACCCTATGTCGTCGGGGTTCTTCGGCGACTCAAGGGTCCCCATGGTCTCGTCCCCGAGCCCGATGAGCAGCGCCCGGGTCGGATCTCTCCTGGCGTACAGCCACTCCTCCCGGGCCAGCCACCCGTCGTCCTTCCGCCGCTCGTCGGGCCCCCAGTCCCGCTGGGTGGCCGCCCACCGCAGATAGGCGCGATGCAGGTCGGTGGGCGGATGCCAGGCGCCGGTATCCCGTCTCACCTGGGCTCTTATCAACCCGTCCACGGTGAACAGGGTCAGCTGGGTGTGATGGGTCACGGTCCCGCGCCGCCCGTACCCGAACCCGAGATCGACCAGCCCCTCCGGCCCGTACGCCGCCCGGATCTCCTCCAGCGTCAGCCCGTCCACGGGCCCGCCGAGCGCGTCCCCCACGGCAGCACCGAGGAGGGTTCCCCGCACCCGGCTCCGGAAGTCCTGCTGCTCGACACGACCCCAGACGGCACCCACTGTCGCACCCACCATGACCTCC
This sequence comes from Streptomyces sp. NPDC031497, assembly GCF_055580905.1. Classification (NCBI taxonomy): domain Bacteria; kingdom Bacillati; phylum Actinomycetota; class Actinomycetes; order Kitasatosporales; family Streptomycetaceae; genus Streptomyces; species Streptomyces sp. NPDC031497. The sequence goes on from NZ_JBVIKO010000004.1 coordinate 228,525, forward strand.
TCACGGGCACCGTCCGTACGTACGACAGCCAGCACTGTAATCGACCGGGAACGGTCCGTTCAGGGGGCAGTTAGGTATGCGAAGTGTGGGTTGTGTGGTCCCAAGTGGCCGGTTTTCGGCCAGGTAGGGGAGGTGGGCGGGGTTGGTCGGGCGACGCGGCGGGCGTCAGCCGTACCAGGTGACGTTGCACACGTACACACACTCGTGGCGCGGTACGGGCAGAGAACTGATGAAGCCGCGGCCACCGAGGATGTCGAACTCTCGCAACCCGCCCTCCCGGTCGAGTGGCCTACCGATCTTCACGGAGTCCTGCCCAAGGGCTGCCAGTTCGGCCGCAAGCCGCTCCACTTCCGCAACCACTCCGGGCGGCAGGCCGGCCATGACGTACTCGGCGCTCGGGTTGCCGGGCACGGGGCTCAGGGGCCTCGGCGGCCTCGACCGCCGCGCGGCGCGGCCTGTTGTACGCGAACGTCCGGGTCACGACCCGGCCCGACGGAAGACGTTCCTTGCCCACGGACCGTGAGGACCACGCGGGAATGGGCGGCTCGCTCCAGCTGCTGAAACTCCGGGACGGCAAAACGCTCGGGCACTCGGAGGCCCAGCTGCACAGTCGCCTGATCAGTGATCCCCGGGAAGTACAGATCCTGGAGATGCGCTATCGAATGATCCGGGCGCAGGCTCTCACGCCCCGGGAGTCGCTGGCCTTCATTGACAAAGCGCTGGGAGAAAAGGCATGACCCCCACCGCGCTGAACTGGTTCAAGAGCAGCTACAGCAGCAACGACGGCCCCGAGTGCGTCGAGGTCGCCATATCCCCCGTCACCACCACCGTCCACGTCCGCGACTCCAAGGACAAGGACGGCGCGCGGCTCGCGTTCGGGGACGCCTCATGGGTCGAGTTCATGGCGTTCGCCAGGCGCTGATCGCCCGGCGAGGAGTTCGGTCAGGCGCTCGGTGATGTCGGCCCGTTCGGCCGCCGGGAGTTCCGGGTGCGTGGTGTCCAGCCCGTCCCGAAGCCGCGTGAGGCGGTCCCACGACTCGCCGTTCACCAGTTGTCGTATGCGGATACGCAGGACAATCTGATGTGACTGCCAGTGGTCGGGGTCGAGGGCCTGCATGCGGGCGGCATCGGACGCGGCCCTTTCGAGCGTGCCGAGCGCGAGGTACGTTCCGGCTCGCTGCCACAGTGCCCAGAAATACTCCGGGTTGAGTTCCAGTGCGCGGTCCAGGTCGGCCAGTGCCCGATCCGGTTCGCCCATCGCCGTTCGGCAGGCTCCGCGGCTCGCGTACGCCGAGGCGTACTCGCCGTTCAGGGCGAGGGCACGGTCGTAGTCCGCGAGAGCGGCTTCGTGGCGACCGGCACGGACCAAGGCGTCGCCACGCTCGCACAGCACCCACGGCAGGTCACGCTCCAGGGCGACGGCGCGGTCCAGGTCGGCAAGGCGTCGTTCGTGATCGCCGCGTGTTCGCCAAAGACGCGCTCGGCGTACCAGGGCCCACCCGAACTCCGGTTCCAGGTCGAGCGCCCGGTCCAGGTCCGACATCGCCGAGTCGAGGTCGCCGAGCTGGTGCCGGGCGACTCCTCGGACCGCCCACGCCGTCTGTCTCGTCGGATCGAGCTCGATCGCCGTGTCCAGATCCCGCAGGGCCGCTTCGAAGTCCCCTGTCATCCGGTGGTAGTCACCTCGGATGGCGAGGAGTCTGGCGGTGTCCGGGACCAGCCGGACGGCCACGTCCATGTCGGCCACGGCTCCTGCGTAGTCACGCTGGTTCGCTCGCGCCACTGCCCGGCCCTCGTACGCCGACGCCGACGCCGGGTCGAGTTCGATGGCCCGGTCGAACTGGTTCAGGGCCGCGGCATGCTCCCCCGCGGTGCCGAGCACGGCTCCCCGTACTTTGTACGCCGCGGCTCGCCCCCGCGCATCGAGGCTCCCCTTCGCCAGCAGCACCCCCAGCGCTTCGAGGACCCCGCCGCTGTCCAGCGCCGCGAGCACGTCGCTCCCCAGGACACCGGTCTTCTCCGCATCCGCGTCCTCGCCCGCCTGTACCAGGGTCCGTGCCCACCGCCGCGCCACCGCATCACCCTCGGCACAGGCATCCACCAGGTCCCGTGACACCGCGGGCAGCGGGGACGGGGGCCCCGCGCACAGCAGGTGATACGACTCGGCGAGGCGGAGCTCCCGCCACCGTTCGTCGGGCCACAACTCATCCGGGTGCCGGTCCGTCTCGGCCTCCGCTCGCCATCGGCCGAACGCTTCGGCGAGGCGGGTGTGGCTCTCCCGCCACCAGCGCGGAGAACGCAGGCGCTGCAGGCGGAGCATCGGGGCCCGTACGACGTCGTGGTACTGCACGCCTTCCACGCGCTCGCTCACGAACGGCATGCCCATCAGCCAGGCGAACAGCGACCGGGCGTCGTCCTCGGGACAGTCCACGGCCGTCCGGAACACGTCCTCGTCCAGCTGCCGGGGCAGCGCGCCCGCCAGCGCGGCGGCTCTGCGCACGGGGTCCCGCTCCCATTTCAGGAACCGGTCGACCGCCGTGGCGCTCGGATCCCCCACTTCCTCGGGGCCGACGGGCCCGGACTCGGCCAGGGTGGAGACGAGCACCGGAAGCCCGCCCGTCAGCCGCAGCACCTCGGCGACCACCGGTTCGTCCCGCACCCCCTTGTCCGCGAGCAGCCCCCGGGCCTCCGCCTCCGTGAACGGGCCGAGCGGCAGGTCCGTCCTGAAGTCCACGAAGCTGCCCCAGCGGGCCGTGTCGAACGGGTGCTGGCCGGAGGTGACCACGACGACGTTGGCGGGGAGGGCGCCGTACCGGTCGGTGGTCATCACGTCGTGCAGCCAGGGGTCGAGGAACGGGCCGGTGCGCTCGTAGGTGTCGAGGAAGAGGACGATCCAGGGGGCGATGTCGGCCGCCCCCGCCAGCTCCGACAGCAGTACGGGAGTGAGCACCCGCTCAGGGGACAGCACTAGTTGGGCGTCCTCCTGGCTGCGGAAGCGGGCTCGGAGCCGGTCGGCGCCCTGGGCGAGGCGGTCCGTGTCCAGAGCGGCGGCGAAGGCGCCGGCCACCGGGACCATCCCGAGCCCCACCTGCGCCGCCCGCGCCACCGTCAGGCTTCCCGCCGACGGCCCCTCCCGCTCCTCCGGTCCGCCCATCACCAGGGCGGACTCTGCCTCGTGCCGCCGCTCCCGATGCGCGGCCAGCAGCCGCTCCAGCTCCTTGAACCGCCGTCCTTGCGTGGCGAATCGACGCGTCATCGCCGTCATCGCCTCGGGCACACTGGCCGCGCCCTCGTCGACGTACGCGGTCAGCGCCCCGGTCTCCCGGGCGATCTGCTCCAACTCCCTTACCAGGCGGGTCTTCCCGACGCCGGCGTCACCGTGCACATGGAAGAGGAACCGGTGTCGCTCGTCCTCCGGTGGCAGGGCGAGGTTCCGCCGGAACGCGGCCCGCTCGTGGACCCGCCCGACGAACCCGGCCCTCCGGCGCCGCTCGATCAGCTCCTGCATCGACGGCCGTGTCGACCCCATCAGAACCACCCCCGCAGCCGCTCCGGGCAAAGTCTGGCAGAGGCTCCGGCGGCCAAACGGCCATCCCCCCTGGTATGTTGCGCCGATGTCAGAGATCAGGAAGTTCCAAGTCACCTTTGACTGCGCGGAACCCGAGCGGCTCGCTCGCTTCTGGTGCGAGGTGTTGGGGTACGTCGTGCCACCGCCACCGGAGGGGTTCGCCACCTGGGACGACTACAACTCCTCGCAGCCGCCGGAGCAGCGGGATGCGTGGTTCGCCTGCCTCGATCCCACCGGGGTGGGCCCGCGCCTGTACTTCCAGCGTGTCCCCGAGGGGAAGGTCGTCAAGAACCGGGTGCATCTTGACGTGCGGGTCGGCACCGGCCTCGTGGGTGCGGAGCGCCTCGCCGCGCTTGAGGCCGAATGCGCGCGACTGGTCCCGCTCGGCGCGGTACACGTGCAAACGCTGTATGCCGACGGCGTCAACGAGTCGTGCATCCCGATGCAGGACATCGAGGGCAACGAGTTCTGTATCGACTGAGCAGGGGGTGTGAACGGCGAGGAGCGGGAAGGACCGTGGCATGTCCACCTCCCACGCGCCTCGTGCGCTCTCGCTCGCCGCTGCCCTTCTCACCGGCACCGTCGCTCTCTACATCGCCCTCGTCGCCCTGGGGAACATCACCGACTTCGGCACCAACCAGGCGTTCGTCCAGCATGTGCTGGCCATGGACACGACGTTCAAGGACGACGACCTGATGTGGCGGGCCATTACCAACAGAGGGCTGCAGAACGCCGCTTACGTCGTCATCATCGTGTGGGAGACCGTCGCCGCGCTCGTACTCGTCGCCGGGACCGCGCTGTGGTTCCGGCGTGACAACGGCCGGGCGCGGCGGCTGTCCACCTACGGTCTGCTGATGCTCGTGCTGCTCTTCGGCGCCGGGTTCATCGCCATCGGCGGTGAGTGGTTCTCCATGTGGCAGTCCAAGACCTGGAACGGTCTCGACGCGGCGACCCGGGTGCTGGTGCTCACCGGGATCGCGCTCGTCGTCGTACAGCTGAGCCCTGCGGATCAGGAGGGATAGGGCGCCGCCTCACGGCCCGCGCGCAGGGTGGCCGTCCACCACGCCAGTTGATCCAGCAGGGTCTTGGCGTAACCCGCCGTCCCGGCGTCCAGCGGGCGGCCGTCCTGCCACGCGGTGAAGTAGTTCGGGAAGGCGAGGCCGTCCCGGACGGTCACCGCGTGGAGTTCCGTGAGCACGTTCTCCAGGTGCAGCACCGCGTGCCGGCCGCCCGCCGCGCCGCCGTAGCTCACGAACGCGACCGGCTTCGCCGCCCACTGGTCGAAGTGCCAGTCGATGGCGGCCTTCAGCGCCGCCGGGTAGCTGTGGTTGTACTCGGGGGTGACGATCACGAACGCGTCCGCCGCCGCCAGGGCCGCCGTCAGGGACCGCATTCCGGAGGGGCGGGGGTAGGCGTCGCCCGAGTGCTTCGGTGACTCGGCGGGGAGCGCGAGAGGAATGTCGTAGGCGGCCAGGTCCACGACCTCCACCTCGAACCCGCCGTGGGTGCGCGCCTGTTCGGCCACCCACTGAGCCACCACCGGGCCGAATCGGCCCTCCCGGACGCTTCCGATCAGAATCACGAGCCTGTGCCGCTTGTTCTCATCCATGGACTTCACCATCGGGGACCCGCGCGGCCCCAGCCAGACCGAGGCCAGGCTGGCCCCCGCAGGGCCACGCTGAGCGACACCCGCCCCGCCTATCCTCGACGGCATGGGGACACCACTGGGGGACTTCGTCCGGGCGAAGCGGGACAGTATCCAGCCGGCGGCGCTCGGGCTGCCCGAGCGCGGGCGTCGCCGGTCGCCGGGGCTGCGCCGGCTCGACCTCGCCAACCGGGCCGGGATCAGCGTCGAGTATCTGACCCGTATCGAGCAGGGGCGGGACCGCCATCCGTCGGTGGCCGTGGTCAACGCCCTCGCCGACGCCCTCAGCCTCGACCCCGCCGAGCGGACCCATCTGCGCTATCTCACCAAGATCACCGGCGGTGAGTGCGTGTCCCACCCCCGGCCCGCGCCCCCGAACCGTGAGGTACGGCCCACCGTCAGGGAGACACTCCGCCTCCTCGACCCCGGCCTCGCCCTGGTCACCAACCGGCTCGGCGACATCCTCGCCCGCACCGGCGCCTACGAGACGGTGATGAGGGAGACCGGGCTGCTCGACGCCGGCGACACCCCGAACCTCACCCGGTACGTCTTCACCGACCCCCGCGCCCGCGCCCTCTTCCGCGACTGGGAGGACATCGCGGACGAGCAGGCCTTCGACATCCGGCTCGGGCCGTCCATCGAGAACTCCGAGTGGTTCACGACCGAACTCGCCCCGGTCGCCGGGCCCGAGTTCACCCGGCGCCTCAACCGGCACACGATCCCGAAACGCGGCATGCTGCGCCTCGCCCACCCGGCCGGCCCCGAACTCCGGCTGCGCCGCCAGACTCTCGAACTCACCGAGGACGCCCAGCAGTTGGTCGTCCTGCTGCCCGCGGACGAGGAGACGGCGGAGGCCGTCGAGCGACTCCGCCGGCTCCCGGCCCCAAGACTGCGCGCCATCTCCTGACGGATCCGACGGCCGGTGAAGGCCACTGACGGCTGCCGGTGGCGGCACCGGCGCTACTGACAGCCACTGACAGCCACTGACAGCTACTGACAGCCACCGACAGCCACCGACAGGCACCGACAGGCACCGACAGCTACTTGACCACCGTCACCTTGGTGTTCGGCTCCGTGCCGAACGTCCACAGGGCCGCGCCGTCCGCCTTGTGCATGCGGATGCCGCTGGTCTGCTTGCCTGCGGCGGGCGGCGGGGACGAGCCGTCGACCGCGTTGGAGAAGGCGATCGACAGCCCCGACTTCCCGGCGAAGTACAGGATGTGCTCGATCTGGACGCCGTCCGAGCCGGTCGTGGCGGACAGGGTCCTGGAGATCGTGTAGGTGCCGGGGTCAGGGCTCACCGTCCCCGGCCACACCGTGAACGTGCGGATCGCCTTGTCGCTCGCGTCGACCGTCCACACCCGCTTGTCGCCGAGCGAGTAGACGATCCGGCGGCCCGTGCCGGAGGCGGCCGGCACGGCGGGGGCCTTCGTGGGCTTCGGGGACGCGGAGGGGTGGGCGCCCGCCGACGCGCTCGCGGACGGCCGGACCGCCGCGGCCGTGGGGTGCGGCCCCTTGTCGGCCTGTACGGCGAGGAGGACGACGGCCACCGTCGCCCCGGTCGTCAGACCGGTGACCCAGACCCAGGAGGGCAGCAGTCGGGCAGCCACGGGTACGCATCTCCTCCGTTATGAGGGCCCCCTACGTATTCGCACAGGGGTCGGATCATCGTACTGTGCGCTGCCCGCCCGCTCGGTCCGCTCCCGGTCCGGTCCCGGCCCGCTCAGTCCAGCACCGGCAGCAGCTCCGGCAGGTGCCCGTCGGACGCCTCCGCCGCCCGCCGGCGCTCCTCCGACACCTCGCCGTACACCGTCGTACGGGGCCTCGCCGGACGGCCCGCCGCCTCGGCCACGGCGATCAGGTCCCGTACCGACTTGTACGAGCCGTACGACGAGCCCGCCATCCGCGAGATCGTCTCCTCCATCAGCGTGCCGCCCAGGTCGTTCGCGCCCGAGCGGAGCATCTCCGCCGCACCCTCCGTGCCCAGTTTCACCCAGCTTGTCTGGATGTTCGGGATGTAGGGGTGGAGGAGGAGCCGGGCCATCGCCGTCACCGCCCGGTTGTCACGCATGGTCGGACCGGGGCGGGAGATGCCTGCCAGGTAGACGGGGGCGTTGGTGTGGATGAAGGGCAGGGTCACGAACTCCGTGAAGCCGCCGGTCTGCTGCTGGATGCGGGCCAGGGTGCGCAGGTGGCCCAGCCAGTGGCGGGGCTGGTCGACATGGCCGTACATCATCGTGGACGAGGAGCGGATGCCCACCTCGTGGGCGGTCGTGACGACCTCGATCCAGGTGGCGGTGGGAAGCTTGCCCTTGGTCAGGACCCAGCGGACCTCGTCGTCCAGGATCTCCGCCGCCGTCCCGGGAATGGTGTCCAGGCCCGCCTCCTTCGCCGCGGTCAGCCACTCCCGGATCGACATGCCGGTGCGGGTCGCGCCGTTCACCACCTCCATCGGCGAGAAGGCGTGCACGTGCATGCCGGGGACCCGCTCCTTCACCGCCTTCGCGATGTCGAAGTACGCCGTGCCGGGCAGGTCGGGGTGGATACCGCCCTGCATGCAGACCTCGACCGCGCCGAGGTCCCACGCCTGCTGGGCCCGGTCGGCGACCTGGTCCAGGGAGAGGGTGTAGGCGTCGGCGTCCGTGCGGCGCTGGGCGAAGGCGCAGAACCGGCAGCCGGTGTAGCAGACGTTGGTGAAGTTGATGTTGCGGGTGACGATGTAGGTGACGTCGTCGCCGACCGCCGACTTCCGGACGTCGTCGGCGATCCTGGTCAGCGCGTCCAGCGCCGGGCCGTCCGCGTGGAACAGGGCGAGGGCCTCGGTGTCCGTCAGCTTCGTGGGGTCGTCGGCGGCGGTCGCCAGGGCCTGGCGGACGTCCGTGTCGATGCGCTCGGGTGCCATGCCGGGGGCGGCCGCCTCGCGCAGGGCGCCCCAGTCGCCGTACACCTCGTCGAAGTCGTCTCGGCGGTCGCCGGTACGGCCCTCGGTGTCGATGGTGGTGTGCAGGTCGGTGCGGCCGGTCGCGACGAAGACCTCCTCGGGCTCCTGCCACGGGTGGCCCTCGACGGTCGCGTCCGCCCGCGCCAGCCCCGTCTCCGGGTCGGCCAGCGCGGCCACGTGCGGGCGCAGCCGCGGGTCCAGCCAGGGCTCGCCGCGGCGGACGAACTCCGGGTACACGCAGAGACGTTCCCGCAACTCGAAGCCGGCGGCCCGGGACCGTTCGGTGAGCTCCTCGATCTGGGGCCAGGGGCGTTCGGGGTTGACGTGGTCGATCGTGAGCGGGGAGACCCCGCCCCAGTCGTCGATGCCGGCCGCGATCAGGCGTTCGTACTCGCTGTCGACGAGGTTGGGCGGTGCCTGGATGTTGCCGGCCGGGCCCATGACGAGACGGGCCACCGCGACCGCCGCGACCAGTTCGTCCAGCTCGGCGTCGGGCATGCCGCGCATCGCCGTGTCCGGCTTGGCGCGGAAGTTCTGGATGATCAGTTCCTGGACGCCGTGGTACGACCGGGCCACGCGGCGCAGTGCGAAGAGGGACTCGGCCCGCTCCTCGTACGTCTCGCCGATGCCGATCAGGATGCCCGAGGTGAACGGGACCGAGGAACGGCCCGCGTCCTCCAGGACCCGCAGCCGGACGGCGGGCTCCTTGTCGGGGGAACCGTGGTGCGGGCCGCCGGGCTCGGACCACAGCCGGGTGGCCGTCGTCTCCAGCATCATGCCCATGGACGGCGCGACCGGCTTCAGCCGCTGGAAGTCGGTCCAGGACAGCACGCCCGGGTTGAGGTGGGGCAGCAGGCCGGTCTCCTCCAGGATGCGGATGGAGATGGCCCGGACGTAGGCGATCGTGTCGTCGTAACCGTGCGCGTCGAGCCACTCGCGCGCCTCCGGCCAGCGGTCCTCCGGCTTGTCGCCGAGGGTGATCAGGGCTTCCTTGCAGCCGAGGGCCGCGCCCTTGCGGGCCACGTCGAGGACCTCGTCCGGGGACATGAACATGCCGTGCCCGGCCCGGCGGAGCTTGCCGGGGACGGTGACGAACGTGCAGTAGTGGCACTTGTCGCGGCACAGGCGGGTGAGGGGGATGAAGACGCTCTTCGAGTACGTGATGACACCCGGGCGGCCCGCCTGTTCGAGACCGGCGTCGCGTACCCGGGCGGCGGACGCGGCGAGGTCGTCGAGTGCCTCGCCGCGCGCCTGGAGCAGAACGGCGGCCTCGGAGACGTCGAGGGCGACGCCGTCCCGGGCGCGTTTGAGGGCGCGACGCATGGAGTTCTCGGTGGGGCCGGTACCGCCGGGGCGGTCGGTGGGGCCGGTTCCGGGAGTCGCGGAAGTCGTCATTCCTTGAGCATACGTTCGGGCTCGGCGGGTTCAGTGGGGGCTGGGGGGCGTGCGGTACGTGGGCACGTGCCGGTGCGCGACGGCTGGTCGCGCGGTTCCCCGCGCCCCTGAAGGGGCGCTTGCTGCAGCGCCCCTTGCTTTCAGGGGCGCTTTCAGGGGCGCGGGGAACCGCGCGAGCAACCCCCACCCACCCGCGGACGACTACAGATACTCCGCGTACGCGTCCAGCACCCCCAGCACCTCCCCCTCCCCCGCCGGAGGCAGCTGCACCACGACCTCCTCGATGCCCAGTTCGGCGTAGTGCGCGAGCTTCCCGGCGCTCGGGAAGACGGCGTACGGCACCACCTGAAGCGCCGCCGGGTCGCGCCCAGCGTCCGCCCACACGCCCCGCAGGACCGGCAGCGACTCGGTGAGCCCGCGCCCCCCGATCGGCAGCCACCCGTCGGCGTACTCCGCGATGTGCGCGAACAGCTTCGGCCCCGCCGCCCCGCCGACCAGCGTGCGCGGACCGACGACCGGTCCGCGCGGCTTCTGGACGGGCTTGGGATACGCGGAGGACGCCCGTACGCTCCCGAACTCCCCCTCGTAGGCGGTCGGCTCGTCCGTCCACAGCGCCCGCATCAACGCCATCCGGTCCCGGCCCAGCTCCCGCCGCGTCCGCCAGGCCACGCCGTGGTCCGCGGCCTCCTCGACGTTCCAGCCGAAGCCGACGCCGAGCGTGAAGCGGCCGCCGGACAGGTGGTCGAGGGTGGCGATCTGCTTGGCGAGGTCGATCGGGTCGTGCTGGGCGACCAGGGTGACGCCGGTGCCGAGGCCGAGGCGTTCGGTGACGGCGGCCGCCTGGCCGAGGGCGACGAAGGGGTCGAGGGTACGGCCGTACTCGCGGGGCAGGTCGCCGCCGACCGGGTACGGGGTGGTCCGCTCGACCGGGATATGCGTGTGCTCGGGCAGGTACAGCCCGGCGAAACCGCGTGTTTCCAGCTCACGGGCGAGCCGGACGGGGGTGATGGTCTCGTCGGTGAGGAAGATCGTGACGGCTATACGCATGGGCCATCTGTACCGGGGGTGGCTCGATATGTCCATACCGACTGGTCGGCATCACCCGCCCCATCTTTCACACGGCTCCGCACATGCGATACGGATGCCTGTGGATTCCCTGTCCTTCCATGGGAGTTCACGTCGGGAGAGGAGAGTCACCGGCATGTGTGAGGACACGCACGGCATCGGCAGACGGGCACTGTTCGTGACGGGCGCGGCGGCAGCCCTTACGTTGGGAAGCGTGAGCTTCGCAGCGGCGGACGGTCAGGGCCAGGGGACTCCGGGGACCCAGGAGACGAAGACGGTACGCGGCACGCTGCCGCCCGGCTGCCCGGACTTCGTGTACGTCCCGGTCGAGGTCCCCGCCGGCGTCCGGGAGATCAAGGTCTCCTACACCTACGACCGGCCGAGCGTCCCGGCCGGCACCACGGGCAACGCGCTCGACATCGGCCTCTTCGACCAGCACGGCACCGAGCTGGGCGGCAAGGGCTTCCGGGGCTGGTCGGGCGGGGCGCGCACGGAGTTCTTCGTCCGCGCCGACGACGCGACCCCCGGCTACATCCCCGGCCCGGTGCACGCCGGCACCTGGTATGTCGCCCTCGGCCCCTACACGGTCGCCCCGCAGGGCCTGACCTACGAGCTGACGATCACGCTGACGTACGGCGAGCCCGGCACCCCCGTCCGCCCCGTGTACCCGCCGTCCCGCGCGAAGGGCCGGGGCCGGGACTGGTACCGCGGCGACTGCCACCTGCACTCCTGGTACTCCGACGGCCGCCGCACCCCCGCCGAGATCGCGGCCCTCGCCCGCGCCGCCGGTCTGGACTTCATCAACTCCTCGGACCACAACACGCACTCCTCGCACGCGCACTGGGCGGACCAGGCCGGCGACGACCTGCTGATCATGCTCGGCGAGGAGATCACCACCCGCAACGGCCACGTCGTCGCCCTCGGCACGGACCCCGGGACCTTCGTCGACTGGCGCTACCGGGCCCGCGACAACCGGTTCGGGAAGTTCGCGCACCAGATCCACAAGGCCGGCGGTCTGGTCGTACCGGCGCATCCGCACGCCACCTGCGTGGGCTGCGCCTGGAAGTTCGGGTTCGGGGACGCGGACGCGGTCGAGGTGTGGAACGGCCCCTACACCCCCGACGACGAGGTGGCCCTGTCCGCCTGGGACGCCACGCTGGTCGCCTCGGTGCGCGACAACAAGCAGTGGCTGCCGGCGATGGGCAACAGTGACGCGCACCGCGACCCGGACCCCGTCGGCGTGCCCCAGACCGTCGTCCTCGCCGACGACCTGACCCGCGAGGCGATCCAGGATGGCCTGCGCGCGGGCCGCTCGTACATCGCCGAGTCGAAGAACGTGCAGGTGAGCTTCACGGCGACGGGCGGGCGCGGTGAGCGGGCCGGCATCGGCGAGCGCCTCGCCGTCGCCGCCGACACCCCGGTGACCGTCCGCCTGGAGGCCTCCGGGGTGCCGCGCTGCACGGTCCGCCTCATCACCGACGAGGGCGTCCTGCTGACCAGCGACCCGCTCCCGGTGGCCGGCTCGGGCGTGGTCGAGTGGCAGACGACCCCGCAGTACGCGGCGTACGTCCGCGCGGAGTTGCGCCACGAGACGGCAGCGGGCCCGGTACCCGGCGCCCTGGCGGCACTGACGAACCCGATCTTCCTGGGCCGGTGAGAGAGCACACCGACGTCAACGCGCTTTCAAGGCGCGACGGGCGGCGTTGACGACGTCGTGGGCACCGGGACCGTCGTCCCCCGGCACAGGCGAGTGAAAGACGGACGTGTAACCGCCTCCGCTTGAGACACCGGCGGCAATGAACCGTGCACCCCGTCCGTGGCGTCCCCACTCACGCGGCGTGCGCAAGTCCCGGTGCGGGGGCGGACGTTGGGCACGCCGGCAGACAGCCGGACCAGAGCCGTCGCAGCACGGCGGCGGTCAACCACGCGGCCGACCGCCGGCATGTCCTGGTCGTCCGGCTCACCCAGCACGCCGACGGCGCGGTCACCAGCACACAGAAACTGGTCACCGCGCGCTGACGACCACGGCCGTCTGCCTCGCAACGGCGAGCGGAATCCTCCTCATCCCCGCTGCACCCGCCCCCCCACCGCGCCTACGACCATCATGTCGATGGCGCTCTGACAATCCCCCGGGTAAGTTGTCGATCTTCGGATGGTGGAAGCTGCCGGAGTCCCTGAATGCGAACGCCATGACGAACCCCGCCCAGCCCCCCGCACGACTTCACCTCGCTACCGCGCTTGACGGCCTGGCCGCGGCCTTCGGCGGCATGACGGCCCACCCCGACGAGCACAACTGCGAGTGCCACTGGGGCAGCGCCGAAGAACTCGCGCAGCTCAAGGTTCCGGACACGGAGCTGGACCCTGACCTCCTACGCCGCACCTGGCAGGCCCCCGACTGGAGCGACCACGCATCCGTACTACGCCGGATCCTGCCCCAGTTCGCCACGGCCCTCGTCGAAGGATCCGTCGAGCCGCTCTTCGGCCTGGAGGAAGCCGGCCGCTCGTTCGCTCGCGGTCATTGGCAGCAGTGGCCCCCCGTGCAAGCCGAAGCGGTCAGGGACTTCCTGCACGCCTGGTGGGCCCACACACTCACCGATCCCGATCCCGCGGTACCCGCGTACGAGGTCCTGGCGTTGATCACCGAGGCATCCGCCACGCTCACCCCGTGGCTCACCACATGGGAAGCGCTGACCGGCCACCCCGCCGACGACCATCTGGCCGAGGCGGCGGCGAAGTGGGAGTACGACCTGCTCGGAGACCAACTCCCCTGGGACTCCTGGGAGAACGAGAACGAGGAGGAGACACGCACCGAGCTGACCGCCTGGCTGGTCCGCAATGCCCCTGCCCGGCTCCGGGCCCACGGCGTATCAGAGGAGCTGCTCCACCGCATACGGCTGCTCGGCCTCACCGGTGTCGATCGTTGGGAGGACCCGCACTGGCCCGGCCACCGCTACTGATCCACCGAACCACGCGGTGCTCCCTGCCCTCAGCAGGGAAGTGAGACAACCCTGGTCGCCCGGTGCCCCGCTGGGCGGACCACATCATCCCGAGGCCGACAAAGGCCGCCACCGTGGTCACGGCCGTCATCACCAGTTCGCACGGCCGCCCCAGCCCAGATCCGCGACGACCGCCGCGTGGTCCGACGGCCACACCCCGTCGACCGGCCCGTCCCCGGCCCGCCGCACCCTCTTGATCGTCCCGATGCCGTCGGGGCCGGCCGGTGCGCCGACGTGGATGTAGTCGACGCGGACGCTGGGGCCGAGGCTCGGACGGACATACGGGTTGGCGTTGTCCCAGGTGGCGGAGGGGGCGGTCGGGTCGGCGTACTCCCAGGCGTCCAGGAAGACCTGGCCCGGTACGACAGGTGCGGTGCGGACCCCGCAGAACCGGCGGATCTCGTCGGAGTCCGGCCAGGCGTTGAAGTCACCGGTGACGACGGGCGGGAAGTCGGTACCCGCACGGTGCGCGGCGACGAACTCGGCCAGCGCGGTGACCTGTTCGCCGCGTACGGCCGACAGGTGCAGCTGCGAGGTCAGGTGGACGGTGAAGAAGGGCACGTGGTGGGCGGGGGCGGCGAGGCGGGCGTAGAGAGCGAGGCGTCCGTCGTCGAGTTCCGGTGGCGCCGGGAGGCGCAGCACCGCACTCTCCAACACTGGCCAGCGGCTGAGCACCGCGTTGCCGATCTCGGTGCCCGGCTCCCCGATCCGCCGCTGCCAGCGCTCGGAGGCCGGGGAGGCGGCCCAGGCCCAGTGCAGACCGAGTTCACCGGCGAGCCACCCGGCAAGGTTCTCGCCGTCGGCCGCCCACACCTCCTGCAGGCCGATCACGTCCGGCCGCAGCTCACGCAGCACGGCGAGGATCGCCTTCTGCCGTTCCGCCCAGGGCCCGAAGCGCCACCACAGGTTCCAGGTCATGATCCGCACGGGCCACCGTCTCTCCTCGGGGAGGCGTAAGAGACATTGAAGAGGACACCGGCGCCGAAGGACGGCAGAAGAGAAAACCGAGGAACCGCGTCGGACCGGATCCCTTCCAGACCCTGCTGGAGACCACCGGACGGGTCTCCGGGAGCCCCGGCGCATCCCGCCGGGTGCGGGTGCGGATCGGTGGGCGGTGGCACCACGGCACCGCCCACCTGCCGCCCGACGGCGACCCGGTCGCCCCTCCGCGCACCCTGCCCCGGGGCGACACCGCGGCCGTGAAGGCGCTGGGGACACGGCTGCTGACGATCCGGGTCGATCTCGGCGACCAGTGACCAGCGGCCAGCGGCTAGGTCACGCGGTCGCCTTGTAGAACGCGTACGTCGCCGAGTACGGCACCGACACCTGGTCGGTGCCGGTGCAGGCGGCGGCCGGGGCGACGCCGCCCTCCGTGTTCAGGCGCTGGACGTAGGTGACGCCCTCGAACGTCCCGGCGCCGCGGGTGGCCGTGGCCTTCAGGAGCAGCTCGGGGATGGTGCCCTCCTTGGGGGAGGTGACGAGCGCCGAGGCGTTGACCGCGCTGCCGTCGACCGTGGAGACCCAGACCGGGCCACGGGAGTGCAGGGCGACCGGGCGGTGGGCGCGGTCCCTCTTGTCGGAGAGGGTGGCGGCGGGCTCCAGGAGCTTCCAGGCGCCGTCGGTGCAGGTGTAGGTCTGTACGCCGTGCGCGGAGTAGACGCCGGTCAGCTTGTTGCCGTCGGGCACCGCCAGCGCGGCGGGGGCGTGCACCGCCGGGAGGGCGGCGGGCTTCGCGGACGAGGCCTGGACGGCCGTCGTGCCGAGCAGCGTGGCGGCGGCCGCGGCGGCGACGGCCGTGGTGGTCAGGGCGATTCTCTTGGCGTGCTTCATGGAGTGGTCTCCAAGGATTTCGTGCGTGGCAGAGGAGCAGAGGAAGGGAGCGGCCGGACATCGACGAAACGGAAACCGGCCGTCCCCCTTGTCTGTCCGAACGCTACGGATCCGCCACCGCTTCCGGAGCCGATTGCCCGATCCCTGCCCGCGCAGGACGCCTCCTGGACCCCAAAGGGCAAGCGAACAGCCCTCGTTGACACCTCACCCCGTCCAGACCGAGGTGCGGCTCGGTTGCCCGCGCGGCGCAGGCAAGACCCCCGGAAACCGAGGGCTAGCCTTCGGCCCACTTGCGCAGCAGCGCCTCGCGTTCCTCGCGGGGCGGGGTGCCGTCCGCGTGGTCCCGGCGCCATGCCAGCAGGTCGGCGACGGTCGTGCGGCCGTCGGCGAGCCGGGCCAAAAGGGTGCGGGAGAGGTCGTACTCGACCGGCTGGTAGATGCCGCCGGCGACGGCCGAGAGAACGCTCACCTCGACGGTGTCCTCGGCGGTCTCCACCCGCACGGTGTAGGCGGGCGGAAGTTCGCCGTCGCCGGTCACCGCCACGAGCAGCGAGTCGATGGCCATGGACACCAGGCGCCGGCCGGCGGACCGCACGGGCACGTCACGGACGTCGATCCGCCGCACCTCGCTCCAGCTCCGGTACGTGCCGTGGCCGGTCCCGAGGGCTTCGACGCCGTCCTCCGTCAGTCGTACCCCGGACGCCGTGCCGACGGGCTCGGCCCCCAGGTACACGGCGTCCTCGGTGATCCAGAACAGGCCGACCAGGGCCATCGGTGCCTCCAACGAAAGTGCCTGCTGTCGGCATGAGAGACGGCATCGGCGGCCACCCGGTTTCCCGATGCCGCAAGCACCTCGCGTGCGTGTCGGGGACCATGGAAGAAATAAAAGCAAAGGCAGCTACGGCAGCAACCATGAGGAGTCGCACGGACCATGCCCCGCCCCACCGACACCCGTTTCCGCGCCACCACCGCCTTCCAGCGTCATGTCGCCAATCCGCTGACCCGGCTCCTCCCCTTCCAGACCCTCCTGGAGACCACCGGGCGCACCTCCGGGCTGCCCCGCCGTACGCCGCTGGGCGGCCGGCGGGTCGGCGGGGCCTTCTGGCTGGTGTCGGAGTTCGGCGAGCACTCGCAGTACGTCCGCAACATCAAGGCCGACCCGAGGGTGCGGGTCCGCATCGGGGGGAAGTGGCACGCGGGGACGGCCCATCTCCTGCCCGACGACGACCCGGTGGCCCGGCTGCGCACCCTGCCCCGGGGCAACAGCGCGGCCGTACGGCTGCTCGGGACGAACCTGCTGACGGTGCGGGTGGACCTGGACGGCTGAGCGGGCCAGGGGTGCCGGCCGCCGGACCCGACCCGCTCTGCCGCCGCCCTGGCGTCTACCCCTGCCCTGCCCGCAGTCCGGGCGTGGCGTCGAGCAGGCTGTCGAATCCCGACGGCGGGCGGCCCAGGAGTTCCGTCACGTCGTCGGTCGCGCGGTCGTAGCGGTTCTCCCCGTGCAGCCGGGCCATCGTGGCGATGTGGTCGAAGAGATGCGGCGTCAGGCCCAGCGGCTTGAGGTCGTGCTCGATCCATTCGTCGTACGGCACATCGACGTACGTCACGGGGCGGCCCAGCAGGGCGGAGAACTCGGCGGCGATCGCGGTCATGTCGCGGGAGGCGGCGCCGGTCAGTTCGTAGACCCGGCCGGCCTGCGGTGAAGGGTCGAGCAGCAGGCGGGCGACCACCGCGGCCACGTCGCGGGCGGCCACCGGCGAGGTGCGTGCGGTGCCGAAGGGGAGGCGGATGGTGCCGTCGCGCCGGACGGAGGCCACGGCGAGCATGCCGAAGAGCGGGTTCTCCATGAACACCGTCGGCCGGACGTGGACGACCGGCAGCCCGGACCAGTTGAGGACGTGTTCGCAGAGCCAGTGCAGTCGCTGCTGGTGCGACTCCGCGCTGCTGGTGAGGCTCATCTGGGAGACGGTCATCTGTGACATGTGCACCAGCAGTTCGAGGTGCCCGCCCGCGAGGGCCGCCGCCGCCACGGTCGCCGTGGCCTCCAGGTAGTCGGGCGACGGGCTCATCCCGAAGTAGGCCCTGCGGCACCCCTCCAGGGCCGCCACCACGTCCGCCCCGCGCGTGAGGTCACCGACGACCACCTCGACGCCGTCGACGGCCCGCAGCGCGGTGGCACGGTCGTCGTCGTGGTGGACGAGGGCGCGGACCGGCAACCCGTGTCGGCGCAGCTCCGTGACGACCCTCCCGCCCACGCCTCCGACACCACCGGCGGCACCGGTGACCAGGATCGGATCAGCACTCGGCAAGACGTCCTCCCAGAGTCGGCAACCCGCCCCGTCTTTCTACGGCACGCGGACCGCCTCCCCGGCACACCCCGCCGCGGAGGCCACACGCCAGGAGTAGCCGCCTTCGCCGACGCGTCCCCTCACCCCGGCCAGACGATCGCCTGCACCTCGCTGTAGGCGTGCAGGGCGTAGGAGCCCACGTCCCGGCCCACCCCGCTCTTCTTGAAGCCGCCGAAGGGGGCCTCCATGTTCCGCCCGACGGTGTTGATCCCGACGCCCCCGGCCCGAAGCCGCCGCGCCACCCGGAAGGCACGGGCCACGTCCCCCGACCAGACGTAGTCGATGAGGCCGTAGTCGGAGTCGTTGGCGAGGGCGATGCCCTCTTCCTCGTCGTCGAAGGGGATGACGGAGACGACCGGGCCGAAGATCTCCTCGCGGGCGGCGCGCATGTCGTTACGGCAGTCGGCGAGCACCGCGGGCCCGAGGTAGAACCCCCTCTCCAGGGAGGGCCGTTCGCCGCCCGTCACCACTGTCGCCCCCTCCTTGCGCGCGAGTTCGACGTACGACTCCACCCGCGCCCGGTGTTCGGCCGTGATCAGCGGTCCGACCACCGTGTCCGGTTCCGCCGGGTCGCCCACCTTCAACCGGCGTGCGTAGGCGGCGAGTTGCTCCACCAGCCGGTCGTACAGCGGTCGCTGCACCAGGACCCGGGTGGGCGCCGTGCAGATCTGTCCGCTGTAGAAGGAGAAGGTGGTGCCGATGCCCGCCACCGCGGAGCCGACGTCCGCGTCCGCGAGGACGACCGCCGCGCCCTTCCCGCCCAGCTCCATCAGCTGCCGTTTCATGTCCCGCCCGCACACCTCGGCGATGCGCTGCCCGACGGCCGTGGAGCCGGTGAAGCTCACCATGTCGACGTCGGGCGAGGCCACGGCGGTCTCGCCGACGCCGGCCGACCGTCCGGAGACTACGTTCACCACGCCCGGCGGAGCGCCCGCCGCCTCCAGTGCCTCCGCCATGCGGTAGACGGAGAGCGGGTCCTGCGGGGCCGGTTTCACCACCACCGTGTTGCCCATGGCCAGCGCGGGCGCGACCTTGCCCGCCGGGTTGGCCCAGGGGTTGTTGTACGACGTGATGCAGCTGACCACGCCCACCGGCTGGCGCACCGCCAGCGCGCCCATCACCCCGGCCTTCCCCATCGGGCCGGCCTCGTTGATCTGCGGGGGGATCGCCCACTCGGAGGGTTCGACGGTGGCGTAGCGGCGCAACCGGGCCGCGGCCACCCCCACCTGCATCGCCCGGGCGGTCCCGGTCGTCGCCCCGGTCTCCGCCCGGGCCAGGTCGGCGTACTCCTTCAGCCGGCCCCGGATGATGTCGGCGGCCCGGCCGAGCACCGCCGCCCGCTCCGCCGCCGGCGTCCGCGACCAGCCGTCGAAGGCCTCCCGGGCGGCCGCGCAGGCGGCCAGGACCTGCTCCTCGGAGGCCTCGGGGGCCCAGCCGACGGTCCCCTCGGTCGCCGGGTCGACGACCTCGTAGTGCCCGCCGTCGGGGTCCACCCAGCGCCCTCCGACGAACAGCCGCTGCCCGTCGGCCGTGTCGCTCACCGGGTGCTCACCGTCCTGGTGTCCCGCCCGGACCGCAGCACCCTCCCGGGTACGGCACCGCTGACCACGTCGTCGCGGATGGCCTCGACCCCGTTCACCCAGACCGCCCGCACCCCGATCGCCTTCGCGTCCAGGCGGGGACTGTCTCCCGGCAGGTCGTGCACCAGGGTGGCCTGGCCGGCGGCGATCCGTTCCGGGTCGAAGAGCACGAGGTCCGCATGCCAGCCCTCCGTGATCCGCCCCCGCTCCCGCAGTCCGAAGAGCCGGGCGGGATCGTCGGTCAGCATCTTCACGGCCTGTTCCAGGCCGAGCAGCTTGCGGCCGCGCAGACAGTCGCCGAGGAACCGGGTCGTGTACGGCGCCCCGCACATCCGGTCCAGATGAGCTCCCGCGTCGGACCCGCCCAGCAGCACGTCCTCGTGCTGCCAGGTCTCGGCTCGCAGCGCCCAGGAGGCGGGGTCGTTGTCGGTGGGCATGGGCCACAGGACCGTACGGAGTCCGTCGGCGGCGCAGATCTCGACCAGGCAGTGGAAGGGGTCCTGCCCGCGCTCCGCCGCGATGTCCTTGACCACCCGGCCCGACAGCCCGGCGTTGGCCTCGCTGTAGGTGTCGCCGATGACGTACCGGCCGAAGTTCGCCAGCCGCCTGAAGACACCGGCCTCCTTCGAGTGGGCACGCTCCAGCATCCGGGCGCGGACGTCCGGGTCCCGGAGCTTGTCGATCCGCTCCGGTACCGGCAGCCCGAGGATCGGGCCCCAGCCGGGGATCAGGTTCAGCGCGCAGAAGGTGCCCAGGGACATGTTCATCGGCGTGAGGATCGGCATGGTCAGCGCCACGACCCGGCCGCCCGCCTTCCGGGCCCGCTCACTGGCCTGGAGCTGCCGGGGCACCCGCTCCGGCACGGCGGCGTCCACGGTGAGCACGTTCCAGTTCAGGGGCCGCCCGGCCGCCGCGCTCATCTCGGCGAACAGCTCGATCTCGGCGTCGCTGAACTGGTCGAGGCAGCCGGCGACGATCGCCTCGATCTGCGTGCCCTCGTGCTCCCCGACGGCCCGCGAGAGGGCCAGCAGTTCCGCCGGGCGGGCGTGCCGGGAGGCGACCGGCTGTCCGTCGCCGTCCGAGTGCGTGCTGGACTGGGTGGTGGAGAAGCCCCAGGCGCCCGCGTCCATGGCCTCGTGCAGCAGCCGTACGATCTCGGCGAGCTGCTCCTCGCTGGGCTGCCCGCCGACCGCGTCGGGCCCCATCACGTACCGGCGCAGGGCACAGTGCCCGACCATGAACCCGGCGTTGACGGCGATCCGCCCTTCGAGCGCGTCCAGATACTCCCCGAAGCCACGCCAGCTCCAGGGCGCCCCCTCCTCCAGCGCGACCAGCGACATCCCCTCGACCTTGGACATCATGCGGCGCGTGTAGTCGGCGTCCCCCGGTTTCAGCGGGGCGAGGGTGAACCCGCAGTTCCCGGCGGCGACCGTCGTCACCCCGTGGTTGAGGGAGGGGGTGGCGTACGGGTCCCAGAAGAGCTGCGCGTCGTAGTGGGTGTGCGGGTCGACGAACCCGGGGGCGAGAACGAGCCCGGCGGCGTCCTCGGTGGTGCGGGCTTCGCCGTCGATCTGGCCTATGGCGGCGATACGGCCGTCTCGTATACCGACGTCCGCGGT
The DNA here is from genome assembly GCF_055580905.1 of Streptomyces sp. NPDC031497. Classification (NCBI taxonomy): domain Bacteria; kingdom Bacillati; phylum Actinomycetota; class Actinomycetes; order Kitasatosporales; family Streptomycetaceae; genus Streptomyces; species Streptomyces sp. NPDC031497. Next base: position 249,512 of record NZ_JBVIKO010000004.1, read on the forward strand.
GTACGAGGGCGCGCCCGTCCCGTCGACGACGGTCGCACCCCGAATGACATGATCAAGCATGGGGCTCCCTTTCAACACGGCGACCTGCCCTACCTGAAGGGGCGCGGGGAACTGCGCGACCAGCCACAACGCACCCGCACCCGCCGACGAAACCTCAAGCCCCTTGGCGGAACCGCGAAGTCCGGTGCACCGGATCCGTATCGATCTTCGGAATCACGTGCTCCCCGATCAGCCGGATCGTCTGCAGCGTCTCCTCCTTCGGCACCCCCACCGGCAGCCCGAAGCTCAACTGGTCCGCCCCGGCCTGCTCCCACCGCTTGCACTGCCGCAGCACCTCGTCCGGATCGCCGCAGATCAGCAGCTCCTCCTCGACGAGCAGCTCCACGAACTCCGGCGTGTACTCCGGCAGCGTCTCCGGCCACACCGGGAAGCCCTCGGGCCGGGGGAACGTGTCGTGGTAGCGGAACACCAGCGAGGGGAGGTAGTGCAGCCCACCGGACGCGGCGATCCGGATCGCCTCGTCGTGGGTCGGCGCGCAGATCGCCGTCGTCGTCACCATCACGTTGTCGTTGACGAAGTCACCCACCGGCTCCGCGTTCACGATCGCCGTCTTGTACTGCTCGAGCACCCACTCCATGTCGGAGACCTTCTGGATGCTGAAGCCGAGCACGCCCAGGCCCTTCCTCGCCGCCATGGCGTACGACGGCGGTGACCCGGCCGCGTACCACATCGCCGGGTGGGACCTGCCGTACGGCTTCGGCAGCACCTTCCGCGGCGGCAGCTGCCAGTGCTTGCCCTGGAAGCCGGCGTACTCGTCCTGGAGCCACATCTTGGGGAACTCGGCGATGGTCTCCTCCCAGATCTCCTTGGTGTAGTTCATGTCGGTCACGCCCGGTATGAACCCGAGGATCTCGTGCGACCCGGCCCCCCGGCCGCTGCCGAACTCGAAGCGGTTGCCGGTGAGATGGTCGAGCATGGCGACCTTCTCGGCGACCTTCACGGGGTGGTTGACCTGGGCGAGGGGGTTGAAGATGCCGGACCCGAGGTGGATGCGCTCGGTCGCGTGCGCGAGGTACCCCAGGAAGACGTCGTTCGCCGACAGGTGCGAGTACTCGTCCAGGAAGTGGTGCTCGGAGGCCCAGGCGTACTTGAAGCCGGACTTGTCCGCCTCGATGACGTACTCGGTCTCCTCCATCAGTGCCTTGTGCTCGGCCAGCGGGTCGGTCTCGGCGCGCTTGCCCACGTATCCCTGTACAAAGAGCCCGAATTCCAAGGCGGTTCACCGTCCCATATTTCCTGACGCTCCGTCAGATACCGTTCGTTGGCCGACTGTCGCACCGGCCGCTTCCACCGTCAATAGCTGATGAACCGTCAGATGACCGAGACCCCGGCCAGCCAGCCCCCGTCGATCACGAACGGCTGCCCGGTGATGTACGACGAGTCGTCCGAGGTCAGGAAGAGCGCCAGCCTGGCCACCTCCTCCGCCCGCCCGATCCGGCCCAGCGGCACCAGCTTGCGGTACAGCTCGTCCAGGGCCCGGCTCATCTCCGCCGGATCGGCGGTGGGGTCCAGCCGGGCCGGGTTGGACATCGCGGTGTCGATGGCCCCCGGGCAGATCGCGTTGACCCGTATCCGCCGGCCGGCCAGCTCCAGCGCGGCGACCCGGGTGAGACCGAGCACCGCGTGCTTGGTCGCGGCGTAGGTGCCGACGGCCGCCATGCCGGTGAGCGCGGTGTAGGACGCGGTGTTGACGATGGTCCCGCCGTCGGCCAGCTCCGGCGCCACCGTCTTCATACCCAGGAAGCAGCCGACCTGGTTCACCTGCACGACCTGCATGAACTCGTCGAGAGGGGTGTCCACCAGCGCGTTGAACCGCAGGATGCCCGCGTTGTTCACCAGCCCGTCGAGCCGGCCGTACGCCTGTTTCGTCGCGGCGACGGCAGCCTGCCACTCCTCCTCTACGCCCACGTCCAGGTGGACGTAGCGCGCCCCGATCTCCTTGGCGAGCGCCTCGCCCAGGTCGTCCAGCACGTCCGCCACGACCACGCTCGCGCCCTCCTCGGCGAAGAGCCGCGCCTCCTGCTCGCCCTGTCCGCGCGCCGCCCCGGTGACGATGACGACCCGCCCGTCCAGCTTGCCCATGCCACCCGCTCCTCAGCTCAGCCGGGGCGCGACGTCCGCCCCGAACACGCTTATCTGGTCGATGAGTTCGGCTCGGCTCCGGCTGCGGAACCGCACCTGGATCTGGTGCACGCCCATCGCGCCGTAGGCCCGCAGCGACTCGGCCAGGGCCTCGGGGGCACCGGTGAGGGTGCGGCGGCCGACCGCCCAGTCCGGCGTGCCGACGTACAGCGGTTCGGCGATCGCGCCGACGGTGATCGGCTCCCCGATGCCGGCCTCCTCGCGCAGCCGCCGCAGGCGGGCGATCTGCGCCGGGAGCCGGTCTCTCGGGTCACCCTGCGGCAGCCAGCCGTCGCCCTTGAGCGCGGCCCGCCGCACCGCGGCCGGTGACGAGCCGCCGACCCACACCGGCACCCGCTCCTGCGCGGGCCGGGGCCGCTGCCCGAGCCCCTCGAAGTCGTAGAACTTGCCGTGGTGGGAAGGGAACTCATCCGGTCCGAGCGCGGCGCGCAACGCGTCGACCGCCTCGTCGAGCACCGCCCCCCGCTGCCCGAAGTCCACCCCCAGCACCTCGAACTCCTCCCGCACATGCCCGGCCCCGACCCCGAGGATCAGCCGGCCGCCGGAGAGGTGGTCGAGGGTCGCGTACTGCTTGGCGGAGAGGAGGGGGTGCCGGAGTCCCACGACGGCGACATGGCTGAGCAGGCGTATCCGCTCGGTCACGGCGGCCAGGTGGGCCAGGGTGGCGACCGGGTCGTACCAGACCGTGCTCATGGCGGCGGCGAGCCGGTGCGGGATCGCCACGTGGTCGCAGACGGCGAGGTAGGCGAAGCCCGCGTGCTCGGCGGCGCGGGCGATCGCCACCAGGTCCTCCGGACCGGCGGCGGCCTCCCAGGGCTCCGCGTAGATGGTGGACTGGGACTGGACGGGGAGTTGTATCCCGTACGCCGGACGCCCGTCCGGCAGGCCTTGGATGGACACACACCCTCCTGAATCTGATGGGCCGTCACATCAGAGCTGTCGGAGCCATCGTCTTGCCTGACGCTCCGTCAGACAAGGGTCGGGGACGATGATCGTCCGGTGAAGAATGTCCACCTCTCTGACCGATTGACCCGGAGCCGTCGTGGTCATGTCCCGGGCCTGTCACCGGCTGAGGGCGGCCCGGCCGGGGCTCGTACTGGCTGGCGACGGCTCGGGGGGTCCGGGTCGCACCGGAACACCGGGAGATCGACGTGATCCGCAACCGCATCGCCGCGCTGGCCGCCACCGCAGTCGCCGCGTCCCTGCTGCTGACCGCCTGCAACGCCACCGACGAGGCCGCCTCGGCGGCCAAGGACGGGGTCGGCACCGCGCTGCAGAGCCTGCACTTCAACAGCGGCACCGCGAAGCAGAACCACGCACCCGCCAAGACCGGCGACTGGGCCGTCGCCGCCGGCAAGCCGGCGGCGACGCCGGCCGCCAAGAAGTGGGTGCAGCTGAGCGCGTCCAAGGCGGGCGACCTGAACCCGGTCGTCGTCAACGGCGCGGGCTTCACCCTCTACCGCTTCGACAAGGACACCGCGAACCCGTCCAAGTCCAACTGCAACGACGCGTGCGCGACCACCTGGCCGCCGGTCGTCGTCGCCCCGGGCGGCAAGATCTTCATCGACGGGGTGGACAAATCCGACGTCGGCGTGGTCAAGCGGGCCGACGGCAACCTCCAGGTGACCGTCGGCGGCTGGCCGGTCTACCGCTTCAGCAAGGACCTCAAGCCCGGCGACACCAACGGGCAGGGCGTGGGCGGCACCTGGTTCGGCGTGACGCCGGACGGGCAGAAGGCCGGGGCCCAGAACCAGGGAGGCACCGGTGGCACCGGGACCGGTACGGCCGCCTCGACCAGCGTCGTCCTCTCCGACGAGACCGACTTCGGCGACCCTTCCGAGGGGCTGGCCGGCTCCGGCTGCCAGAACGTCGCCCGCGACGACTCCGCCTCCTCCCTCCGGGCCTCCGGCGCCCTGAAGATCTGGTCGGAGAAGAACTGCAAGGGCGAGTCCAAGGTGGTCCAGGGCGACATCGCCGACCTGGCGTCGATCGGGTTCGACAACAAGATCTCGTCGGTGTTCCTCGGCTGACGCCGGGCGGCCCCGGGCCGGTGCACCGTGGGCGGGGTGGCGGGACGGCGGGACGGCGGGGTGGCGGGGTGGCGGGGTGGCGGGGTGGCGGGACGATCCTCAGCGGGTCGCGGGATGCCCCGCCCACAGCCCGTCGGCCGTCAGCCCCAGCAGCTCGATCGCGTTCCCCCGCACGATCCTCTCCACCACGTCCGGGGCGAGGTGGCCCATCTGAGCCTCGCCGACCTCGCGTGACTTCGGCCAGGTGGAGTCGGAGTGCGGGTAGTCGGTCTCGTAGAGGACGTTGCCGACGCCGATGGCGTCCAGGTTCTTCAGGCCGAAGGCGTCGTCGAAGAAGCAGCCGTAGACGTGCTCGGCGAAGAGTTCGGAGGGCGGCCGGGTGACCTTGTCGGCGACGCCGCCCCAGGCACGGTTCTCCTCCCAGACGACGTCGGCGCGCTCCAGGATGTAGGGGATCCAGCCGATCTGGCCCTCCGCGTACATCACCTTCAGGTTCGGGAAGCGCTCGAACTTGCCGCTCATCAGCCAGTCGACCATCGAGAAGCAGCAGTTGGCGAAGGTGATCGTGGAGCCGACGGCCGGCGGGGCGTCGGCGGAGGTGGAGGGCATCCGGCTGCTGGAGCCGATGTGCATGGCGACGACCGTGCCGGTCTCGTCGCAGGCGGCGAGGAAGGGGTCCCAGTCGTCGGTGTGGACGGAGGGCAGCCCGAGGTGCGGGGGGATCTCGGAGAAGGCGACGGCGCGGACACCCCGGGCCGCGTTGCGGCGGACCTCGGCGGCGGCCAGTCCGGCATCCCACAGCGGGATGAGGGCGAGGGGTATCTGACGCCCCTGGGCCAGCGGGCCGCACCACTCCTCCACCATCCAGTCGTTGTAGGCCTGGACGCAGAGCAGGGCCAGTTCGCGGTCCTTGGCCTCGGTGAAGGTCTGCCCGCAGAAGCGCGGGAAGGTCGGGAAGCAGAGCGCGGACTGGACGTGGTTGACGTCCATGTCGGCGAGCCGCTGCGGGACGTCGTACGACCCCGCCCGCATCTGCTCGTAGGTGATCACCTCCAGCTTGATCTCGTCCCGGCTGTAGCCGACCGCGGTGTCGAGGCGGGTGAGGGGGCGGTGCAGGTCCTCGTAGATCCACCAGTCGCCGATGGGGCCGTCCTCACCCGCCCTGCCCATAACGGGCTTGAACCGGCCGCCGAGAAAGCTCATTTCCTTCAGCGGGGCCCGGACTATGCGCGGCCCGGTGTCCAGGTACTTCTTCGGGAGGCGGGACTGCCAGACGTCCGGCGGCTCCACGGTGTGGTCGTCGACGGAGATGATCAGCGGAAAGGCGCCATTCGGGGTGTCCATGGCGCTCACGGTAGCGCCGATCTGACGAACCGTCAGCTATGACGGTGACGGCTCGTCAGGCGATTCGGCGATGGCGGCCCACTCCCCCGGCGGGATTCACCGACTCCGGCGCGGAGGACGTCGATCTGCCCGCGGAATCGTTCCGCCAGACGTCCGCCCTGCTGGCGGGGGTCGCGGCCGTGTGAAGACTGTGTGGACCACCGTGTGTCGCCCTGTGATCGGCGTCTCCCCCGACTGACGCGGCCCGCCCGGACAAGGCAGACTGACGGGGTGAAGCGGGATGTCTAGGGGGACGGGCATGGACGGTGGACCACGGGTACCGGAGCAGAGGCGCGCCCCCTCCTCGACGGAGGCGGCGGCGTTGCGCTTCAGTGTGCTCGGTCCGGTGCGCGCCTGGCGTGCCGAGGAACCCCTCAACACCGGCTCCCCGCAGCAACGCGCGCTGCTCGCCGCCCTGTTGCTGCGCGAGGGCCGGACGGCGACCGCGGCCGAGCTGATCGACGCCCTGTGGGGTCCCGAGCCGCCGTCGCAGGCACTGGCGGCGGTGCGCACGTACGCGTCCCGGCTGCGCAAGGTCCTGGACCCGGGGGTCCTGGTCAGTGAGTCCGGCGGGTACGCGATGCGCGGACTCGGCGAGGGCGCCCTGGACCTGGCGGTCGCCCAGGACCTGGCGGCGGAGGCGGAGAAGGCGAAGAGCGCCGGGGACCTGCACCAGGCACGGGAGGTGCTCGGGCGGGCGCTCGGCCAGTGGGACGGTGAGCCGCTGGCCGGAGTGCCGGGGCCGTACGCGGAGACGCAGCGGGTCCGCCTGGAGGAGCTGCGGCTGCAACTCCTCGAAACCCGGCTGGACATGGACCTGGAACAGGGCTGCCACGCGGAGGCGGTCTCCGAGTTGACGGCCCTCACCGCGGCCCATCCCCTCCGCGAGCGCTTCCGCGAACTCCTCATGCTCGCCCTGTACCGCAGCGGCCGGCAGGCGGAGGCCCTCGCGGTGTACGCGGACACCCGCCGTCTGCTGGCAGAGGAGCTGGGCGTCGACCCGCGCCCCGGCCTGCGCGAACTCCAGCAGCGCATCCTCCAGGCCGACCCGGCCCTCGCGGAGCCCTCGACCCCGGCGGCGGAACCCACCGCCGTCCAGGTCCGACCCGCCCAACTCCCCGCCACCGTGCCCGACTTCACCGGGCGCGCCGCCTTCGTCACGGAGTTGAGCGAGGTGCTGGCGTCGGCCGAGGGCCGGGTGATGGCCGTATCGGCGCTGGCGGGCATCGGGGGCGTCGGCAAGACGACCCTCGCCGTGCACGTCGCCCACCAGGCCCGGTCCGCCTTCCCGGACGGCCAGTTGTACGTGGACCTGCAGGGGGCCGGCCCCCGCGCCGCCGAGCCGGAGACGGTACTGGGTTCCTTCCTGCGCGCCCTGGGCACCCCGGACTCCGCCATCCCCGACTCCCTGGAGGAGCGTTCGGCGCTGTACCGCTCGGTCCTGGACGGCCGCCGTGTCCTCGTCCTCCTCGACAACGCGAAGGACGCGGCCCAGGTACGCCCCCTGCTTCCCGGCATGGAAGGCTGCGCGGCCCTGGTCACCGCCCGGGTACGGATGGTGGACCTGGCCGGGGCGCACCTGGTGGACCTGGACGTGATGTCCCCCGACGAGGCACTGCAGCTCTTCACGAAGATCGTCGGTGCGGAGCGGGTCGCCGCCGAGCGCGAGGCGGCCCTCGACGTGGTGGCGGCCTGCGGTTTCCTCCCCCTCGCCATCCGCATCGCCGCGTCCCGCCTCGCGGCCCGCCGCACCTGGACGGTCTCCGTCCTCGCGGCGAAGCTCGCCGACGAACGCCGCCGCCTCGACGAACTCCAGGCCGGCGACCTGGCCGTGAAGGCCACCTTCGAACTCGGCTACGGCCAGCTGGAACCGGCCCAGGCCCGCGCCTTCCGCCTGCTGGGCCTGGCGGACGGCCCGGACATCTCCCTGGCGGCCGCCGCCGCGGTCCTCGACCTCCCGACGGAGGTCGCGGAGGACCTCCTGGAGGCCCTGGTCGACACGTCCCTCCTGGAATCGGCGGCCCCCGGCCGCTACCGCTTCCACGACCTGGTCCGCCTCTACGCGCGTGCGTGCGCGGAACGCGACGAACAGCCCCCCGGCGAAAGGGAGGCGGCGGTGTCCCGCCTCCTGGACTTCTACCTGGTGACGGCGGCGGGGGTCTACGCGATCGAGCGGCCGGGGGACCGGACCGTGGAGCACCTGGAGCCGACGAGATACCCCGGCCTGTCCTTCGCCGACCACCGCGCGGCACTGGACTGGCTGTACTCGGAGGCGGACTGCCTGCTGGCGTGCGTACGGCAGTCCGTCCGGGGCGAAAGGCGGCGTGCCGCGATCGACCTGTTGTGGGCGGCCAAGGACCTCGCCGAGTCCGGGGCCAACGCGCGCGAGTACGAGGTCGCGGCCACAGCCGCCCGCGACGCCGCCCGGACGCAGGCCGACCCACTGGCCGAGGGCCGGGCCCGGATGGCGATCACCAACGTCCACATCGTCGCGGGGCGCTTCGACCAGGCCGACGCGGAGGCCGCGCAGGCCATGGAGCTGGCCAAGGCGACCGGGGATCCGCTGCCCAGCGGCGTCACTCCGAACGACCGCGGGATCATCGCGCTCTACCAGGGACGTCACCGCGACGGCGAGGGACATCTGAACGAGGCCATCGCCAACTACCGGGCCGACGGCAACCGGCCGGGCGAGGCCAGCGCCCTGTGCAACATGTCCCGTATCCAGCTGGCCACCGGCCGCGTCGCCGACGCGGTGCGGCTGGCCGGTGAGGGTGTGGCGATCTACGAATCTCTCGGGCACTCCCTCAGGGGTGCGAACGCGCGGTATGCCCTGGGACTCGCCCTGACCAAGTCCGGGCAGACGGACGAGGCCCTCGACTGCCTGGAGGACGCCCTGAGCGTGTTCAGGGAGAGCCGCCAGCGTCTCTGGGAGGGCATGACCATCTTCCGCATGGCGGAGGTGCATCTGGGGGCGCACCGCCCCGCCCAGGCCGCCACGATGGCGGAGCAGTCGCTGTCCTTGCTGCGCGGCATCGGCGGCGAGTGGCGGCACGCCAACGTGCTGACCGTTCTGGGCCGCAGTCTGCAGGACATCGGGCACTCGGACCGGGCCCGCGCCTGCTGGCACGAGGCGCTGGCGGTGTTCGACCAACTGGGTGCCCACGAGGCCGATGAGGTGCGCACGCTTCTCGCGCCGACGGCGGCTGCCTGACCTGCACCGTCGCGCGTTCATCGTTCGTTTATCGCCGCGCGCCATCATCGATCCATCGATCCGGCGCTTCGGGGGGCAGGCGGGTCGACACGGCAGGCCCACCCATTAGGGTGACGGCCGCCGCGCCTGTCCGGCGGCCCCCGGGGGAGTCGCCGGACAGGCCTTGCCGACTTTGACACAGAGGAGCACAACCGATGAGCGACGAGAAGACGAGCCAGCCGGTCGCCACGCCCGACGAGAACCACGCGACCGACATCGAGTCGGTGGTGGCGCTGGAGAACCACGCGACGGGCGCGGAAAAGGCGGTCCTGGAGAACGACACGGCCGACGCCGAGGCCGTCGTGACACTGGAGAACCACGCGACAGGCGCGCAGAAGGTGCTGCTGGAGAACCACGCCACCACGGAAGCCGCCGGCTGAACCGGGACCCGGGGGAACTACGGCCGCGGCGGCACCAGGGGGGAGCCGTCGCGGCCGAGGTGTGTCAGGAGCCAGATCCGCGACGACACCACATCAGCGTTGGCCGTGCCGTCGCCGCGATCGGTGGCACATCGGCCTCGGCGGTCGCCGAGTGGCACATCACGAGGCCCGCCCCCGCAGCTCCCCCTTCACCACCTTCCCGCTCGCGTTCCGCGGCAGCTCTGCCACGAACTCCACCACTCGCGGCACCTTGTAGTTCGCCATCTCCCGGCGCGCCCAGGCGATCAGGTCGTCCCCGGTCAGCACCGAGCCCCGGCGGCGCACCACGAACGCCCTGCCGACCTCGCCCAGCCGCCCGTCCGGTACGCCGATCACCGCCACGTCCGCCACATCCGGGTGCAGGCCCAGCAGTTGCTCGATCTCCGCCGGGTAGGCGTTGAAGCCGCCGACGATGAACATGTCCTTCAGCCGGTCGGTGATCCGCAGGTTCCCGGCCGTGTCCAGGACGCCGACGTCGCCCGTGCGCAGCCAGCCGTCCGCCGTCAGCGTCTCGGCGGTCGCGGCCGCGTCCTCGTAGTAGCCGCGCATCACGTTGAAGCCCCGGACCAGGACCTCGCCCGGCTCGCCCGGCGCCGCGTCCACCCGTACCTCCGTGCCGGGGATCGCCCTCCCCGACGTCGACGCGATCACCGAAGGGGGGTCGCCGCGGCGGCACATCGTCACGATGCCGCTCGCCTCCGAGAGGCCGTACGCGGTGAGGACCGTCTCGACGCCCAGCTCGCCGCGCAGGCGCTCGACGAGGAGCAGGGGCACGACCGCCGCTCCCGTCACCACCAGCCGCAGCGCCGAGAGGTCGTGGGTGTCGCGCGCCGGGTGGTCGAGGAGCGACTGGTGGAGGGTCGGGGGACCGGGCAGTACCGAGACGCGCTCCGCCGCGACGTTCGCCAGCACCGTCTCCACGTTGAACACCGGCTGCGGGATCATCGTCGCCCCGCGCATCAGGCAGGCGATCACCCCGGCCTTGTAGCCGAACGTGTGGAAGAAGGGGTTCACGATCAGGTAGCGGTCGCCCGTGCGCAGGCCCGCCAGGTCGGCCCACACCTCGTAGGCGCGCAGGGTCTGCGCGTGTGTGATCACCGCGCCCTTGGGGCGGCCCGTCGTACCGGAGGTGAAGACGATGTCGGAGAGCGAGTCGCCGTCCAACGCGGCCGCGCGGGCGGCGACTTCTCCGGCCGGCACGCCCTCCCCGGCCGCCAGGAAGTCCTTCCAGGTGCGGAAGTCCACCGGCGCGTCCTCCGACAGCACCACCACGTCCCGCAGCAGCGGCAGCCCCGGCAGCGGGCCCGGGGAGTCCCCCTCCCCCGCCGCCCGCCTGAGCGAGGCCACGTACGACGTGCCCAGGAACGTCCCCGTCACGAACAGCAGGCGCGCCCCGCTCCGCCGCAGCACGTCCGCCGCCTCCGCGCCCTTGAAGCGGGTGTTCAGCGGGACCAGTACCCCGCCCGCCGAGACCGCGCCCAGCGCCGCGACGATCCAGTCCAGGGAGTTGGGCGCCCAGACGGCCACCCGGTCGCCCGCCTCGACGCCGGCCGCCATACAGGCGGCCGCCGCCCGTTCCACCCGGGCGCCCAGCTCCGCGTAGGTGATGCGGGTACGGCCGTCCACCACCGCCTCGGCGTCCGCGTACCGCCGGGCCGCCGACCGCACCAGCCCCGGAACGGTCCCCCACTCCATGTCACCGCGCACAACGGCCTCCCCAGGCGAGAGCACAGAACGCATAGCTGACGGTACGTCAGATTAGCTGTAGCCTGACGGACTGTCAGCAGCCCTTCAGCAGCTCGCGGAGGTGTGCACATGGCCGGGATCCGGGACGCCACCGCCATCGTCGGGATCGGGCAGACCCCCTTCGCCAAACGGCTCGACGAGGACGAGAAGACCCTCGCCTGCCGTGCCGTCCTGGCCGCCCTCGACGACGCCGGGATCGCCCCCGGCGAGGTCGACGCCCTCGCCTCCTTCACCATGGAGGAGACCGACGAGGTGGAGCTGGCCAAGGCGGTCGGGTTCGGGGACCTGACCTTCTTCAGCAAGGTGGGGTACGGGGGCGGGGGCTCCTGCGCCACCGTCGCCCACCTCGCCACGGCCATCGCCTCCGGGCAGGCCACGGTCGGCGTCGCCTGGCGGTCGCGGAAGCGCGGCTCCGGACCCCGCCCCTGGACCAACACCACCGTCCAGCTGCCCACCCCGGCCCAGTGGACCCGGCCCTTCGGCCTGCTCCGGCCCGCCGACGAGATAGCCATGCTCACCCGCCGCTACATGCACGAGTACGGCGCCACCCGCGACCACCTCTTCAACGTCGCCCTCGCCTGCCGCAACCGCGCCAACCAGAACCCCGCCGCCGTCATGTACGACCGCCCCCTGACCCGCGAGATGTACATGACCTCCCGGTGGATCAGCGAGCCCCTCTGCCTCTTCGACAACTGCCTGGAGACGGACGGGGCGTTGGCCTGCGTGGTGGTCAGCAGGGAACGCGCCCGCGACTGCCCCCGCAAACCCGTCTACGTCCACTCCGCCGCCCAGGGCCTCCCCGCCCAGCACCACGGCATGGTCAACTACTGGAACGACGACCCGCTCACCGGACCGGCCTGGACCGCCGCCCGGCACCTGTGGAAGCACGCCGACTTCACCCCGGAGGACGTCGACGTCGCCCAGATCTACGACGCCTTCAGCGCGCTGATCCCGCTCTCCCTGGAGGGGTACGGCTTCTGCGGCCGCGGGGAGGGCGGGGCCTTCACCGAGCAGGGGGCGCTGGAGATCGGCGGGCGGCTGCCCGTCAACACCGGGGGCGGCGGGCTCAGCGAGGCCTACGTGCACGGGTTCAACCTCATCACCGAAGGCGTCAAGCAGCTGCGCGGTACCAGTACCGCGCAGGTCCCCGGCGCCGCCACCTGCCTGGTCACCGCGGGCGAGGGCGTGCCGACCTCCGCCCTCCTCCTCACCAACCGGAGCTGAGATGCTGCGACCGGCCATCGACACCGACGGCGCCCCCTTCTGGGAGTACGCGGCGCTCGGCGAACTCCGCGTCCAGGTCTGCGCCGACTGCCACGAGCCCCGCTTCCCGCCCCGCCCGTGCTGCCCACACTGCCGGTCCTTCGCGAGCGAGTGGCGGCCGACGAGCGGCCGGGGGCGGATCTGGTCGTACGTCGTCCCGCACCCGCCGCTCCTCCCGGAGTACGCGGCCCAGGCGCCGTACAACGTCGTGGTCGTGGAGCTGGCGGACGCACCGCGCATCCGCCTGGTGGGAAACCTGGTCAGCGCGGCGGGGGCGCCGCTCGACTCCTTCCCCCCCGACCGGATCCGGATCGGCGCCCGGGTGCAGGCGGTGTTCGCGGGCGGTCTTCCGCAGTGGGTCCTGGAGCGGCCGTGAGCCTGCGCCTCGACACCGACAAGGACGCCGGGGTCGCCGTCGTCACCCTGGACCGTCCCGAGAAACTCAACGCCATCGACCTGGAGACCGCCGCCGAACTCGCCGCCGCCTGGCGGGCGTTGCGCTTCGACGACGCCGTACGGGCCGTCGTCCTCACCGGGGCCGGCGGGCGCGCCTTCAGCACCGGACTCGACCGGGACGCGGTCGTGCCGCAGCCGTCCTCGCCGTACAGCCAGGACGATCCGCTGATCGCGATCGGCCCCAAGACGAACGACCTGTGGAAGCCGGTGATCGCCGCCGTGGCCGGAATGGCCTGCGGGGGTGCCTTCTATCTCCTCGGCGAGGCGGACTTCGTCATCGCCGACGAGACGGCCGCCTTCTTCGACCCGCACACCTCCTACGGCATGGTCAGCGCGTACGAGTCGGTGCTGATGGCGCAGCGGATGCCGTACGGGGAGGTGGCCCGGCTGGTGCTGATGGGCAACGCCGAGCGTGTCTCGGCCCGGCGGGCGTACGAGGTGGGGCTGGTGTCCGAAGTGACGCCCGCCGGCGGGGCGTTGGAGGCGGCCCTACGATGCGCGACCGTGATCGCCGGGTATCCGGCCGAGGGGGTGCAGGGGAGCGTGCGGGCACTGTGGGCGGCGAAGGAGGCCGCGCGGGAGCGGGGGTACGGGCAGGCGCCGTACCTCATCGCGCTGGGGAACCTGCCGGACGACCGGCAGGCCGAGCTGTTCGGGAACCGGTCCCGGACCACGCCGCCCCGCATTCGCTGAGTCGCCGCGGGGCGGGGGGCCGACGGCCGCCGGGCGGCTGCGGGCACGTCGTGGCTTGTCGCGCAGTTCCCCGCGCCCCTGAAAGAAGGGGCGCTGCTCTCGTGCGCCTTTAGGGGCGCGGGGAACTGCGCGAACGGCCCCCACGGCGCCGCAGTGGCCGTACGACCCGCACCACCCCCACGGCGCTCACGCGGTCCGTGCCGTACCGGTGCCTTTCTCGGCGTCCAAGGCGTACACGCACCGGTCCTTGCTGCACGCGTACACCACCCCGTCCCGCACCACCGGCGACCCGGTGATCTCCCCGCCGGTCGCCAGCTTCCACCGCAGCCGGCCGTCGTCGGCCTTGAGGGTGTAGAGGAGATGGTCGGTGGAGCCGAAGTGGATCCGGCCCTCCGCCACCACCGGCGCCCCCACCACGTCCCCGCCCGCCTGGAAGCGCCACTTGGGCGTCCCCGTGACCGCGTCCAGGGTGTACAGCCCCTTGCCGCTGCCGACGTGCACGTGCCCGGCGGCCACCAGGACCGGCTCGATCGACGCGCGGGCCTCCGTCGCGATGCGCCAGCGGTCGCGGCCGTCGGTGGCGTCGAGGGCGTACACGGTGCCGAGGTAGTCCGCGAGGTAGACGCCGCCGCCGGTGACCGCGGGGCCGGGTACGAAGGCCGGCGGGGAGAGGAAGACGGCCGGCGCCTCGAAGTGCCAGCGGACGCGCCCCGTCGCCGTGTCGAGGGCGATGACGCGGGTGCCCGCGGAGGCGTACACGAAGCCGTCGGGGGCGTGGGTGAGGCGGACCGGGACGCCGCCGCAGGAGGCCGCGTCGCCGATGGGGTAGGACCAGCGCTCGTCGCCGGTCCGGGCGTCCAGCGCGCGCAGGCGGGCGTCCTGCCAGACGAAGACCGTGCCCTCGTGCAGGGAGGGCCCGGACTCGGGGGCCTCGAAGTCGGTCTGGGCGCCGGACAGCTCCCAGAGCCTCTGCCCGTTGGAGGCCTCCCAGGCCTGGACGCCGCCGCCCCGGGTGCCGGTGACGAGGGTGCCGCGGTCGGCCTTGAGGGCGTACACCCAGGCGTCGGTGGACAGCCGCCACAGGTCGCCGCCCTCGCGGGCCTCCAGGGCGAACAGGGTGGGCCCGTCGGAGGCGTGGATACGGCCGTCCGCGACCGCCATGGACCAGGCGACGTCCCTCGTCTTGAAGCGGCGCCGGCCGGTGGCGACGTCGAGGGCGTGCACCTCGAAGGAGGTGACGTAGACGAGGTCGCCGTCGACGGCCGGGGTGCCCCAGACGTCGTTGGACATCCGGAACCGCCAGGGCCGCCAGCCGGACGCCGTCTCCGGGGGCTGGACAGGCACGGGCGGTACGGCGGGATCGGCGCCGTTGACGCCGGGGCGCGGCCGGGACCAGTTGGCCACCAGGCCGGCCTCGGGCGGGGGTGCCTTGACGGCGGCGGCGCGGGCGTCGGCGACCCGCGGGCCGGGGCCGATCGGCACCGGGGCGCCGGCCAGCCGGACCGGGCCGGCGTCGGGGCCGGGGCCGGGGGCACCGACCGGGACCGGGGCCGGGACGACGGGGTCGTAGGAGGGCGGCGGGGGGACCGCGAGCCGGCCGCCGCTGCGGGCGCCGGACGGGTTGGCGGAGGGCTTCACGGCCGGGCGGCCGCCGCGCCGGGACTCGATCAGCGCGACCGCCTTCTCGGGCAGCCACGCGGACGCCGTACCGCTGTCGTCGGAGCCGGAGCCGAAGAGATGGGGGGCCAGCTGGGCCTGGAGGTCGGCCGGGTTGGGGCGCCCGACGGCCTCCATCTGCATACAGGACTCGATGAGGGGGCGGAGTTCCTCCGGGAGGCCTTCGAGGTCCGGGCCCTCGCGCAGCAGCATGAAGACGGTCTCGACCGGGTTGGCGCCGTGGAAGGGCGGGTGGCCGGTGGCGGCGAAGACGAGCATGGAGCCGAGGGAGAAGACGTCGCTGGCGCCGGTGACGCTGCGGGAGTCCTTGGCCTGCTCGGGGGACATGTAGGCGGGGGTGCCGACCGCGACGTTCGTCATCGTCAAACGGGTGTTCGAGACGCCGGACGCGATACCGAAGTCGATGACCCGGGGGCCGTCCTCCACGACGAGGACGTTCGACGGCTTCAGGTCCCGGTGCACCAGTCCGGCGCCGTGGATCGACTGGAGCGCCTCCGCGACGCCCGCCGCGAGCCAGCGGACCGCCTGGGCCGGGAGCGGCCCGCAGTCGTTCACTATCTCTTCGAGCGAGGGCGCGGGAACGTACGCGGTCGCCAGCCACGGCACCGCCGCGCGCGGGTCGGCGTCGACCACGGCCGCCGTGTAGAAGCCGGAGACCGCGCGGGCCGCCTCCACCTCGCGGGTGAAGCGGACCCGGAACAGCTGGTCCTCGGCGAGTTCGGTCCGGACCGTCTTGATCGCCACGCGCCGGCCGGACGCCGAGCGCGCGAGATAGACCAGCCCCATGCCGCCGGCCCCCAGCCGTCCCAGCACCTCGAACGGCCCGATCCGCCGCGGATCGTGCTGCGTCAGCTGATCCACCACTTGCCTGCCACCTCCCCGTACGGGCCCCGTCCACCCACATATGTACGCGACCCCGTGCAGCGTCTCACCACCGCACCGCCGTGGCGGCACGCACCCCGATTCTTCCTGGCCCGGGCACAGGTTGCGAACCCGGCGACCAATCGGGGTGTCACATGACAAAGTGAGACATTTATCCACCAAGAGCCGGCGGTTTCCGGCCTCAGCGTTGCAGCAGCGCGAAGGACGCCCCCTGATTGTCGGTCACGACGGCCGCTTTTCCGTACGACGTCTCGAAGGGCGGCGCCTGGAGCCGGCCGCCCAACTGCCGTACGGCCTCGACCGCGGCCCCCACGTCCCCGGTGCGGAAGTGGACGACGAACTGCGGTGGCATCCCGGCGTGGAAGACGTCGGAGACGGGGGCGCGGCCGAAGTCCGGGTCGGCGCCCGCGCCGAACAGGGCGTCGGCGAAGAGGTGGCCGTAGAAGGCGTTGGCCGCGTCGATGTCGGTGGTGTAGAGCTGCGCCCAGGCGAAGGTGCCGGGGGCGTGCCGGACGCCGAAGCCGGGGTGGCTCGCGGCCTGCCAGAGGCCGAAGACGGCACCCTGGGGGTCGGCGACCAGGGCGGCGGTGCCGAGGTCACGGACGGGGACCGGGTCGTTCACGATCTGGCCGCCGGCGGCCAGGACCCGCCGGGCGAGGTTCCGGGCGTCCGGGGTCGCGAAGTAGACCGTCCAGACGGTGGGCATCCGGCCGTCCCGCTTCCGCGCCAGCCTGGCGACGGCCGCGCCGTCCAGCCGGGCCCACACGGCCCCCGGTCCGGCGTCCTCGAAGGTCCATCCGAAGAGCCCGCCGTAGAACCGCTTGCCCGCCTCGACGTCGGGAAGCTGCACGTCCACCCAGCACGGGACGCCCTCCCTGTATGCGGATGCCCTGTTTTCGGCCATGTCGTCAAAGTAACCGCCCGGCTCGCACCCCGCAGACCAGCCGCACCACCTGGGGTGGCACCGCCCACGCGCCCCTCACCCACCCCCCATACACCCGTGCACCCCATTTGCAGTCGGCCGAATCGCGCTCCGATCACCCCTCGGTAAGCTGACGGCATGACAGGACAAGTGCGTACCGTCGACGGCCGCGTGGCCGGCCGGCGTGGGCAGGCGACCCGGCAGAAGCTGCTCGACTGCCTCAGCGAGATGCTCAGCTCCTCCCCTTACCGGGACGTCAAGGTCATCGATGTCGCCCGGAAGGCGGGTACTTCGCCCGCGACCTTCTACCAGTACTTCCCGGACGTCGAGGGCGCCGTCCTGGAGATCGCCGAGCAAATGGCCACCGAGGGCGGCCAGTTGACCGAGCTGCTGGCAGGGCGCTCCTGGGTCGGCAAGGCCGGCTGGGCGACCGCGCAGGAACTCGTGGACGGTTTCCTGGAGTTCTGGCGCAAGAACGACGCGATCCTGCGCGTGGTCGACCTCGGCGCGGCCGAAGGGGACAAACGGTTCTACAAGATCCGTATGAAGATCCTGAACTCGGTGAACAACTCCCTGACCGACTCCATCACGGAGTTGCAGTCCAAGGGCAAGGTCGACAAGGACGTGAACCCGGCGGCCATGGCCGGTTCGCTGGTCGCGATGCTCGCGGCGGTCGCCTCGCACCAGAAGGGCTTCCAGTCCTGGGGTGTGAAGCAGGCCGAACTCAAGCCGAACCTCGCGCTGTTGGTGCACCTGGGCGTGACCGGGAAGAAGCCCACGAAGTAACCCGCGCACTGGGTCCTGTCTGGCAGGCGGTGGTTCACCGGAGGTGGGCCACCGCCTGTTGCGCTATGCCGGGAGGGGCCGGTCCCGGACCACGTGCTTCATCACCAGGGTCGAGGTGAGGCGCTGCACGCCCGGCAGGGTCGCGAGCCGTTCGTCGTAGAGCCGCTGGAAGGCGGCGAGGTCGGCGGTGGCCACCCGCAGCAGGTAGTCGGGCTCGCCGAACAGCCGCTGCGCGTCCAGTACATGGGGGATCTCGGCGATCGCCCGCTCGAAGTCGGCGACCGTGTCCCGGTCCTCCTGCCGCATGGACACGAAGACCAGCGCCTCGAAGGTCAGCCCCACGGACGCCGGATCCACCACCGCCCGGTACCCGCCGATCGCCCCCGACCGCTCCAGCTCGCGCAGCCGCCGGTGGCACGGCGAGACACTCAGCCGCACCCGCCCGGCCAGCTCGGTCACGGTCAGCCGCCCGTCCTGCTGCAGCTCGGCAAGAATTTTCCGGTCCACCTCGTCCATGGGGAAGATTCTCCCCCGGAACGGCTGGTCGCGAGCAAATTTCGACAACACTTTCGGGCCGTTCGCGCCTAATGTCCCTGCCATGGACGCCGGACCCCTGATTTCCTTCCTCGCCGTGGACCTGCTGCTGGTGTGCGTGCCGGGCGCCGACTGGGCGTTCGTGATCGCCGCCGGAGTGCGCGGCCGTTCGGTGCCGCGCGCGGTGGCGGGCCTGGTCGCCGGGTACGCGCTGCACACGGCGCTCGCGGTCGCGGGGCTCGCGGTGCTGGTGGCGAGCTCGCCCACGCTGCTCACCGTCCTGACGGTGGCCGGCGCCGGGTATCTGGTGTGGCTGGGGTGGAGCGTGCTGCGGCGCCCGGCGGTACCGGCGGAGGGGGAAGAGGCGGCGGCCGGGCCGGAGGGGCCGGGTTTCTGGCGGGGTGCGGCGATCAGCGGCCTCAACCCCAAGGGCCTGCTGCTCTACCTCTCCGTGCTCCCCCAGTTCCTGGTGACGAAGGGCGACCACGCCCCGGTGGCCGCCCAGACGGCCGTACTCGGCGCCCTCCACATGGCGGCCTGCGCGGCCGTCTACCTCGCCGTCGGCACCCTGGCCCGCCGCCTGCTGTCGGCGCGCCCGAGGGCGGCCCGGGCGGTCACCCGCACCTCGGGGGCGGCGATGCTGGGCATCGGCGCCCTGCTGCTGGCCCAGCACGCGCTGTGACCGACCGCCGCGCCTCGGCGAGCCGCGCAGCACGCGCTGTGTCCGACCGCCGCGCCCCGGCGAGCCGCGCAGCACGCGCCGTGACCGCCGCGCGCCGCGAGCCGCCGCTGCTCCCGCCGCACCCGGTGCTCCCGCCACTCCCGGTGCTCCCACTGCACCCGGCGCTCCCGCTACGACGCGGTGAGCCGGAAGACCCGCAGCTCCCTGTCCACCCGCTCCTGGTACGTGGCGTACGGCGGCCAGAAGTCCAGGAGTTCACGCCAGGCGGCCGCCCGTTCCGCCCCCGTCAGCAGCCGGGCTGTGACCGGTATGTCCCGGCCCTTCCAGCTGATCTCGGCGGCGGGATGCCTGAGGAGGTTGTAGGTCCAGGCGGGGTGGTCGGTCCGGCCGTAGTTGGACCCGACGAGCAGCCAGCCG
Source organism: Streptomyces sp. NPDC031497 (assembly GCF_055580905.1). Classification (NCBI taxonomy): domain Bacteria; kingdom Bacillati; phylum Actinomycetota; class Actinomycetes; order Kitasatosporales; family Streptomycetaceae; genus Streptomyces; species Streptomyces sp. NPDC031497. The sequence goes on from NZ_JBVIKO010000004.1 coordinate 268,854, forward strand.
TCCTCCTGGGGCATGCACGCGAGCGGCGTACGCCGGGGCAGCCCGCTGCGCGCCCCCGTGGAGGTCAGGATCGCCCCCGGCAGCATCTGCGCGCTGAGCAGCAGCCGGCCCCCGCTGAGCCGGTGCACGGCCCGGTCCAGGGCCGGGACCACGTGCGGGGCGACCTTCAGGAACCCGCGGCTGGCCGCCGCCTTCCGCACCAGGCGTTGGCCGATCACACCGCCACCCCCCGTCCCCCGAACAGCCCCGCCGCGTCGGCGGCCTGCCCGCGCAGCCGGTGCACGGGCCCGAAGAGCAGCTCGTCCCCGGCCGCCCGCTTGAAGGACAGATGTGCCTCGTGCTCCCAGGTGAACCCGATCCCGCCGTGCAGCTGGATCCCCTCCGCCGCGGCGGTCCGCAGCGCCTCCAGCGCCTGGGCCAGGGCCAGCGCGCCCACCGGCTCCCCCTGGGCCGTCGCCCAGGCCGCGTAGTAGGCGGCCGACCGGGCCGCCCGGACCGCGACGTGCACATCGGCCAGCCGGTGCTTGACGGCCTGGAACGACCCGATCGCCCGCCCGAACTGCTCCCGCTGCTTCACGTACTCCACCGTCCGCTCCAGCGCCCGGTCCGCGGCCCCCACGGCCTCGCCCGCGAGTACCGCGGCCACGGAATCGCCCAGTGCGGCGAGGGCGGGCCGGACGTCGGTGTCCTCGTCGCCCAGCGGTTCCGCGGCCACATGGCGCAGTTGGACCCTGGCCTGGGGGCGGGTCGGATCGAGGGTGGTGCGCCGGGTCCGTACGACCCCGTCGGCGTCCCCCGCCACCAGGAAGAGCAGGACGCGCGAGCGGGCGTACCCACCGGCGTGCGCCGGGACCAGCAGGACGCCGGCACTGTGCCCGTCCAGCACCTGGTCGGCCTCTCCGTACAGCTGCCACCGGTCCCCCCGGTGCCGCGCCTGGACGCCGCCGGCCCGTCCGCCGCCGGCCCAGTCACCGCCGCCGGGGCCGGTGAGCGCGAGGGCGGTGCCGAGCCGGGTGCCGGGGACGGCGAGGGCGGCGGTGAGGCCGCCGTCGGCGATCCTCGGGAGCAGTTCGGCGCGTTGGGCGTCGGTGCCGAGGGCGAGCAGCAGCGGGGCGGCGAGGACGGCGGTGGCGAGAAAGGGGGAGGGGGCGAGCGCGCGCCCCAACTCCTCTGCGGCCAGCGCGACTTCCGTGGCGGAGCAGCCAGCCCCGCCGTACGCCTCGGGCAGGGCGATTCCGGGCAGGCCGAGTTGTTCGCCGAGGGCGGTCCACAGGGCGGGGTCGTGCCCCTCCGGCCTGTCGACGGCGGCCCGTACGTCCTCCGTCCCGCATCGCTTGTGGAGCAGTTCACGCAGGGCGCGCCGGATCTCGTCCTGCTCGTCGGTGAAGCGGGCGTCCATGACCGGACCTCCTGACGATCTGACGGCCCGTCATGCTAGGGGCGTTGGATGCAGATGCACAGGGGCGGAGTGCGAAGGATCTGATGTACCGTCAGATTCATGACCGGACCCCGCAAGGTCGCCGTGGTCGGCGTGGCCCTGTCCGACTGCGGCCGCGTGGACGACGCCACCGCCTACGCCCTGCACGCCCAGGCGGCCCGCCGCGCGCTCGCCGACGCGGGCCTCGGCCGGGAGGTGGTCGACGGCTTCGCCTCCGCGGGCCTGGGCACCCTGGCCCCGGTGGAGGTGGCCGAGTACCTGGGCCTGCGCCCCACCTGGGCCGACTCCACCTCGGTCGGCGGCTCCACCTGGGAGGTCATGGCGGCGCACGCGGCGGACGCGATCGCGGCCGGCCATGCCAACGCGGTCCTGCTGGTGTACGGCTCGACGGCCCGCGCCGACATCAAGGCGGGCCGCAGGACCGGCAACCTCTCCTTCGGCGCCGGGGGCCCGCTCCAGTTCGAGGTCCCCTACGGCCACACCCTCATCGCCAAGTACGCGATGGCGGCCCGCCGGCACATGATCGAACACGGCACCACCATCGAGCAGTTGGCGGAGGTGGCGGTCCAGGCACGGGCGAACGCGGCGCTGAACCCGGAGGCGATGTTCCGCACCCCGGTCACGGTCGACGAGGTCCTGTCCGGCCCGATGATCGCCGACCCCTTCACCAAGCTGCACTGCTGCATCCGCTCCGACGGCGGCGCGGCCGTGCTGCTGGCGGCCGAGGAGTACGTACGGGACTGCCGGACCTCCCCGGTGTGGGTCCTCGGCACGGGTGAGTGCGTCTCGCACGCGACCATGTCGGAGTGGGCGGACTTCACGGTGTCCCCGGCGGCGGTGAGCGGCGAACTGGCCTTCCGGCGGGCGGGTGTACGGCCCTCGGAGGTGGACTTCGCCGAGATCTACGACGCCTTCACCTACATGACGCTGGTGACCCTGGAGGACCTGGGCTTCTGCGCGAAGGGCGAGGGCGGGGCGTTCGTGGAGAAGGGGCGGCTGCGGGTCGCGGGGGGAGAGCTTCCCGTGAACACGGACGGGGGCGGGCTGTCGGCCCAACACCCCGGCATGCGGGGGCTGTTCCTGCTGGTGGAGGCGGTACGGCAGCTGCGCGGCGAGGCCGGTGACCGGCAGGTGCGCCGGGCGGACGGGGGGCTTCCGGAGCTGGGGGTGGCGTCGGGGACGGGGGGTTGGTTCTGCTCGTCGGGGACGGTGGTACTGGGGCGGGGGTGACACCGGGGGCGGGGGGTGGGGTGACACCGGGGGCCGAGGGGCGGGGGTGACACCGGGGGCCGAGGGGCGGGGGTGACACCGGGGGCGGGGAAGGACGGCGGCGACCTTTCGGGCCACGGCGATCTTTCGGGCCACGGCAGCTTTTCAGGCCACGGCAACCTTTCGGGCCACGGCGGCGACTGCGTTCCGGAAGCTTCGACGTTCGGAATCCGACGTGTGATTCGACGTGCAATTCGACGTTCGGATTCCGTTGTTCAGAACGAGACGTTCGAAGGACGTGCACCGCCGAACCGCGTAAGGATCGCTCCGTGGTCTCCTCCTCACATCGCCGTCGTCCGCGTCCGGACCAGAACTTCGAGTGGCGGCCGGTCCGCGGCCCCCTCCTCGCGGTGGCCGCCGTGGCCGCCGTCGCCCTGGTCGTGACCCTGATCGTCGCCCTCCGCCCCGGCGACACGGCCGGCGCCGGGCGGGGGGCCGCGGACCGGGCGGTGTCCGCGGCCTCGTCCACGGCCTCGTCGAAAGCCGAGGCGAGTACGACGGAGACGGCATCGGCGACGCCCTCGAAGGGATCGTCGGCGTCGTCGAAGCCCACGCCGAGCGCACGGACCACGCCGACGGCGTCCGCGGCTCCTTCCGCCACCCCGGCCCGGCGCGCGGCGGCCGGCGCCGCCCGCACCCCGTCCACCACCACGGCCCCCGCGGCCGGCCGGATCCGCCCCGGGGCCTCCTACCAGGGCGTCGCCACCTCCTACGACGTCGGCAACGGCGACGGCGCCTGCTCGTTCGGCCCGACCGACGACGTCATGACCGCGGCGATGAACACCGCCGACTACGAGACGGCGAAGGCCTGCGGGGCGTACGTCTCGGTCCGCGCGGCGAGCGGTAAGTCGATCACCGTACGCATCACCAACGAGTGCCCGGCGCCCTGTGCGGTCGGCCAGCTCGACCTCAGCCGACAGGCGTTCGCGAAGCTCGCGCCGCTCTCGGCGGGCCGGATCGCGATCACCTGGAGCCTGCTGAGCCCGGCCACCTCGGACACGGTGTCGATCCGCTACAAGACCGGTTCCACCCAGTACTGGTGCGGCATCCAGGCGATCGGCCACCGCAACCCGCTGGCCCGTCTGGAGGTCCGCACCGGCGGCGGCTGGCTGGCGCTGACCCGCACCGGGTACAACTACTTCCTCTCCGAACAGGGCACCGGCTGCGGCGGCGAGCTCCGCCTCACCGACATCTACGGCGAGCAACTCACTGTGCCCGCACTCCCGGTACGCCCGGACACGGTCCAGCGGACCGGGGTCCAGTTCGCCCGGCACTGAGGAGTGCCTCAGCGGCGCACCGGCACGATGCGGTGGCCGCGGCGGGGGCCGGGGGCGTCGACGAGGGTGACGCCGATGCGGGTGCGGGCGATCACCCAGGCGGCGGGCGCGACGATCAGGGTCACGGCGGCCGCGGCCACGCTGATCGGGAGGAGCAGGGGCGGCGACTGCCCGGCCGGGAGGGTCCGGCCGGCCTCGTGGACGGCGTAGGCCAGCGAGACGGCGAACAGGACCAGCGCGAGCAGGGAGACCGTGCCCCAGGTCAGGCGGACGCGCCGGGTGCGGGCGTGGTCGCGGACCTCGGCGACGAGCGCGGCCGAGCAGACCGGGCACTCCAGCTCGACGCGGTCCCGGCCCTCAGCCGGCCGGACCAGCCGGAAGTCACGCGCGGCCCAGGTGACGGTCCGCGTCCTGGGCCGCCCGGCATCGCCGAGTACGTGGCGTACGGCCACCCGCACGGTCCTGGGTCCTCTCATGCCGGACAGTGTGGGGCCGGGGCACAGGTGTTCGCAGGGGTTTGCTCGGTTGTGCCCGGGAGTTCGGTTCCCGGGTCCCCCGGGGCACGCCGGGCCGCCGCACGACGTGCTGCTGGTGCGGCCGCGCGCGGTCCCCGAGTGATACTCGGCACATGGCAGCAACGGATCTTCACACGCTCCTGAAGTCGCTCCGGGTCTGGTCCCCCGAGACCACCGAGCTACGGCCGTTCGACCCGGCGTCGGCGCCCGATGCCCCGCTCCCCCTCTTCACCACGTGGTTCGCGGAGGCGGTGGCGGCAGGGCAGCCGGAGCCGCACACCGTGTCGCTGGCCACGGCGGACGAGGCGGGCCGGGCGGACGTACGGATCGTGATGCTGCACGGCGCGGACCCGGACGGCTGGTCCTTCGCGTCGCATCTGACCAGCCGCAAGGGGCATCAGCTGAACGCCCGCCCGTACGCGGCGCTGGCCTTCTACTGGCCGGTGCTGGGCCGCCAGGTCCGGCTCCGCGGGCCGGTCACCGCGGCCCCGTCGGAGGAGGGCCAGGCGGACCTGCACGCCCGCTCGACGGGTGCCCTGGCGGCGGCGCTCACCGGCAGGCAGAGCGGCGTCCTGTCCTCGCTGGAGGAGCTGCGGGAGGAGTCGGAGGCGGCCTGGGAACGGGCCCGCGCCGACCCGACCGCCCCCTCCCCCACCTGGACCCTCTACCGGCTGCGCCCGGAGGAGGCCGAGTTCTTCCAGGGCGACCCGGACCGGCGCCACGTCCGGCTCCGGTACGTCGAGGAGGAGAACGGGACTTGGCGGAAGCAACTGCTGTGGCCGTAACCGCCGGACCCCACGGCGCACACCCCGCCGCGAGCGCCGATCCCTCGCTACATACGCCGACCACAGGCGCCGGTCCCACACGGAGCGCACGCCGGTCGTGAGCGCCGGTTCCGCACGGCGCACACCCCGCCGCGAGCGCCGGTCCCTCGCCACGTACGCCGACCGCAGGCGCCGGTCCCACACGGAGCGCACGCCAGCCGTGAGCGCCGGACCGCACGGCGCACGCAAGCCCCAGGCGCCGGCCGCCAGCCCCCGCCCCTACGCCCGCTCTTCGAAGTCGTACACCGCCCAGTCGGCCACCTGCCGGTAGCCGATGCGCTGGTAGAGCGCGTTGCTCGTCGGGTTCGCCAGGTCCGTGAAGAGGAGGACCTCGCCGACGCCCCTCGCCAGGGCCGCCCGGCTGACCTCCGCCGTCACCGCACCGGCGTAACCGCGGCCGCGCAGCTCGCGCGGGGTGTAGACGGGCGCGACCCGGGCCTGGCCGGCGACCGTCGGGGTCACACCGGCCATGGACACCGGAGTGCCGTCGGAGGTCTCCCAGAGCGTGACGCCGCCGTAGGAGAGCCGGAAGTCGGCCCAGTCCCCGGCGTCCCGGCCGCCCGGCATGCCCGCGTCGGCGACGAAGCCGCCGTACCAGCGGATCAGCAGCTCCCGGTCCGACGGCCCGGCCACCCTCGCCCGGCCCTCCGGCACCGGTGCGGGGACCGTCAACTCGTCCAGCCGGTAGAGCCGTTCCAGGTCCTGGAGCTTCCCGGGCGTCCCGGTCCGCCGTTCCCAGACCGCCACGAACGCCTCCGCCGTGGCGCGTTCCGCGGCGAATCCGGAGACCGGGTGGCCGAGGGCGAGGAGCCGGGAGGCCAGCGCCTGGCACTCCCCGGCCGTGAGGCGGGTGGTGCGCAGGGCGTACGGCGGGGTGTGCAGCAGGGCCGCGCCCACGCTGCCGTCCCTCCGGGTCAGGTAGCCGAGGAACGGGGGCTGGTCGCCGTACCCCGACGGGCCGCGGTGCCGCAATTGCTGAGTCACCGTCAGATGGATGGTGTGCAGGTCCGGGCGGGAGCCGAGGAACTCCTCGGCGTGGTCGAGGAATTCGTCCACGTCGGAGGTGAAGTGCCAGTCGGACGCGACGGTTGCTTCGGACGCGCCAGTTGCTTCGGACGCTTCGGATGTGGGTGTCTCGGAGGCCATGGTCGATGGTCGCGGTCGGCCGCCGTCCACCGCACGTGAATTAGTCCAGCGACGGCTCCGGGTCCGAGGCGAGGCGGGCGTGCAGATGGGCGTCCCGGAACGCGTTCGGCCGGCCCGCCTCGAACATCGCACCCCGCAGCGTCCCCTCGTACGGGAATCCACACGTCTGCGCTATCCGGCAGGACGCCTCGTGGCCGACGGCGTGCCCCAGCTCCAGCCGGTAGAGGCCCAGCTCGGTGAAGGTCCAGCGGGCGGCCAGGGCCAGGGCGTGGGTGGCGACCCGGCGGCCCCGCGCCTCGGGGAGCACCCAGTAGCCGACCCGGGCGGAACGGGACACCCGGTCGATCATGTTGATGCCGATGTGCCCGAGGGTCGTACCGCTCTCCGCGTCCGCGATCCGGAACGGCACGCAGCCGCCGGCGGCCGCCTGCTCCCGCTGCCTCAGCAGCGCGGTACGGGCTCCGGCGAGGTCGATGTCCGGCTGGAGCGGGGTGTTCCAGCGGAGGAAGTCCAGGTCGGTACGGCCGCACAGCCAGGCCTCGGCGTGGGGCCGCGAGTCCGGGTTCCAGTGGTCGAGGCGCAGGCCGTGACCGTGCGGGGTGACGTCGGGGCGGCGGGCGGCGGGCTGTTCGTCGGTCTGGGCCATGGGGTCATTGAAACCTCTGTGCCGGGTGACGGCCCAGCCCGTTCCGGCGCGTCCCCTGTTCCGGCCGCTCCCCGCGCTCACCGCTCCGTGCGCCGGCCGCTCCCCGTGCTCACCGCTCCGTGTGCCGGCCGCCCCCTGTTCTGGCCGCCTCCGCCCCGGCCGCTCCCTGTTCAGCGTGCCGCGGGGCGGAAGACCGGCACGCCCTCCCGGAAGGCGACCGCCAACTCCAGTCCGGCGCGCGGCTCGGGCGTGTCCACCAGCTCGGTCATCATGCGCGGACCCTCCGCCAGGTCGACCACGGCGGCGACGTACGGGACGCGGTCGCCGAAGGGCGGGAGGTCGTTGCGGTGCACGACGGACCAGGTGTAGAGGTACGCGCGGCCGGACGCGGTCTCCCAGGTGACGTCCTCGCCCCAGCAGTGCGGGCAGAACTCCCGGGGGTAGTGGTGGGCCCGGCCGCAGGAGCCGCAGCGGCGGAGCAGGAGCCTGCCCTCGGCCGCCGCCTCCCAGTAGGGGCGGGTGAAGGCGTCCGGTTCGGGGAGGTCGTACCGCCGGGCGGCCGGGCGGGCCCGGTCGGCGGCCGGCGCGGTCGGCGCACTCGTCGCATCCATGAATCTGACGTTATGTCAGATGGATGCGGGAGCCCAGAGGGTGCTGGGCAAAAGCTGTGTGATTCCCATGGGACTGTGGGTCCGCCATGAATCCCGGCAGATTGTTGACGATTTCGTCGGCACAGAATTACGTTCGCATGCGCAAGGCCAAGGAGCCCGCACACGAGAGGCAGCAAGGTGAAGCACAGGGCAGTGAAGCGCAGGACCGTGATCATGGGCATCGGCGCCACGGCCGGTGTCGCAGCAGTCGGCGGCATCGCCCTCAGCGCACAGGCGTCGAGCGACTCCTCGTCGGGCTCCTCGGGCTCCCTGACGTTCGACCCGGACGCGTACACGAAGCTGACGACGACCGTCACGGACACGGACGGCGACGACCACTCGGTGACGTACCACTTCTGGAAGGCGATCACCTATGTCGCCAACCCGGTGGACGAGACCTACCAGTCGCTCGTCGTCAGCGCCCCGGTCGAGATCGACGGCGAGACGGTCGACCCGACGAACGCGCCGATCCTGTTCGCCAACTCCGTCGGCGGGTACATGCCCTCCTCCGTGGCGGACGCCACCGGTGTCGGCGCCGGCGGCATGAGCGCCGGCGGCGGTGCCCCGAGCGGTGCGCCCACCGGCAGCGCCGCGCCCAGCGCCTCGGCCTCCACCACCTCCAACGCGAACGGCAACACCAACACCACCGGCGGCGCCACCGCCTCCAACCAGCTGCTGGCCCTGGCCGCCGGCTACGTGGTGGTCGAGCCCGGCGCCCGCGGCCGTACCCTCAAGAACTCCGACGGCGAGTACTACGGCACCGCCCCCGCCGCGATCGTCGACCTCAAGGCGGCCGTGCGGTACGTGAAGGCCAACCGCGGCCTCATCCCCGGCGACGTCGACCGGATCGTGTCGGCCGGCACCAGTGCGGGCGGCGCCCTGTCCTCACTGCTCGGCGCCTCCGGCGACAGCCCGGTCTACGACAAGTACCTCAAGGAGATCGGCGCGGCCGACGCCTCGGACGCGATCTTCGCGACCGGCGCCTGGTGCCCGATCACCGACCTGGAGCACGCCGACGGCGCCTACGAGTGGAACTGGGGCTCCAACGTCACCCAGTCCACCGGCAAGGTCGTCGACCAGACGGTCTCGAAGGACCTGCGGGCGCAGTTCGCCGAGTACCAGGCGAGCCTGAAGCTGCGCGGCCTGGACGGCTTCGGCCCGCTGACCGCCCGCAACTACGACGCGTACCTGCTCAAGCAGTACCTGGAGCCGTCCGCCACCACCTACCTCGCCGCCCTGTCGGACTCGGACCGCGAGACCTACCTGGCCGCCAACACCTTCATCACCTGGTCCGGCGGCAAGGCCGCCTTCGACTGGGACGGCTACCTCACCCACGTCGGCGCCCGCAAGAAGACCACCCCCGCCTTCGACGCCTTCGACCTGTCCGCCGGCGAAAACAATGAGTTCGGAGCGGGTACGACCGAAAGCCGCCACTTCACCGCCTACGGCGCGAAGAATGACTCCACCGGGCTCAGCACCAAGCGGGTCGCGGGCGACATCCCCGAGAAGCTGAACCTGATGAACCCGATGTACCACCTGGTGGAGAAGGTCAACGGCAAGCGCTCGAAGCACTGGTGGATCCGTCTCGGCACCAATGACACCGACACCTCGCACGTCATCTCCGCGAACCTGGCGGCCCGCCTGGACAACCTGGGCGACGACGTGAACCACCTCTACTACTGGGACCAGGGTCATGGCGCCAACACCGACCCGGGCGACTTCATCACCTGGATCGCCGAGGTGACGGGCTTCGGCAAGGGCAAGGGAAACAGCAACGACAGCAACGGCAAGAAGGGCGAGCGGGACTGAGAAACCGCCGCGGAAGTAAGAACCTCTCACAATCGAGATAGGCCCCTCACGACCGCGATAGCCTCCCTGAACGCGGTGTTCTTTTCCCGTCTGTCTAAGGACACCGCCCACCCGCGCCGTCGGGCTCCCGCGCACCGGAGCCCGGCGGCGTGGACCTTTTTCCGCCCCTTCTCTTCTGCTTCCGTTCAGATGAAGTGGGCTACGTCACAAGTTCCACTCACTTCTCCTACGGGTGTGATCAATCCGCAACCAATTCCGGTCTTGACCGAGACCCATCAACGTGGCGCGTGATTACGCTCCCGCCCATGGCCGTGTTTCCCCCCACCGTTTCGCCCGTCTACGTCATCGGCGCCGGCCCCGGAGGTCTCGCCGCCGCGTACGCGCTGCGAGCCCGGGGCATCCGCGCCGTCGTCCTGGAGAAGTCCGACGACGTCGGCTTCTCCTGGCGCCACCACTACGACCGCCTGCGTCTGCACACCACCCGCCGTCTCTCCGCGCTGCCCGGGCTGCCCATGCCGCGCCGCTTCGGCCGCTGGGTCTCCCGTGACGACGTGGTGCGCTATCTGGAGAAGTACGCCGAGCACCACGAACTGGAGATCGTCACCGGCGTCGAGGTCTCCCGCATCGAGCGCTCGCCCGACGGCGACGGCTGGCTGCTGCACGCCTCCGGCGGCCGGGAGCTGACCGGCTCCGCGGTGGTGGTCGCCACCGGCTTCAACCACACCCCGCGCATCCCGGACTGGCCCGGCCTGGCCACCTACGGCAGCCGGTTCCTGCACGCCGGCGAGTACCGGAACGCCGAGCCCTTCGCCGGGCAGGACGTCCTCGTCGTCGGCGTCGGCAACACCGGCGCCGAGATCGCCGTCGACCTGGTGGAGGGCGGCGCCTCCCGGGTACGGCTCGCGGTCCGCACGGTCCCGCACGTCGTGCGCCGTTCCACCGCCGGCTGGGCCGCCCAGTACAACTCGATCCTGGTACGACGCCTCCCGGTGTCCCTCGTCGACCGGCTGGCCCGCACGTTGGCCAAGGTCAGCGTGCCCGACCTCGCCGCCCAGGGCCTGCCCCGCCCCGGCACCGGCCTCTACAGCCGGGTCGGGCAGGGCGCCATCCCGGTCCTGGACGTCGGCCTCATCGACGCGGTGCGGGAGGGGAAGGTGGAGATCGTGGCCGCCGTCGACGGCTTCGAGGACGGCAAGGTCACCCTCGCCGACGGCACCCTCGTCTCCCCCGACACGGTGATCGCCGCGACCGGATACGTACGCGCGCTGGAGGACCTGGTCGGCCACCTCGACGTCCTCGACGACCGCGGCCACCCGGTCACCCACGGCCCCCGCACCCCGAAGAACGCCCCCGGCCTCTACTTCACCGGCTACACCAACCCCATCAGCGGCATGTTCCGGGAGATGGCGATCGACGCGCAGAAGATCGCGAAGACCGTCGCCAAGCGACACCGAGCGGCATAGGCCGACCGCCCCGGACAGCGGGGGCCGAACACCCCGGGCGGCATAGGGATCCTCAACCTCCGGACCTATGCGCCCCGTTGCTCATGTGACGGATGCGACCGGAGTTGTTTGTTACCGGCGGTAGCACTATCCGTGTGCCCGAGCCCAGAATGTGAGCCCTGCTCACCTTTCCGGCTCCACCCCCTCTCGCTCCTGACGGAGGACGCACGTGGCACTCGAAAGACAGCTCTCCCCCGCGAGGTCCCTCTCCCGCCGCTCCCTCCTCGGCGGTGCCGCCGCCGGGGCGGCCGGCCTCACCGCCGTCTCCGCCGGTACGGCCACCGCAGCCACCCCGGCCGCCTCGGCCGCCCCAGCCACCTCGGCCGCCTCCCGGACCGTCGACGTCGTGATCGTCGGCGGCGGTCTCGCCGGGCTCACCGCGGCCCGCGACCTGGTGGCCGGCGGCAGGTCGGTGGCCGTTCTGGAGGCCCGGGACCGGGTCGGCGGCCGGGTGGTGAACCTGGCGCTGGCGGGCGGCGGTCACACCGAGGGCGGCGGCGAGTTCATCGGCCCCACCCAGGACCGTATGAAGGCCCTCGCCGACTCCCTGGGCGTGGCAACCTTCGCCACCTACAACACGGGCGACAACCTCCTCTACAAGGACGGCAAGCGCACGCCCTACGACACCAGCGGCCTGCTCGGCTCGGTGCCGCCGGTCGACGCGGCCGGGCTCGCCAACGCGGCGATCGTGCAGTCCGAGCTGGACAGCATGGCGGCACAGGTGCCGGTGGGTGCGCCCTGGACCGCCGCCAAGGCCGCCGAGTGGGACAGGCAGACCTTCGAGAGCTGGCTGAACGCCCACGCGATCGTCCCGTCCGCCAAGTTCCTCCTTGACCTCGCCTGCACATCGATCTTCTCGGCCCAGCCCCGCGAACTCTCCCTCCTCTACGTCCTCTCCTACATCGCCGCCGCCGGCAACGAGTCCACCGCCGGCACCCTGGAGCGGCTCACCGACACCGCGGGCGGCGCCCAGGAGTCCCGCTTCGTCGGCGGCTCCCAGCAGGTCCCGATCAAGCTCGCCGCGACCCTCGGCGACCGGGTGGTGCTGAGCGCGCCGGTGCGGTCGATCGTCGGGTCCGGCGGCTCCTACGTCGTCACGGCGGACGGGATCACGGTCAACGCGACCCGGGTCGTGGTCGCCGTGCCGCCGCCGCTGGCCGCCCGCATCACCTACGATCCGCTGCTTCCGGCCGTCCGCGACCAGCTCACCCAGCGGATGCCGATGGGCTCGATCGGCAAGGCCATCGCCGTCTACGACACCCCCTTCTGGCGGGCCGACGGCCTCAACGGGCAGGCCGTCAGTGACTCCGGCGTGGTCCGCTCGACCTTCGACAACTCCCCGCCGGACGCCTCCTACGGGGCGCTGATGGGCTTCATCGAGGCCGACGAGATGCGGGCGTACGACGCGGCGAGCGTCGCCGACGTCAAGGCCGCCGTCCTGGCCGACTACGTCAAGTACTTCGGGAACAAGGCCGGATCTCCCACCTCCTTCGTGCTGCAGCGCTGGGACAATGAGGGCTTCTCACGGGGCGGCCCGGTGGCCTACGCGCCGCCCGGTGTGCTGACCGAGTACGGGGCCGCGCTGCGCGAGCCGGTGGGCGGGATCCACTGGGCCGGGACGGAGACCTCCACGTTCTGGACGGGCTTCATGGACGGGGCGGTGCGGTCGGGCGAGCGGGTGGCGAAGGAGGTGCTGGCCGCCCTCGGGTGAGAAGACGGGCTGCTTTCGGTCTCAACTTTGCGTGCAGACCAGTTCCTGACGCAGTGTCAGTTCAGTAATCTGACACTGCGTCAGTTAATTGTGCTGTCACACAGGAGCGGGCGGAACGATGCTTGGATCAACCCACGGCACCCTCACCACCGACTCCCGCCGGGCCCGGGTCATCGCCTGCGGTGAGCAGCGACCCGGGCCCGCCGTCCACGGCCGGACGGCCGACGCGGACGAGCAGGACGTCAGCGGACGGCCGCTGTACGCGGACGTACCGGATCTGGACAGGTTCTTCCGGCCCGAGTCCGTCGCCGTGATCGGCGCCTCGGACGCGGATGGGCGGCCCAACACCGGTATCACCCGGCAGATCCTCGACTGGGCCGAGCGGGTCGGGGCCCGGGTGCACCCGGTGCATCCGGCCCGGCCGTCGGTCTTCGGCATCGCCTGCGCTCCTTCCGTCGCCGACCTGCCCGAGCAGGTCGACCTCGCCGTACTCCTGGTCGCCGACCCCCTTCCGGTGCTCGAGGAACTGGCCGAGGCCAAGGTGAAGTTCGCCGTGGCCTTCGCCTCCGGGTTCGCCGAGACCGGCGAGGAGGGGGCGGCGGCCCAGGTCCGGCTCGCGGCCGCCGTACGCCGCTCCGGGCTGCGGCTGCTCGGCCCGAACACCAACCTGAACGCCTTCGAGCGCTTCCGGGACGACCTGGACGGACCGGCGATCGCGCTGATCACCCAGTCAGGGCACCAGGGCCGGCCCGTCTTCGCCGCCCAGGAGCTCGGCATCCGACTCTCGCACTGGGCGCCCACCGGCAACGAGGCCGACCTGGAGACCGCCGACTTCATCTCGTACTTCGCCGAGCGCCCCGAGGTCGGCGCCATCGCCTGCTATGTCGAGGGTCTCAAGGACGGCCGCGCCTTCCTGCTGGCCGCCGACCGCGCGGCCCGCCGCAAGGTGCCGGTGGTCGCCGTGAAGGTCGGCCGCACCGAGGCCGGGGCCCGCACCGCCGCCTCCCACACCGGCAAGCTGACCGGCGCGGACGACGTGATCGACGCGGCGCTGCGCCAGTACGGGGTGATCCGCGTCGACGGCCTCGACGAACTCCAGGACACCGCCGCCCTGCTGGCCCGGGCACGGCCGCCGCACGCCGACGGGGTGGTCGTCTATTCGATCTCGGGCGGCACGGGCGCGCACGTCGCCGACCTGGCGTCCGGCGCGGGGCTCCGGCTGCCGGTGCTGTCCGAGGCACGGCAGGCCGAGCTGCACCAGTGGATACCGGAGTATCTGAGCGTGGCCAACCCGGTCGACAACGGCGGTCATCCGGTGGGCGACTGGCGCGGCCGGAAGATCATCGACGCGATCCTCGCCGACCCCGAGGTCGGGGTGCTGATCTGTCCGATCACCGGCCCCTTCCCGCCGCTCAGCGACCGGCTCGTGCGGGACCTGGTCGACGCGGCCGAGGCGACCGACAAGCTGGTGTGCGTGGTGTGGGGTTCGCCGGTCGGCACCGAACCCGCCTACCGCGAGGTCCTGCTGGGCTCCTCCCGGGTGGCCACCTTCCGCACGGTCGGCAACTGCCTCACCGCCGTCCGCGCCTACCTCGACCACCACCGCTTCGTCCGCGCCTACCACTCCCCCTTCGACGAGGCCCCGCGCACGCCCTCGCCCTCGTACCGCAAGGCGCTCGCGCTGATGCGGCCGGGGCAGCAGCTGAGCGAGCACGCGGCGAAGCAGCTGCTGCGCGCGTACGGCATACGGGTGCCGCGCGAGCAGTTGGTGACCAGCGCGGCCGCCGCCGTACGCGCGGCGGGCCTGGTCGGGTACCCGGTGGTGATGAAGGCGTCCGGCGCGCAGATCGCCCACAAGACCGAGCTGGGCCTGGTGAAGATCGGGCTGACCTCCGCCAGTCAGGTCCGGGACGCCTACCGGGAGCTGACGGACATCGCCCGCTACGAGGGCGTCACCCTCGACGGTGTGCTGGTCTGCCAGATGGTCGAGCGGGGCGTGGAGATGGTGGTCGGGGTCACGCACGACGCCCTGTTCGGGCCGACGGTGACCGTGGGGCTCGGTGGGGTCCTGGTCGAGGTCCTGCACGACGCGGCCGTACGCGTGCCGCCGTTCGGCGAGGACCAGGCCCGGGACATGCTCGCCGAACTGCGTGGGCGGGCCCTGCTGGACGGGGTCCGGGGGCGGCCGCCGGCCGACCTCGAAGCGCTCGTCGAGGTGATCCTGCGCGTCCAGCGGATGGCCCTGGAACTCGGCGACCAGCTCGCCGAACTCGACATCAACCCGCTGATGGTGCTGCCCGAGGGCCAGGGCGCGGTGGCGCTGGACGCGCTGGCGGTGTGCCGCTGAGATGAACATGCCTAATTCCCCCCGTGAGCCCGCAAAGAACGACGAGCCGGAAATTTCCGTTGAGTCATTGGTACTGCACGCCACTGACAACCAGGTCGCGCAGATCACCCTCAACCGCCCCGAGGCCCTCAACGCCATCACCCCTGACCAGCGAGAACGCATCATCCACCTGCTTTCCGAAGCCTCCGCGGACCCTTCGGTACGGGCCGTGGTCGTCACCGGAACCGGCCGGGGTTTCTGCGCGGGCGCCGACCTCCGCGGCGGCGCCCCGGCCGAGCGCCTCCCCGGCGACGTGGCCCGCACCATCCGGCTCGGCGCCCAGCGTCTGGTCGCCGCCGTCCTCGACTGCGAGAAGCCGGTGATCGCGGCGGTCAACGGCACCGCCGCCGGCCTGGGCGCCCATCTCGCGCTCGCCTGCGACCTGGTCCTGGCCGCCGAATCCGCCCGTTTCATCGAGGTGTTCGTCCGCCGCGCCCTGGTCCCCGACGGCGGCGGCGCCTATCTCCTCCCCCGCCTGATCGGCCCGCACCGCGCCAAGGAGCTGATGTTCTTCGGCGACGCCCTCTCCGCCCCGGAGGCCGAGCGGCTCGGGCTGGTCAACCGGGTCGTACCGGACGAGGAGCTGGCGAAGACGGCACGCGAGTGGGCCGTCCGGCTCGCCACCGGTCCGACCCGCACCCTCGCCCTGACCAAGCAGCTGGTCAACACGTCCCTGGACAGCGACCGGGCCTCGGCCTTCGCGGCCGAGTCCGCCGCCCAGGAGATCAACATGACGACGCGGGACGCCCAGGAGGGGCTGCGGGCCTTCGTGGAACGCAGAAGCCCGGAGTTCCGGGGACGGTGAGCCCAGCCGTCGTTCCGGCCGGCCGGCGACGGCCGGCCGGCCGGACCCGATGACCGATCAGCAGCCCGGCCGCCGGCAGCCGGGCCGCCGCCAGCGCGACCGCCGCGTTCAGATCGCCGGCCGACCAGACCGGCCGCCGGTCTCCTAGCCGGTCACGAAGCTGTTCTCCGCGCCGGTCACGTGTCTCTCCCCCCCCCATGGGCGCAGCGTACGAAGCAGTCGTACGACGTCCGGCACCGACCTTCCCATCTGACGTACCGTCAGCTTCAATGAATGGATGATGGGACACGCAGGGGCGGCCGCGGCCGCTGTCCGCTACCTCAGGTCGGCCCCCTCACCGGGGCCCGTGGAGGCGTTGCCGCGCCCGGAGTTGCGATGCGTACGCGCGGACGAGCGGGCGCCGGTCGACCCGGCGGAGTTCCGGCGGGTACTGGGGAACTTCGCGACCGGGGTGACCGTTGTCACCTCACCGGCCGCCGCAGGCGAACCCTCCCCCGCCGGTTTCGCCTGCCAGTCCTTCTCCTCCCTCTCCCTCGACCCGCCCCTGATCTGCTTCATGGTCGGCCGTACGTCGGCCACCTGGCCGCGCATCGCCCGCGCGGGCGTCTTCTGCGTCAACGTCCTCGGCGCGGGCCAGGGCGAGCTGTGCCGTGCCTTCGCGGTGAGCGGCGCGGACAAGTTCGCGGGGGTCGCGTACGACACGGCCCCGGTGTCCGGCGCCCCCCGCCTGACCGGCGCCGCCGCCTGGATCGACTGCGCGATCCACGCCGTCCACACGGGCGGCGATCACCTGATCGTGGTGGGCCGGGTGGACGCGCTGGGCACGGGTGGCGATCCGCAGCAGGCACCGCTGCTGTTCCACAGAGGGCGCTTCCTTTGAAGTGCGTGCTCTCCCTCCTGAAAGAGGCAGATTCCGGCCTGCTCGCTCGGTGGCCGTGCCCCAGCGGGCACGGGCTTCCTGAACCCCTGAGCAATTAGGGATACACTCCTTAGGAGTGTGCTCCTAAGGAGTCGCCAGCGGGAGCAGGACCCCCGGGAGTGGCCATGCAGCAGCCGAGGCCGGCCAAGCCGTCGCGCGTCTTCGACCGGGGCGCCGAGTGGGACGCGCTCACGGCCTTCGCCGACCGGCCCGTACCGCACGCCACGCTCGGAGTCCTCAGCGGCAGGCGTCGCATGGGGAAGACGTATCTGCTGCGGGCGCTCGTCGAACAGTGCGGCGGGTTCTACTTCGGAGCCACCGACGCCACCGAGGCGGAGTCTCTGCGGCAGTTCAGTGCCGCCCTGGCCGAACACGCGGGCTCCCCGGTGCCCTTCTCCTTCGCCACCTGGGACGACGCCGTCACCTATCTTTTCGGGCTCGCCGCCGGCGCCCGGACACCCGGCGGTCCGACACCTGACGCTCCTTTTCTCGTGGTCATCGACGAGTTCCCGTATCTGGTGCGGGCGGCTCCGGAACTTCCCTCCCTGATCCAGCGCGCGGTCGACCGCGCCCAGGTGGAGGAGAGCCACATGCGACTGCTGCTGTGCGGCTCGGCGATGTCCGTCATGGGCGGACTGCTGGCCAGCAGTGCGCCGCTGCGGGGCCGGGCCCAGCTCGAACTCGTCGTACGGCCCTTCGGATACCGGGCAGCGGCGGATTTCTGGGGTGTCGCCACGGATCCCGCTCTGGCGGCCCGGCTGCACGCGGTCCTCGGCGGCACCCCCGCCTACCGTCGCCAGTTCCTGGCGGACGATGTCCCCGCCGACCTGGACGGCTTCGACGAATGGATCTGCCGCACTGTTCTCTCCCCGTTCAGCCCCCTCTTCCGGGAGGCCCGCTACCTGCTTGCCGAGGAGGCCGACATCCGGGACACGGCGCTGTACCACTCGGTGCTGGCCGCCGTGGCACAGGGCAACACCACGCGCGGAGGCATCGCGGGTTACATCGGCCGCAAGTCCGTCGACATCTCGCACCCGCTCAATGTCCTGGAGGACAGCCATCTCCTGGTGCGGGAGGCCGACATCTTCCGGGCCGGGAAATCCCAGTACCGCATCACCGAACCCCTGATCACCTTCTACGAGGCCGTCATGCGTCCGGCCTGGGCCCGGCTGGAAGCGGGCCAGGCCGCCGAGGTGTGGGCCCAGGCAGGACAGCGTTTCGCGGCGCAGGTGGCCGGGCCGCACTTCGAGGCGATGTGCCGTGAGTACGTCCTGGGGCCCGGGCGGACCCTGCTGAGTACCTCTCTGGGCGAGGTGGGCAGCGGCGTCGTGACCGATGCGAAGGAGCGTCGGCAGATCCAGGTCGACGTGGCCGTCGTCGAGCAGGGGTCCGGGGGAAACCGCCCGTCGGTCGCGCTGCTCGGGGAGGCGAAGTGGGGCACGGTCATGGGGGTGAACCACCTCGAACGCCTCGCACGGGCAAGGGAACTGCTCGCCGGACGCGGCCTGGACACCTCGCACTGCGGGTTGGCCTGTTTCAGTGCGGCGGGTTTCAGCGACGCGCTGCGAGCCGAGGCGGCTCGCAGCGGAGTGCTGCTGATCGGCCTGGACGAGTTGTACGGCAGGGCCGTGCCGACAGGGGTTCCGGCCTAGGCGCTCGCCGGCCGGCTGACGGCGCCGAGTCGCCCCGCCGCCGTCACCGGCCGGCGCCGGATCACCAGGGCCATCAGGGCCGCCGCCGCGCACAGCGCGCCGGAGGCGTACCAGACCATGTCGTACGTGCCGAAGGCGTCGCGGGCGACCCCGCCGAGGTAGGCGACGAGGGCCGCGCCGATCTGGTGGGAGGCGAGGACCCAGCCGAAGACGATGGCGCTGTCCTCGCCGTAGTTCTCCCGGCACAGGGCCAGGGTGGGCGGGACGGTGGCGACCCAGTCGAGGCCGTAGAAGACGATGAAGAAGATCATCGGGGGGTGGATGGCGGGGCCCAGCAGCATGGGGAGGCAGAGGAGGGAGAGGCCGCGCAGGGCGTAGTAGACGGCGAGCAGCCGACGCGGTTCGAAGCGGTCGGTGAACCAGCCGGAGGCGATCGTGCCGACGACGTCGAAGACGCCGATGACCGCGAGCAGCGAGGCCGCCGTGGTGACCGGCATGCCGTGGTCGTGGGCGGCGGGCACGAAGTGGGTCTGGACCAGGCCGTTGGTGGAGGCGCCGCAGATCGCGAAGGTGCCGGCGAGCAGCCAGAAGGGCCCGGTGCGGACGGCGGAGAGCAGCACCCCGACCGTCCGGCGCGCGGCTCCGGTGACCGGCGCCGGCTTCGGCACGAAGTCCGTCGCGCCGTACGGCTTCAGGCCCACGTCGGCCGGGTGGTCGCGCAGCAGCAGCCAGACGAAGGGGACGACCGCGAGGGCGGCGAGGGCGACCGTGACGGCGGCCGGGCGCCAGTCGTACCGCTCGACCATCCAGGACAGCAGCGGCAGGAAGATCAGCTGGCCGGAGGCGGAGCCGGCGGTGAGGATGCCGCTGACCAGGCCGCGCCGGGTGGTGAACCAGCGGTTGGTGACCGTGGCGGCGAAGGCGAGGGCCATCGAGCCGGAGCCGAGGCCCACCAGCAGGCCCCAGCACAGCATCAGTTGCCAGGCCGCCGTCATCCACACGGTCAGGCCCGAACCGACCGCGATCACGGTCAGGGCCATGGCCACCACCCGGCGGATGCCGAAACGATCCATCAGCGCGGCCGCGAACGGCGCGGTGAGCCCGTACAGCGCGAGGTTGACCGAGACGGCCGCGCCGATCGTGCCGCGCGACCAGCCGAACTCCTGGTGCAGGGGGTCGATGAGCAGACCGGGCAGGGAGCGGAAGGCGGCCGCACCGACGATCGTGACGAAGGTGACGGCGGCGACGAACCAGGCACGGTTGATACGCGGTGAGCGGGTCGGCTTCGAGTCCTCGGCGAGGGCTGCGGCTTCGCTTGTCTGGGTCACGCCATAAAGCTTCGGCCGGCGGATTCACTCCATCGAGTGGCCCGGAGGACAGTATTCGCTAGGATCGGGCCATGAGCAGTGCCCCAGGCTTCCGCCCGCACCGAGTCGTCGTCCTCGCCCTGGACGGTCTGCTCCCCTTCGAACTGGGCATCCCGCACCGCATCTTCGGCCGGCCCAAGGACGCGCGGGGACGGCACCTGTACGAGGTCGTGACCTGCTCGGTCCGGCCGCCGGGGCCGGTCGAGACCGACGCCGACTTCGCGGTCCACGTGCCGCACGGCCCGGAGGCGCTGGCCACCGCCGACACGGTGGTCATCCCGGCGTCGTACGAGCTGGGCCCGGTCTTCGAACAGGGCGTCCTCACGCCCGAACTGGCCGCCGCCCTCGCCCGCATCCGCCCCGGCACCCGCCTCGCCTCCATCTGCACCGGCGTCTACGTGCTGGCCGCCGCCGGTTACCTGGACGGCCGCCCGGCGACCACGCACTGGGCCGAAGCGGACCATCTCCAGCGACTGTTCCCGCAGGTCAAGGTGGACGCGGACGTGCTGTTCATCGACGACGGGGACGTGCTGACCTCCGCCGGGGTGGCGGCCGGCATCGACCTGTGCCTGCACATGGTCCGCCGCGACCACGGCACGGCCGTCGCCAACGAGGTGGCCCGCCGTACGGTCGTACCCCCGCACCGGGACGGCGGCCAGGCCCAGTACATCCACCGCCCGGTCCCCGACCCGCAGGTCGCCGGCACCACCGCGGCTCGCGCCTGGGCCCTCGCCCGCCTGCACGAGCCCATCCAGCTGCGGGACATGGCCGAGCAGGAGGCCATGTCGGTACGGACCTTCACGCGCCGCTTCCGCGAGGAGACCGGCATCAGCCCCGGCCAGTGGCTCACCCAGCAGCGCGTCGAACGCGCCCGGCACCTCCTGGAGTCCACCGAGCTCTCGATGGACCAGGTGGCCCGGGACGCCGGCTTCGGCACGGCCCAGTCGATGCGGCAGCACCTGCAGGCAGCGCTCGGCGTCACCCCGACCGCCTACCGCCGGACCTTCCGCTCCGCCGCGGTCCACCAGAACGTGAACACCCCCGTCAGAACGTGAGCACCCCCCGTGCCACCCGTCCCGCCTCCGCGTCAGCGCGGGCCTTCTCGAAGTCCTCCGCCGGGTAGGTCTCGGTCACCAGCTCGTCGAGCATCAGGTGCCCCTGGCGGTACAGCTCGGCGTACAGGGCGATGTCCCGCTGGGGGCGCGAGGAGCCGTAGCGGCAGCCGAGGATGGACTTGTCGAGGAACATCGAGGCGACGACGAAGGACGCCTCGGCGGTGGCGGCGGGCGTGCCGAGGAGGACGGCCTGGCCGTGCCGGTCCAGGAGGTCGACGGCCTGCCGGACCAGTTCGACCCGGCCGACGCACTCGAACGCGTGGTCCACGCCGGTCGGCAGCAGGTCCCTGACGCCGTCCGTCGCGGTCAGGAAGTCGGTGGCGCCGAACTGCCGGGCCACCTCCTCCTTGGCCGGATTGGCGTCCACGGCCACGATCCGCAGCGCTCCCGCGATCCGGGCGCCCTGGATGACGTTGAGCCCGATCCCGCCGGTGCCGATGACCAGCACGGTGTCGCCGCGGTCGACGCGGGCGCGGTTCAGTACGGCGCCCACCCCGGTCAGTACGCCGCAGCCGATGAGGGCGGCCGAGGTCAGCGGGATGTCCTTCGGGATCC
Source organism: Streptomyces sp. NPDC031497 (assembly GCF_055580905.1). Taxonomy (NCBI): domain Bacteria; kingdom Bacillati; phylum Actinomycetota; class Actinomycetes; order Kitasatosporales; family Streptomycetaceae; genus Streptomyces; species Streptomyces sp. NPDC031497. Next base: position 290,440 of record NZ_JBVIKO010000004.1, read on the forward strand.
GTACCGCCTGCACGGCCTTGACGACCGTCCGTTCCGCGAAGGCCGAGTTGGACGCGAACTGGTAGACGGCCCGGCCGCCGCGCATGAACGGCTTCTGCGGCCGCCCTATGGCCTTCCGGCACATGGTGGGCCGCCCACGGTCACAGTCGGCGCAGGTACCACAGTTGGCGAGGGTGGACAGCGCGACATGGTCCCCGGGCGCGACATGGCTGACGCCCACACCGACCGCTTCCACCACCCCGGCACCCTCATGTCCGAGCACCACAGGAACGGGGAAGGGTATGGTCCCGTCCACCACGGACAGATCGCTGTGGCACAGCCCGGCCGCCGCGACGGAGACCAGCACCTCCCCGGCCCCCGGCTCCCGTACGTCCAGATCGTCGACGACCTGCACCTGTTTCCCGTCGAACACCACACCACGCATCACGACTCGACCCCCTTCGGTTCCCTCGGCAGACCGAGCACGCGCTCGGCGATGATCGTGCGCTGCACCTGGTCCGAGCCGCCGTAGACGGTGTCGGCCCGGGAGAAGAGGAACAGGTGCTGGGCGGCGTCCAGTTCGTACGGCGCGGCGGCCGACCAGTCGGCCGGGCCGACGCTCGCACCGGCGCCCCGCACCAGCACGGCGAGCTCCCCGAGCCGCTGGTGCCAGCCGGCCCACAGCAGCTTGGCCACGCTGGGCGCACCGGGCTCGGCGGCCGAACCGCCCAGCGTGCGCAGGGCGTTCCAGCGCATGACCCGCAGCTCGGCCCACTGCCGCACGAGCCGCGCCCGTACGACGGGATCGTCGGCGGCGCCGGTCGCCACGGCGTCCCGCACCACCCGTCCCAGTTCCTCGGCGAACCCGATCTGCTGGGCGAGGGTCGACACCCCGCGCTCGAAGCCGAGCAGGCTCATGGCGACGCGCCAGCCGTCGCCCTCGCCGCCGACGACATGCTCCAGGTGCGCGTGCGCCCCGTCGAAGAAGACCTCGTTGAAGTCGCTGGTGCCGGTCAGCTGACGGATGGGGCGGACCTCTATGCGGCCCGGCTGGTCCATGGGCACGAGCAGGAAGCTCAGTCCGTGGTGGCGCCGCGAGCCGGGTTCGGTCCGCGCGAGCACGAAACACCAGTCGGCCTCGTGCGCGAGCGAGGTCCAGATCTTCTGCCCGGTGACGCGGTAGCCGTCCGCCTCGCGTACGGCCGCGGTCCGCACGCCGGCGAGGTCGGAACCGGCGCCGGGCTCGCTGTACCCCTGGCACCACAGCTCCTCGCCGGCGGCGACGGGCGGCAGGAAGCGTGCCTTCTGCTCCGCGCTGCCGTGGGCGATGAGCGTCGGGGCGAGCAGGTTCTCCCCGATGTGCCCGGAGCGCGGGGGCGCGGCGGACCGGGCGTACTCCTCGGCCCAGACGACCTGCTGGGTGAGCGTGGCGGTCCGGTTCCCGTACCCGCCCTCCGGCCAGCCCAGCCCGATCCACCCGGCGGCCCCGAGCGTGCGCTCCCAGCCGCGCCGGTCCGCGTCGGCTGTGACGTGCGTGTCGAGCCAGGCACGGACTTCGCGGCGAAACGCGTCGTCCTCCGGCGCGAAGCCGAACTCCACGGTGACCTCCAGAAAAACGTCGGGGCTACGGCCGTACGAGAACCGCCGGACACCGCCGTCTTGGCCGATCGCCGTCGCGGCGGAGAGAAGTCAGGGGCCGACAGGGTGCATGGAGCGCGGAAACGGGTGAGCTGATCGGCGGCCCGGCGGGCGGGAACCGTGAACACCCGTGTGGACAGCCAACCCAGCGGGCGCGGAAACCGTGAACACCCCTGTGACCAGCCGGCCCAGGGGCGCGGGGAACTGCGCGAACAACCCGAACGACACCGCACCCGCGCACCCACCGCACCCCCCTGCCCCCTAGGCGTTCGGTCGGCTTCCGGCTCGTGCCGCTGTTTCCATCGCTGTCAGCCGTGCCAGCATCGGCATCGGATCCGCCCCCACGCTCGCCGGCAGCACCTCCGCGATGCGCTGAGGGGTCCAGGAGCCACCGTCGGCGTACGCGGCGCGCAACTCCCTCGGCTGGGCCCAGACCGCGATCTTCGGGCCGGCCACCGTGTACACCTGCCCGGTGATGTCCGCGTCCCGCGCCGCGTCCGACAGCAGGTAGACCACGAACGCCGCGACGTCCTCCGGTTCGCCGATCTCCGTCAGTTCCGTCGGCACTCCGGCCGACATCCGGGTCCGGGCCACCGGCGCCACCGCGTTCGCGGTCACCCCGTACTTGTGCAGGCCCAGCGCGGCACTGCGCACCAGCGAGATGATCCCGCCCTTGGCCGCGCTGTAGTTGGCCTGCGAGACCGAGCCCTGGTGGTTGCCGCTGGTGAAGCCGATCAGTGTGCCGGCGCGCTGGGTGCGCATCACGGCCGACGCCGCCCGGAACACCGTGAACGTGCCCTTGAGGTGGGTGGCGACCACCGGGTCCCACTCCTCCTCGGTCATGTTGAACAGCATCCGCTCGCGCAGGATCCCGGCCACGCACACGACCCCGTCGAGGCGGCCGTACGCCGACAGCGCCGCGTCCACGACCCGCTGGCCGCCCGCCATCGTGGAGATGTCGTCGGCCACCGCGACCGCGTCCCCGCCCGCCGCCTCGATCTCCTTGACGACGGCCTCGGCGACCTCGCTGGTGGGCGATCCGCCGTCGACCGAGACGCCGTAGTCGTTGACGACGACCTTCGCCCCTTCGGCCGCCGCTCCCAGCGCGACCGCCCGTCCGATCCCGCGCCCCGCACCCGTCACGGCGACGACCTTGCCTGCCAAGAAGTTCCCCACGCCCGGCCCCTTCCCGCGGTTTCTGACGGACCGTTAGATTTTATGGCGCGCCGGATGCGCGGACACAAGCCCCGGGGAGGAACCGGATGTCACTGCCTACAGCCCGTTCGGCGTTTCACGACATCGCCAAGCGCGTCAACAACTGGGGCCGCTGGGGTGCCGACGACGAGATCGGCACGCTGAACCTGATCACCGACGAGGTGGCACGGGAGGCGGCGGCGACCGTCCGGACCGGCCGCCGTGTCCCGCTCGCCCTCCCGCTCCGGCAGGACGGCGTGCAGACCGGCATGATCCCGGGGCGGGTCAACCCGCTGCACGTCATGGTGCAGGTCAACCAGGAGCTCTTCGGCCCGGGGACGGTGGCGTGCAGCGACGACGCCGTGACCATGGGGCTGCAGGCCGGCACCCACTGGGACGCGCTCACCCATGTCTCGCACTCGGGCAAGCTCTACAACGGCCGCCCGGCGGGGACCGTCACCGCGCACGGTGGTGCCGAGTTCGGCGGGATCGACAAGGCGCGGCACATCGTCTCGCGCGGGGTGCTCCTGGATGTGGCACGCGCGCGTGGTGTGGACCGGCTCGCGGGCGGCCACGCGGTCACGCCGGAGGATCTGGAGGCGGCGGAAGAGCTGGCCGGGACCACGGTCCGCGGCGGTGACATCGTGCTGGTGCGGACCGGGCAGGTGCAGGTGTATCTGGCCGGGGACAAGCACGGGTACGGCTACCCGTCGCCAGGGCTGTCGGTGCGCACCCCGGAGTGGTTCCACGCGCGCGATGTCGCCGCCGTCGCCAACGACACCCTCACGTTCGAGATCTTCCCGCCCGAGATCGAGGACCTGTGGCTGCCCGTGCACGCCCTGGACCTGGTCGAGATGGGGATGCTGCAGGGCCAGAACTGGAATCTCGAAGAGTTGTCCACAGCCTGTGGAGAAACCGGCCGGTACGCGTTCCTGCTGTCGGCGATGCCGGAGCCGTTCGTCGGGGCGACGGGCACGCCGGTCGCCCCCGTGGCCGTGCTCTGAGGTCCGCGCGCGGCCGTTCCCGAGGTCCGCGCGCCGTCGCCGTTCGAGGTCGGTGCCACGCCGAGACCGGCGTGACACCGCCCCTCCCCCATTCCCCCTGAAACCCGGACGGCTGCGCGCACCGGCCCGCCCCGAGCCCGGTCCCGCGCGCCTCCGTCCGGCTCGACCCACGCTCGACGAGGGTGTCCGTCCCCTCGCCGTCCCCTCGCGGCGAATCGCAGACCTCAAGCGTGAGCATGTGGTCACAAGGCGTCAACACCCGTTCGGGGTTTTAGGACTTATGCCCCGGTTCATCATGGGCGCGCACGGATGCATTCCCCGGCGCATCACCGCACACCGGGATCACACCGCCTCGAACGCCAGCCCCTCGAACGAGGCAAGCCCGCCTCCGTACGCCACCGCCGCGCCCTGCCGGGGTTCCGAACATCGGTCGAGTTCGCACCAGATGCGCTTGCCGGCGCCTTCGGGGCTCCAGCCCCAGCGGTCGGCGAGCCCGTCGACGAGGGCGAGACCGCGGCCGCCGGTCGCGTCACTGTCGACGCACCGCGGTACGGGCGCGCGGTCGCTGCTGTCGGCGACCTCCAGCCGTACGGTGGCCGACTCCTCGGCGTCCGCGCGGTCCGCGCCCGGCAGCGAGAGGCGCAGCACGGCCGGGCAGCCGGTGTGCACCACGGCGTTGGTGACCAGCTCGGAGACGAGCAGGATCAGCGTCTCGGCCAGCGGCTCGTCCGCCGCTATACCGGACCCGGCGAGGCGCGAGCGCGCCCACCTCCTGGCCCGTCCCACCTCCGCGGGGTCGGGCCGGATCTCCAGCTGCACTTGAAGCACCTGCACCGCTCACACCATCCGAACCGGCGGACACATGAACCCGCACCGAGCGAGCGCCACGACAAGGACCGCGACGACAAAGACGGCGAGGGCCACGATCGTAGCCATTTTCTGCATGGCCAGAACAACGGCCAGAGCAAGGGTCACGGAACGTGATTCCCTTACGAGACAGCATGGTTGACGTACAGTCACCCCAACAAGCGCTTCGGGCATATTCCAACGTGAAGGATTACGCGTACGGCATACTGTGCGACGCTCGCTGCGGGGAGTCGAACAGGCGGGGGCGCAAGCCCTTACCGCCTTGCGGGCGGCGGTACGCACCATGAGCCGCGGGGCCGCTTCGACGGCACCGCCGGCATGGCTCGTCCTCGGAACCACTCGCATCCCACAGAAGGTACCCGAGGGGACGCCCGACTCCAGGCCGTGACGAGTCACGCGTTGGACACAACCCGATATCAACGCTCCGTGACTCCGGTATGCCACGATCCGCGACACCCCGACCGCCCGGACCCTCGAATGCGCAGACCAGAGCCGTTTCGAACGCTCACCCGAGCAGCTCGGCAGCGAGCACTTCCTCACTCTCCGTGTTCCCTCCGCCACGCTGAGCCCGCAGCCAGGCCCTTTTCATGTGCAGATGCACCTCTGCCTCCCAGGTGAAGCCCATCCCGCCGTGCACCTGGAGACAGTCCCGGGTGCCGCGCACGGCGGCCTCGTCGGCGAGCAGCCGGGCCGCCGCGATGTCCACCGGGTCGGCGGTCACGGCGGCCGCGTAGACGGCCGCACGCGCGGTCTCGGCGCGCACCAGCATCTCGGCGCACAGATGCTTGACCGCCTGGAACGCCCCGATGGGCTGCCCGAACTGTTCGCGGGTCCGCGCGTGTTGCACGGCGAGCTCGCACGCGCGCGTGGCGGTGCCGAGCTGCTCGGCGGCGGTCAGGAGTACGGCGACCGGGTCGGGTGGTGTGGCCGCCGCCCCCGGCACCCGGTGCAGGGGCGTCAACGGGTCCACGGAGCGCAGCGGTACGGCGCCCGACGCGTCCCCTCGTACAACATCGGCCTCGGCCAGCCACTCCACCAGGCCGCCGTCCACGCGGGCCACCACGGCCTCCCCGGCGGCCGCACCGGGCACGTCGGCCGCCGCGAGGTGGGTGGCCGTCAACGGGCCGGTCAGCAGGGCCCGGCCCGCCTCCTCGAAGACCAACACCGCCTCGGGCAGCCCGAGTCCGACGCCGCCGTCCGCCTCCGGCAGTCGCAGCGCGAAGAACCCGGCCGCCCCCAGCTCCCGCCACAGGCCCCGGTCCAGGCCGGGCACGCCGACCGCCGTCCGCAGCACCGCACCGTCGAACCGGCGTGCGAGCAGCTCCCGCATCCCGTCCCGCAACGCCTTCTGGTCGTCGCTGAGTTGAAAGCGCACGCCCGCTCACCGCCCCTTCGGCAGCCCGAGGATCCGCTCGGCCACGATGTTCCGCTGGATCTGCGAGGTCCCGGCCGCGATGGTGTACGAGAGGGAGGAGAGCCGGTCGAGGACCCACGGCCGGTCCAGGTCCAGGGCGTCCGGGCCGAGCACGGCGGCGGCCGCGTCGTACAGCTCCTGGCGCGCGTGCGAGTAGCGCAGTTTGAAGACCGAGCCGCCGACGCCGGGCACGCCCCTGCCCTCCGCCTCGCTGACGTTCCACTGGGTCAGCCGCCACAGCGCCCGGAACTCGGCGTTCAGCCGGCCGAGGCGGCGGCGCAGCACGGGGTCGTCCCAGGTGCCGTTCGCCCGCGCCGCGCGCGCGAGGTCGCCGAGTACCCGGCGGCAGGCGACGACCTCGCCGACGAAGGCGGTGCCGCGTTCGAAGGAGAGGGTCACCATGGTGACGCGCCAGCCGTCGTTCTCGGCGCCCACCCGGTTGGCCACGGGCACCCGCACCTCGTCGAGGAACACCTCGGCGAACTCGGCCGACCCGGCGAGCGTGCGCAGCGGCCGTACGGTGATGCCCGGCGCCGCCATGGGCATGGCCAGCCAGCTGATGCCCTGGTGTCTGGGCGCCTCCGGGTCCGTGCGCACCAGCAGCTCGCACCAGTCGGCGACCTCCGCGTGCGAGGTCCAGATCTTGGCGCCGCTCACCACGTAGTCGTCCCCGTCGCGCCACGCGCGCGTGCGCAGCGCCGCCAGGTCGGAGCCGGCGCCCGGTTCGCTGAACCCCTGGCACCACACCTCGTCACCGCGCAGGATCGGCGCCAGCCAGCGTGCCCGCTGCTCCTCGGTGCCCTCGGCGGCGATGGTGGGGCCCGCGTGCAGCAGGCCCACGAAGTTGGCGCCGACATAGGGCGCGCCGGCCCGCTCGGTCTCCTCGAGGAAGATCAGCCGCATGGTGGGGGACGCGTCCCAGTGGACGTCGGCGTACCCGGCGTCGTACAGCGTCCGCTGCCAGCCGAGGTCGTAGGCGCGGCGGCCCGGCCAGTCCTCGGGTCGCGGCTTCGGCGGCAGGCCGGGGAGCACCTTGGCGAGCCACTCCCGCAGCCGGGCCCGGAAGGCCTCCTCCTCGGGCGTGTACGACAGGTCCACCGGCAGACACCCCCACGGAGCTGATGGTTCGTCAGATCTCGCAGGCTAGCCCCGCACCCCTGGACCGACAAGGTGCCAGGACCTACGATCTGACGACTCGTCAGTTAACGGCGGCAGGGGGCCCGGCCATGAACGAAGCGAACACTGTGGCGCGTGAGCTGAGCGCCTCCCGCACCCTCTGGGACCTGGTCGCCCGCCGTGCCGAACTCACCCCGGGTCGCCCGGTGTTCCTCCAGGGCGAGCGCACGCTGTCCTTCGGCGACCTGCGCGCGCGTGCCGAGCGCGCGGCGGCCGGGCTGTACGCCATGGGCGTGCGCCCCGGCACGGTCGTCGCCTGGCAGCTGCCGACCCGGATCGAGACGGCCGTGCTGTCCTTCGCGCTGGCCAGGCTCGGCGCCGTCCAGTCGCCCGTCATCCCCTTCTACCGGGACCGCGAGGTCGGCTTCGCCCTGCGCGAGTCACGGGCCGAGTTCTTCGCCGTACCGGGCGTGTGGCGCGGCTTCGACCACACGGAGATGGCCCGGCGGCTGGGCGCGAAGGGGATCTTCGAGGCGTACGACGAACTGCCCGACGGCGATCCGTCCGTGCTGCCCGCCCCGCCCGCCGAGGGCACCTCCGTACGGTGGATCTACTGGACCTCGGGAACCACCTCGGACCCCAAGGGCGTTCTCCACACGGACCGTTCACTGATCGCGGGCGGTTCGTGCCTGGCGCACGCGCTGCGGCTCACGGCCGCCGACGTGGGCTCGATGGCCTTCCCCTACGCGCACATCGCGGGCCCCGACTACACGGTGATGCTGCTGCTGTACGGCTTCCCGGCGCTCATGTTCGAGCAGTTCGCCCTGCCGGACGCGCTGCCGGAGTACCGCAGGCACGGGGTGACGGTGGCGGGCGGGTCGACGGCGTTCTACTCGATGTTCCTGGCGGAGCAGCGCAAGGAACCGGGGGTTCCGGTGATTCCCTCGCTGCGGCTGCTGGCCGGCGGCGGGGCGCCCAAGCCGCCGGAGGTGTACCACGCGGTGGTGCGCGAGATGGGGGTGCAGCTGACCCACGGGTACGGCATGACCGAGGTGCCGATGATCACGATGGGGGCGCCGGACGACACGGCGGAGAACCTGGCGAGGACCGAGGGGAAGCCGCCGGAGGGGATGGAGATACGGATCGCCGCGGGCGGTGAGGTGCGGTTGCGCGGGGAGGCGGTGTGCCAGGGGTATCTGGATCCGGCCCAGACCGCCGAGGCCTTCGACGAGGAGGGGTTCCTGCGCACCGGTGACCTCGGGCGGATGACCGAGAGCGGTCACCTCGTGCTCACCGGCCGCCTCAAGGACGTGATCATCCGCAAGGGCGAGAACATCTCGGCGAAGGAGATCGAGGATCTGCTCGCCGCGCATCCGGCGGTGGGCGACGCGGCGGTGGTGGGGCTGCCGGACGCGGAGCGCGGGGAGCTGGTGTGCGCGGTGGTCGAACAGCCGCCGGGGGCGGCCGCGTTGACGCTCCCGGAGGTGGTGGCGTACCTGCGCGCGGAAGGGCTGTCGGTGCACAAACTGCCGGAGCGGCTGGAGGTGGTGGACGCCCTTCCACGCAACGAGACCCTGCGCAAGGTGCTCAAGTACCAGCTGCGCGACCGCTTCTCGACGGCGTCCACGCCGGGGGACGCGATGGCTCCCACGCCGCGGAGCCCGGCGACTCCCGCACCAGGGAGCCCGGCGGCTCCCGCGCCTCCGGGCCGGGAGGCACCCGCGTCGGGGAGCCCGGGAGATTCCGTCTCCCGGAGTGCTACTCCGGAATCGTGAAGTAGCGGGCGAACGCCGGGACGATCTGCGCCTCCGCGACCTTCCCGTCGCCGTCGATGTCGAGGCCGGCCGCGACCGCCTGCGCGATCTCCGGCGGCACCCCGAGGACGCGCAGCACGCGCACGGTGTCGGTGACGGTCGCGGTGCCGTCGCCCGCGGTGTCCGCGAGGGCCAGGGCCGCGTGCAGGAAGGGGCGGGCGATCTCGCCGAACCGGTCGGGGTTGTCGTGCAGCCGCTTGACCGCGCCGCTCACGAACTCCTCGCGGGTGATGCGCTGGTCGCCGTCCCGGTCCGCCATGCCGGCCATGCCCTGCCAGAAGGCCTCCGCGCCCGCGTACAGGGCCTGGCCCTTGTCGGAGCGGGCGGGGGTGCCGAACTCGGCGAGCAGCGCCTTGGCCGCCGTGTTGAAGTCCTCGCGGTCGATCGAGCCGTTGCCGTCCTGGTCGAAGGTTGCGAACCGGGCGGCGATCCGTCGCTCGTACTCGGTGCTGACCATGTGTGTTCGGGCCGCCTTACGTGACGTGGGGGTTCCTCTCGCAGGGAGCGTACGACGCGCGCGGCGGTCGGAGAGCGGGAAAACGACCCTTGTGCCAAGACCGGGGGAATTCTGCGACAACAATGTGGCAATGCCGTGATCGTCGGCTATGGGGGGCACGTCGCGGCCGCCGGCCCACCGGCTTCGCAGGGGGCGAGCCCGCTACGCCGAGAGCGGGCCCTCCTCGTCACTGACCGCGCTGTCCATGTCGGGGTAGACGTCGAACAGCCGTCGTACGCCGAGGGCGCCGAGGACCCGGTTGACGTGAGAACCGTCACTCGCGCCGTGGGCGGGCAGTATCAGCCGCAGCCGGCCCCGGCAGGAGCGGATCAGGCGGCGGGCCGCGATGAGGACGCCGACGCCGCTGGAGTCGCAGAAGAAGACGTCGGAGAGGTCGAGGACCAGGCTGTGATGGCCCTCGGCCACCGCGTCGTGCACCCGCTGGCGCAGCACCGGCGAGGTCACCAGGTCCAGTTCGCCCGACACCCCGAGCACGACCCACTCACCCTGTTCGCCGTCGGTCACCTTGAAAGCCACGGCTCAGCCCTTCGCTCGCCGGATCTCCGGAACCGCCCGGAAACGGAGCCAGTTCCTTCGCTTCTTTTCGCGCGGCTGCCCAGCGGCCGTTCCCCGAAACCCCGGACGACAAACGGGCGACGATCGGCAGGGGTCTTGTTTCGGTCACCGACGATCCTGTTCGATCAGAAACGGAGGGTTCACCCGGGCACGACCGTGACACCGGGGAAGCATCCCGGGGAGCGCACTGACCAGCGCACGGAGAGGCGTCGGAGGAGCACCGAAGGACCATTACCACTCGCGGTCCCTCAGGGGGCGCGCATTGCCACAAAGGGGCGTGCGTTGTCGGACGTGCCGACTACATTCGAGGAGACGGTGGAGACACGCTGGATACGGGCACGGGGAGGGGGCCGCATGGCGAAGAAGGACGTACCGCCCCGCTGGGACCGCAAGATGCAGCAGCGGCTCGCGCGCGGCGAGGCCGCCGCCCTCGGCGAGCTCTACGACCGCTTCGCCTCGCTCGTGCACGGCCTCGCACACCGCGTCCTCGGCGACGAGCGGGCCGCGGACTCCATAACCCGCGAGGTCTTCGCCCATGTCTGGGAGCATCCGGACGCCTACGACCCCAGGCAGGGCCCGCTGCGCTCCTGGGTCGCCGCGCTGACCCACCGGCTCGCCGTGCAGCGCCTCAGGGCCACCGAGACCGCCGCGCTCACCCCGGGCGACACCGGCGCGGAGGCCACGGAGGAGCTGGAGCGCAAGGTGCGGCGCGCCTCCGTCGCCGCCCGCGCGGACTACATCGTGCACTCCATGCCGACCCCGCTGCGCGCCGCCCTGGACCTCGCCTACTTCCAGCGCCGTGACTACCGCCAGACCGCGGTGGACCTGGGGGTCACCGAGGACGAGGCCCGCCGCCGGCTGCGCCTCGGCCTGCAACTGCTCGCCACCGCGCACGACGCCGGGAGACCGCCGGGGTACGGAGGTGCGGTGTGACCGGCGCCGACCCCTTCGACGGGCACGACGACACGGGCTCCGGCGCCGGAGCGGGCGACGTGCCGCGCGACGGCGGCGAGCCGGGCGGCCCGCCGCGCATCCCGCTGCCCCGGGCCTCCGTCGAGGACGGCGGGCAGCCGCTGCCCGGACTCGACGACCTGCCGCCGGTGCCGCTGGAACTGCCGCACGACGTCCTGAAGTCGCTGCTCGGCGCGTGGGCGCTGGCCGCCTGCTCGACCGCGGAGGCCCTCGCCGTCGAGATCCACCTCGGCGACTGCGGGGCCTGCGCGGACGAGGCACGGCGGCTGCGCGAGGCGGTCGGCCTGCTGCACCAGCCGGAGAGCCTCGACCTCGACCCCGGCCTGCGCACCCGCGTCCTGGAGGCCTGTCTGGACCGCCGTCCGCCGCGCATCCCGATCCCCGCGTGGGCGGCGCCCTACGACGCCGAGACCGCCCGCCTGGACGCCCTGCTCCAGGACATCGGCGACGCGGAGTGGCACGCACCGGTACGGCTGCGCTGGTTCGACGGCGCGGCACCGACGAGCCGCCGTACGACGGTCGCCGGGGTCATCGTGCACCTGCTGTCCGTCGACGGCCTGGTGGCGCGGGCACTCGGCCTCGACGACCCCCTGGGGGAGGGAGCCGCACAGGGCCCCTCCGCCCGCACCGAGGCCTTCTGGCGGGCCTCGCACTTCCCGCCGACCCGCGCGGTGCGGGGCCCCTGGCGGGAGCAGAGCCACCGGCTCGTGCAGACCGTCTCCTTCACCGGCGGCGGTGCCGGGCGCCTCGGGGTGTCGTACGGCGACTTCGCGCTGCCCTTGCACGACGCGATGCTGGACCGCGCCTTCGAGTGCTGGGTGCACGCGGAGGACATCGCGGAGGCCGTGGACTACCCCTACGGGCCGCCGGCGCCGAGGTATCTGCACCGGATGATCGACCTCGCGGCACGGATGCTTCCCGCTGCGCTGGCGGCACGCCGGCAGGCGGGGCTGGCGGCGCCCGGGCCGACCCCGCACCTGGTCCCCGCGGGACAGCCCGGCCGCAGCCTGCGGCTGGAGATCGAGGGCCACGGGGGCGGCGAGTGGCTGATCCCGCTGGACTCGCCGGGGGCGGTGGGCTCGGAGGAGTTCGAGGTGGCGCACGTGGCGCTGGACGACGTGGAGTTCTGCCGGCTGGCCGCGGGCCACGTTCCTCCGGAGGATGCGGCGGCGGGGCAGCTGGGAGACCGGGCGGCGATCAGGGACGTGTTGTTCGCGGCGGCGAGCCTGAGCCGGATGTAGAGACGTTCGCCCGAGGGGCGGGTGGTTCGGTTTCGCCGGCGGCCGCGGGTACGTGGGGGCTGTTCGCGCAGTTCCCCGCGCCCCTGAAAGCCAAAAGCGGGGCGCAGCCCCGTCTTTTCCAGGGGCGCGGGGAACGGCGCGAACGGCCACGAGCCACCCGCGGTCGCCGTACGACCGCAACCGACCCGCCCCTCGGGCGGGCCGAACGGTCAGGCGAAGACGACCGTTCGCCGGCCATTGAGCAGGATGCGGCGCTCCGCGTGCCACTTCACCGCCCGCGCCAGCGCCTGGCACTCCACGTCACGCCCGATCGCGACCAGTTGGTCCGGGGTGACGCCGTGGCCCACCCGCTCGACCTCCTGCTCGATGATCGGGCCCTCGTCGAGGTCCGCCGTGACGTAGTGCGCCGTCGCCCCGATCAGCTTGACGCCCCGCGCATGCGCCTGGTGGTACGGCTTCGCACCCTTGAAGCTCGGCAGGAACGAGTGGTGGATGTTGATGATCCGGCCGCTGAGCTGCTTGCACAGGTCGTCCGAGAGGACCTGCATGTACCGGGCCAGGACCACCAGCTCGACGTTCTCCTCGCGGACGAGTTCAAGAAGCTGGGCCTCCGCGTCGGCCTTCGTCTCCTTCGTCACCGGAATGTGGCGGAAAGGCACGTGGTACGACTCCACCAGCTCCGCGAAGTCGGTGTGGTTGGAGACCACCGCGGCGATGTCCACCGGCAGCGCGCCGATGCGCGCGCGGAAGAGCAGGTCGTTCAGGCAGTGCCCGAACTTGCTGACCATGAGGACGACCCGCATCCGCTCGTCGGCCCGGTTGATCTGCCAGTCCATGTGGAAGGAGTCACCGACCGCCGCGAAGCTGGCCCGCAGCTTGTCGACCGTCACCGGTTCCTCGGCCGAGAAGTGGACGCGCATGAAGAACAGACCCGTGTCGTGGTCCCCGAACTGCTGGCTGTCCTCGATGTTGCAGCCGGTCATGAACAGGTAGCTCGACACGGCGTGCACGATGCCCTGCCTGTCCGGGCAGGAAAGGGTGAGGACGTACTGGTCGGCCAGGGCGGCCTGGGCTCGGGTGGACTGTTCAGTCATGCACCACAGAATCTCATGCCCGGCCGCCCAGGGCGGTCAGCGTCCGCTTCGCGGACTCACGCCGCCCGCGTCATGATCCGCAGCACCTCAAGGCTGCGCGGCGGCGCCTCCGGGTCGTCGCCGTCGCTCGTCGCCAGGCGTATGTGCGCGTCCCGGGCCGCCCGGACCGCGTCCGGCCACGCCTGGTGGTCGAGGTACGCGGAGACCGGCGCGTCCGGCCCGACCTGGTGCATGATCCGCAGCACCCGCAGCACGGCGGTGTCGACGAGCGCCGCCTCCTGCGAGTCGCGGAATATCGTCCCGACGTACTTCTCCGCGGACCAGCTGTCCAGCCAGGTGTCCTCGACCAGCCGGTAGACCGCGTCGGTCACGTCGCCGTAGCCGTCCGTGCCGACCAGCCAGACGTTCCGCTGGAACTCCGGGTCGGAGAGCATGTGCAGCGCGGAGCGCACATTGCTGCGCCAGCGCCACCATGGCATGTCATTGAGTGGCATGCCGCCCATGGTGGAGGAGCGACGGCCGCGACGGGAAGAGTTCTCCGAACCTTGCACGGTCATCGATCGTACGTTCCTCGTCACACGCCCGTCACCGCCCCCCGCAATTCACCTGCGCGTCACTCCTTGTTGAGCATGGGTCACTCGCCGGTTAGCGATGTGAGGGAATCGTGCGTGTCCATGACCGGCAGGCGCCCCACCCTCAGCACCACCCTCGGCACCATCCTCCCCACGACCCACCGGCGCGTCAGAGCGACCGCGCTGTCCGCGGTGGCCATGACGGCCTGTGCGTCACTCGCCGCCGGCTGCGGCGTCGTCCCAGGATTCTCGGGCTCGGGGGACGAAGAGATCAAGGTGATGACCTGGGCGCCGCAGAAGACCACCGCCACCAACAAGCCCGGCATGCCCGCCATGGCGTCGGCCGTCGTCCGCTGGATCAACTCCCAGGGCGGTATCAGCGGCCGCAAGCTCAAGCTGCTGACCTGCAACGACCACAACACCAGCGTGGGCGCCGCGAACTGCGCACAGAAGGCGGCCGACCAGAACGTCGTCGCCGTCGTCGGCTCCTACAGCCAGTTCGGCGACTCCTACTTCGCCCCGCTGGAAGGCGCCGCCATCCCCTACATAGGCGGCTACGGGGCGTCGAACCAGGAGTTCACCAGCCCCGTCTCCTACCCGGTCAACGGCGGCCAGCTCACCCTGCTGTCCGGGCTCGGGGAGGCGCTGGCCGACAAGTGCGGCCCGGTCACCCTGGTCCGGCCGGACACCATCGCCGGCGACCAGCTGCCCCAGCTCCTCGACTCGGGCCTGCAGGCCGGCAACCACGCCAAGGCGGTCGACCAGCTCGCGGCCGAGGACCTCACCGAGTACGACAGGCAGTCGCAGTCGGCGCTGGAGAGCGCCACCTCGGACTCGCTGAAGACGGGCTGTGTGGTGCCCGAGCTCGGTGACCGCACGGCCACCTTCATGGACAACTTCCAGCGGGCCCGCCAGGACTACCCGAAGGTGAAGACGGCCGCCGAGGTCGGCAGCGTCGACCAGACGGTGATCAACTCCACCGGCGGTGCGTCCGGCCCGTACGAGGGGTCGTACATCACCGGGTGGTACCCGGCGGCCTCGGACGCGCGCTGGGACGAGATGAAGAAGGTCATCAGCAAGGAGGCCTTCGGCGACAACCGGATCGACCCGGCCGACGCCGGGGTGCAGACGACCTGGATCGCCTACAAGGTCCTGGCCGCCGCCCTGGAGAAGATCGGCGGCGGCGAGGTGACCGCCGACAGTGTGCGCCGCACCCTCAACGACGGCCTGAAGGTCTCCACCGGCAACCTCACCCCGTCGCTGTCCTGGCCCTACCAGGGCAAGCTGTCCGCGGCCGGCTTCTCCCGGCTGGTCAACACCGATGTGAACGTCCAGACCGTCAAGGGCGGCCTGCTCCAGTCGGCCAACAAGGAAGCCCTCGACATGACCAAGATCCTGGAGAGCGCGAACCTCAGCTGACCGCCCGGTCGGCCCGACCGGCTCCTACAGCCGGCCCGCTCTCACAGCTGGGTCGGCTGCCGCTGGGTCAGCCCGTACTTGCTCGCGATCGTGTTCCACAGCGCGGCCGCCTTCACCTTCTGGGCGCTGGCGGTGCCGCTCTCCTGGTTGCCGGCCGCGGTCTGGCCGGTGGTGCGGGCCTGGCCCTTGCGGCAGCCGTGCTTGCCCTTGGCCTGGTCGGCCCAGGCCGCGTAGTGGTTGTCGGCGTTCGCGGAGGCCTGCCAGGCCTTGGTGAGGGCGGTGGTCAGCTCGGCGTTGCCCGGCAGCTTGTCGACGGACAGCTTCGCCAGCCGGGTGACCAGCTCGGTGCGCTGCTGGGCGGCGTTGCGCAGGTCGGAGGCGGAACCGTCCAGGTTCTTGCACTGCTTCACCTGGGCGACGGCGTTGATCACCGAGGCGCGGCTGCTGCCGCTGTCGGCGAGCAGCTGGTCCAGGGCAGCGGCCTGCGCCTTCGCCGGGTCGCCCGCGGCGGACGCGGACCCGCCGGTGGCGCCCACGGACGCGGCGACCGTCTTGTTGGCGTCGTCCGAGCCCCCGCCGCCCCCGCTGAACAGGGCACCGGCCCCGATGCCGAGGACGACGATCCCGATCCCGACGGCCGCGATCAGCGGCACCTTCGACCGGCCACGACCGCCCCGGCCACCGCCGTCACCGTCGTGATCGTGGTCGTACGACGACGGGGGCGGGGTGTAGGCCGGCGGCGGCTGCTGCTGGAAGCTCTGCGGCTGCTGCTGGTAGCGCGGCAGCTGGGCCGTGGACGCGGCCGGGGGCTCGCCGCCCGGCCCGCTGCGGAAGAGGTTGTCGAACTCGGCGGGCGGCTGCCGGTCCCCGCCCTGCTCGGCCCCGGCCTGGTACGGCGGTATGTACTGCGTGGCCTCGGCGTCGGAGTGCCCGGCGGGGGCGGACGGCCGCCCCAGGAATGCGGTCTGCTCGTGGGATGTCTCCGGCGGCAGCGCACCCGGGCCGATCGGCGGTATCAGCTGGGTGGCCCCCTCGGGAGCCGCGGCCACCGGCGGTATGTACTGCGTGGCGCCCTCGTCCACCGGCGCGGCGGGCACCGGCGGGATGTACTGGGTCGCGCCCTCGTCGGCGGACGGCAGGGCACCGGGGTACCCGCCGTGGCCTCCGTGCGGGACGGCGGGCGGCAGCGCGGCACCCGGAGCGCCGTAGGGGTCCTGGCCGCCGGCCGGGGGCAGCGGGGCACCGTACGGCTGCTGGGGCTGGGCGCCGTAGCCGTACGACTGCTCGTAGCCGCCGCCGTACGACGGGGCGGGCGCCCCCTCCGGCGGGAGCGGGCCGCCGCCGGAGGCGGGGGACTGGTACTGGTCGGCCTGCGCCTGCGCCTGGGCCTGCGCGGCGTGCGACTGGGCGTTCCAGGCGGGCGGCAGCTCCGGCGCCGGCTCCTGGGTGTTCCACTCCTGGCCGGCCGCCTGCGGCCAGCCCTGCTCGGGCTGCGGCGCGCCCTGCTGGTGACCGGGACCCCACGGCTGCCCCCAGGCCTGGCCCTCGGAGGGCGCGGTGGTCGGCGCCGGGGCCGCCGCGGGCGGCTGCGACAGGGGGGCGGGAACGCCCGTCATGCCCGGCAGCAGCGGCTCGCCACCGTCGGAGGGCAGCACGATGCCTTCGCGTGCGGGCTCGCCCTGTCCACTCTGCGTCACCGGGACTCCTACTAATGGGGGACCTTGTGAATCGTCGGCTCACGCTACCGGGTCCCCTCAGCCAGGTGCCACGCGGCCAAGGACGCGATCTTCTTCCCTGGGACAGCAGTAACAAAACCGCCCCGCGGTGCGCTGTATATGCCGTCTCTCGCCCGGCAAGGTGTGGTTTCCCACACGTTCACGCATCCGCGGGGCATGAATTCATGCGGCCGCCTGCAGATCCAGCCGGGCGCCGAACTCCCTGACGACCGGTTCGTCCCGGAACGGCTCCAGACGCTGCTGGAAGTCCTCCAGGTACTCGGCGCCCCGGTTGGAACGGACCGTCTCAAGGAGTTCCACCGCCTTGAGCCCCGTGGCACAGGCCTGTTCGATCTCGCGCTGCTGCACCTGCGCCGTGGCGAGGAGCACATAGCCGATCGCGCGGCGCCGTGCCCGCGTCGGCGGGTGCCCGGCCAGCGACTGCTCCGCGGTCCTCGCGGCCGCCTCGGCCTGGCCCAGGTCACGGTGGCAGTGCGCCAACTCGTCGGCCAGATAGGCCTCGTCGAAGTGCGCGATCCACGCCGGGTCGTCCCCGGACGACGGATCGGCCGCCTCCATCGCCGACACCGCGCGCCCCGAAGCCAGCTGCGCCGACCGCGCGTCCCCCAGCAGCGCGTGCCCGCGGGCCTCGGCCGCGTAGAACATGGCCTCCGCGCGCGGAGTCACGCGCCCGCGCGCCCCCTCCTGCGCCGCCCGCGCCAACTGGGCGATCTCCCGCGGGTTTCCGAGCTGCGCGGCGAGGTGGCTCATGGAGGCGGCGAGCACATAGCCGCCGTAGCCGCGGTCGCCGGCGGCCTGCGCGAGACGCAGCGACTGGATGTAGTACCGCTGGGCGAGCCCGGGTTGACCGGTGTCGACGGCCATGTACCCGGCGAGCTCGGTGAGCCGGGCGACGGCGGCGAACAGGTCCCGTCCGACGGACTCCCGGTAGGACCCGGCGAGCAGCCCGGAGACCACGCTGTTGAGGTAGTGCACGACGACCGGGCGCACATGCCCGCTGCCGTACTGGTGGTCCAGGTCGGTGAGCGCCTGCGTCATGGCCTTCACGGCCGCGACGTCCGACGGCCCGACCCGCGGCCCGGCCTGCCGTGCCACCTGCGCGTCCGGCGCCGAGATCAGCCAGTCCCGGCTGGGCTCCACCAGCGCGGACGCGGCGACCGAGGAGCCGGACAGGAAGTCCCGGCGGCCCACGTCACTGCGCCACAGCTCGCAGACCTGCTCGATGGCCCCCAGGACCGTCGGCGAGAACTGGAGGCCGACGCCCGACGCGAGGTTCTTGCCGTTGGCCATGCCGATCTCGTCGATCGTGACCGTACGGCCCAGCTTGCGTCCCAGCGCCTCGGCGATGATCGCGGGCGCGCGGCCCCGCGGCTGCTGTCCGCGCAGCCAGCGGGCCACGGACGTCTTGTCGTACCGGAGGTCGAGACCGTGCTCCGCGCCGCACATGTTGACCCGGCGGGCGAGCCCGGCGTTCGAGCACCCCGCCTCCTGGATGAGCGCCTGCAACCGTTCGTTCGGCTGCCGCGCGACAAGCGGCCTTGCGGCCATGGCGTACCCCCTGCGAACTCCCTGTAGGGAAAAGATCCGGCCTTGACGATCACTGCCCAGCGGACATACCGAAAATGCGGGACATGCGAGGATTGCCGGGTAAAGGCAGCGGATTCACGGGTACGACCGCTGCCAACCCCCCATGTGTGACTACCCGCTCACGCCCCGGTTCCTCCTGCGCGCCCCCACACGTGCATCCATGCGCCCCAGTTGCGGAAAAGATGCTCCTCCCCCGCGCGCGCTACGCCCGTAACTCCAGGTGGGTGCGGGAGTTGTGTTGAGCGTGGAAGAGACGATCGTTGGCACCGAAGCCGCTCAGATTCCGAAGCAGCGCGGGGAATCGCTGCTGGAGACCGCCGTACGCTACGCCGAGGAGCGCCACTGGGACGTCTTCCCCGGGACCTGGCTGGAAGCGGTCGAGGGGGTGCAGCACTGTTCCTGTGGTGAGGTCGCGTGCGGCGCGCCCGGCGCGCACGCGGCGCGCCCGGACTGGGCGACGCAGGCGACCGGTAGTGCGACGGTCGCGCGCCGGATGTGGCAGAAGCAGCCGACGGCGTCGATCCTGCTGCCGACGGGGCGGACCTTCGACGCGTTGTCCGTCCCGGAGACGGCCGGGTTCCTGGCGCTGGCGCGGATGGAGCGGATGGAGCTGACGCTCGGGCCGGTGACGCTCACGCCCGATCGCCGGATGCAGTTCTTCGTGCTGCCGGGCGGGTCGGCGAAGGTGCCGGAGCTGGTACGGAAGCTGGGCTGGGCGCCGGCGTCGCTGGACCTCACGGCGCTGGGTGAGGGCGCGTACGTGCCGGCGCCGCCTACGCGGCTGGGCTCCCGGGGTGCGGTGCAGTGGGCCTGCCGGCCGACACCGGCGAACCGGTGGCTGCCGGATGCGGAGGAGTTGATCTCGCCGTTGGCTTATGCGTGTGGGCGGGACCGGTAGCGCCTTTTGGGCTGCCGGGTGCGGTGTCGTCGGCGAGCGCGGGTGCGGTGCCATCGGCGACCGCGGGTGCGGTGTCGTAGGCGAGCGCGGGTGCGTCGTGGCTGGTCGCGCAGTTCCCCGCGCCCCTGACGGGGCCCGTCGTAGCTGCGGGCAGGCGTGCCGTCGGGCGGCACGGGTGGGCGCTGGGGGTACCCCCTCTGGGGAGGCACCCTGCCAGCGCCGGTAAGCGCCCCTCCCCCGGCCCTCAGCCCCCGCCCACCCGCACCCTCGTAGACCCGACTCCCCCGTAGGGTTCTGGCATGACCGATGCCGTACGTGTTCGTGGGCTCTGGAAGCGGTTTGGGCAGCAGGTCGCCGTCGGTGGGATCGATCTGTCGCTGCCCGCCGGGAAGTTCGTCGGACTGGTCGGGCCCAACGGGGCCGGGAAGACCACCACCCTCTCGATGGTGACCGGGCTGCTCCGGCCGGACCAGGGGAGCGTCGAGGTGGTCGGGCACGACGTCTGGCAGGACCCGGTCGCGGTGAAGGCCCGTATCGGCGTACTGCCCGAAGGGCTCCGGCTCTTCGAGCGGCTCTCCGGACGCGAACTGCTCGGCTACAGCGGCCGCCTGCGCGGACTGCCCGGCGCCGAGGTCGACAAGCGGGCCACGCAACTCCTCGACGTCCTCGATCTCGCCGGCTCCCAGCACAAGCTCGTCGTCGACTACTCGACCGGCATGCGCAAGAAGATCGGGCTCGCGGCGGCTCTCCTCCACAACCCCGAAGCCCTCTTCCTGGACGAGCCGTTCGAGGGCGTCGACCCGGTGTCCGCGCAGACCATCCGGGGCGTCCTGGAGCGCTACACGGCCTCCGGCGCGACCGTCGTCTTCTCCTCCCACGTCATGGAACTCGTCGAGTCGCTGTGCGACTGGGTGGCGGTGCTGGCCGCCGGGCGGATCCGCGCGACGGGGACGTTGGAGGACGTGCGCGGGGCGCACGGCACCCTCCAGGCCGCGTTCCTCGAACTGGTCGGGGCGAGCGGGCGGAACGCCGGGGCGGACCTGGACTGGCTGGGCGGCGGGGCGGCCCGATGACGGACGTGACCTCCACCGTCGTACGGCTGAAGCTGTCGCTGTTGCGCAACGGGCTGCGGCAGTCCGGTGGCCGGCGGGCCGCGTTCGTCGCGTCGGCCGTGCTCGCGCTGCTGTTCGGGGCGGTGCAGCTGCTGGGGCTGATCCTGCTGCGCGGGCATGCGCACGCGGACGCCGTGGCCATGCTGACGTCGGCCGTGCTGGCGCTCGGGTGGGCGGTCATGCCGCTGTTCTTCCCGAGCGGCGACGAGACTCTGGACCCGACCCGCCTGGTGATGCTCCCGCTGCGGCCACGACCGCTGGTACGGGCCCTGCTGGCCGCCTCCCTGGTCGGCATCGGCCCGCTGTTCTCGCTGTTGCTGCTGGTGGGCTGTGTGGTGTCCGTGGCGCACGGGGCGGCCGGGTACGGTGTCGCGGTCGTCGCGGTCGCCCTCGCGCTGCTGGTCTGCGTGGCCCTCGCGCGGGCCGTGGCCGCCGCGAACGTACGGCTGCTCAGCAGCCGCAAGGGCCGTGACCTCGCGGTACTGAGCGGCCTGGTCATCGCGATCGGGGCGCAGCTGGTCAACTTCGGTGCCCGCAGCCTCGGTGCGGCCGGGCTCGGGGAACTCGCGCCGGTGGCCGACGTGGTGCGCTGGCTGCCGCCGGCGTCGGCGATCGGCGCGGTGCACTCGGCGAGCGAGGGGTCGTACGGCACGGCCGCCGCACAGCTGGGCCTGTCCGTCACCGCGCTGGTGTTGCTGATCGGCGCCTGGGCGCGGACCCTGACCCGGCTGATGACCTCGCCGGACGGCTCGACGCTCCAGGCGCCCGACTCGGCCGTCCGGAGCCGTGCCTCCGACGGCGCGGGCCTGGGGCGCCTGCTGCCGGCCGGCCGCACCGGAACGGTCATGGCGCGCAGCCTGCGCTATGTCTGGCGCGACCCCAAGACCAAGGCCGCGTGGGTGACGTCCCTGGCCATCGGCTTGATCGTGCCCGTCTTCAACGCCCTCCAGGGCACCGGGTCGATCTACTTCGCGTGCTTCGCCGCCGGGATGCTCGGCATCCAGATGTACAACCAGTTCGGGCAGGACACCTCGGCCTTCTGGATGGTCGCGATGACCATCTCGTCCCCGCGGGACGCCTATGTCGAGCTGCGCGGGCGGGCGCTGGCCCTGCTGGTGATCACGCTGCCGTACGCGGCGCTGGTGACCGTCCTGACCACGGCCATGCTGGGCGACTGGCCGCGGCTGCCCGAGGTGCTCGGCCTGTCCTTCGCCCTGCTCGGCGCGATGCTGGCGACCGGCGCCTGGACCTCGGCCCGCTTCCCGTACTCCATCCCCCAGGAGGGCCACAAGAACGTCGCCCCCGGCCAGGCCGGCCTCGCCTGGATCGCGATCTTCGGCGGCATGGTCTCGGCGGCCCTGCTGTGCGCCCCCGTCATCGCCCTGACGATCGCGTTGAACGTGAGCGCGGGAGGCAGGGAGTGGACATGGGTGCTACTGCCGGTGGGGGCGGCCTACGGGGCGGCGATCACGTGGTCGGGGCTGCGCGCGGCGGCACCGCGGACGGCGGCAAACCTGCCGGAGATCCTGACGGCTGTCAGCAGGGGCTGACCGCAGCGCCCCTCAGCGGCGCGGGGCTGTACCGACTTCCGGCTACCGCCGCATGGACGCGACCCCTCTCAGCCGACAGGCGGAACATGCGCCCTTCAGGGGCGCGGGGCTGTGATGAATTTGCGGCTCCGCCGCGTGGGCGCGAGCAACCACAACGCACCCGCACCCGCACCCGCACCCGCACCCGCACCCGCCGAACCTCCTGCACACCCTCCCCCGTAGGCACCCTTCACTCCCCCACCCGATCAAGAAACGGCTCGACCGCCGCCCGCCAGGCCTCCGGCCGGTCATACGGCAGCAGATGCCCCGCCTCGGCCACCTCGGCGTACTCCCCCTTGGAAAGGACCCGCACCATCTCCTGCGCCTCCGCCCGCCCCAGCTCCCCGTCCACCCCGCGCACCACCAGCGAGGGACACGGCACCTGGGCCAGTTCCTCCCAGTGCGCGTCGTACACCCAGGTCTCCCGGGACTTCAGCATCTGGTCGGGGTCGAAGACGGGCCGCCACCCGTCGGCGCACTCGTGCATCACCTCGGCGTAGAACTCCCCGCGCGCCGGGTTCGGCCGCTCCACCCACGGGTCGTCCTCGCCGAACCACTTGCGTACGTCGGCGAGCGTGGCGAAGGGGACGGGCCAGGACTTGAACCAGTCGGCCCACTCGCGCTGCGAGGCCGCGCCCAGCGCGGAGGCCCGCATATCGCAGATGATCAGGCCCCGGACCAGTTCGGGGCGCTTCGCGGCGAGCTGCCAGGCGGTCAGCGCGCCCATGGCGTGGCCGATGAGCACGGCCGGGGCGAGGTCCAGCTGCTCGATGGCGGCCGCGGCGTCCTCGACGTACGCCTCACGGGTGTACGCGGCCTGCGGGGGCTTGTCGCTCTGGCCGTGGCCGCGCTGGTCGAGAGCGACGGCGCGGTGCCGGTCGGAGAGCCAGCGGGCGGTGGAGGCCCAGTGCGAGGCACGGCCCATCAGGCCGTGCAGTAACAGCACGCCGGGGAGCGAGCGGTCCGGGTCGGCACGATCACCGTGCGGCCGCGCCGGGTCCCCCTCCTTGGGCGGGTCCGCGAACTCCCAGGCGGCGAGGTGTACGCCGCCGGCTCCTGTCACGTCGATGCGTCGTGCCATGAGCCTGGCACCCCCCTAGCTCCGCGTGCCTAGTGTCGCCTCGTATCGCTTCGTGATGCTTCGGTACCGCTGCAGACTATCGAATATCTATTCGAAAATCGGGTCCCTGCGGGCAACACCCCTCGTTCGAGTGACCCCTTCCCAGGCATGATCGGCGCCACCAGGGGGATTTGTTCTGCGGGGGGCGGACCGCTCGGGGAAGACGGTCCGAGGGGATGACCCTGAGAGCTCGGGGCTCCGGGTCAGCACTGGGGAGGACAGGCCCCGGCACCGAAGGGTGCCGGGGCCAACCCCAGGCCCATGTCCATGTCTTCGGCACATCCTCCCCGCCCCCCTCAGGTCATACGCCTCTCGCGACAGCCTGGCACGCGAAACGTTCCAGCGCTGCGATTCGGCGCACTGAATCTTGGATTCGACACGTTCGACCGACCCGGGAGAGACGGCGACAGGGGGCGTCAACTCCCCCACGAGCAAGGGAAGTTGAACGGCCCTCCGGTCTCAGCGCTTGGCGACGAACACGTGGGAGGCCACGTCCGCCTCCAGCTCGGCCGCCTCGCCGCCGCTGCCCACCAGCACCCCGCCGGCCGCCTCCGTCACGCTCACCACCGAACCCGGCTGCACACCCGCCCGCCGCAGCGTGTACATCAGCTGCGCATCGGTCTGGATGGGCTCGCCGATCCGGCGTACGACCACGGTCTTGCCGTCCGCACCCGGGTCCAGGTCGGCCAGCGACACCATGCCCTCGTCGAGGAAGGGGTCCGCGCCGTCCTTCTCGCCCAGCTCCTCCAGTCCCGGGATCGGGTTGCCGTACGGCGACTCGGTCGGGTGGCGCAGCAGCTCCAGCACCCGCCGCTCCACGGCCTCGCTCATCACGTGCTCCCAGCGACACGCCTCGGCGTGCACCTGCTCCCACTCCAGGCCGATCACATCGACCAGCAGGCACTCGGCGAGCCGGTGCTTGCGCATCACGCGCGTCGCCAGCCGGCGGCCCTCGTCGGTCAGCTCCAGATGGCGGTCGCTGGCGACGGACACCAGGCCGTCCCGCTCCATCCGCGCCACCGTCTGGCTCACCGTCGGCCCGCTCTGGTCGAGCCGCTCCGCGATGCGGGCGCGCATGGGGACCACGCCTTCCTCTTCAAGCTCGAGGATGGTGCGGAGATACATCTCCGTGGTGTCGATCAGTCCGGACATACGTGCCCCTCGATTACCTCTGCCGGAAGCCCGGCCGCGTGCGTGCGCTGGCCCTGTCACCAATTCTGCCGGATCCCACTGACAAGCGGGGGACGCCGGGAGAACAGAGGTCGGACATCCCGGCCGCCGCTGCCGTCCCCGGCCGTATTGACACCGAGATGGTCCAGACCGGAGGGTGATCGGCGACACAGACTTCCGTGCCACGGATCTCCGCGACACGGGCCACGGCGTCGACCGCGCAAAGGGGCACCGCATGAGCGACGGCACACCCGCCGACCTGTTCTTCGACGCCGCGATCGGCCTCCTGCAACGCGTCCGCGACGAGGAGGCCGAGGCGATCACCGCCGCCGGCACCCTTCTCGCCGACACCGTCGCCTCCGGCGGCCGGCTGTTCGCCTTCGGCGCCGGGCACTCCTCCCTCGCCGCCCAGGACGTGGTCTACCGCGCGGGCGGCCTCGCCCTCATGAACCTCCTCGCCGCCCCCGGCCTGGTCGGCGTCGACGTGATGCCCGCCACCCTCGGCTCCCGCCTGGAACGCGTCGACGGACTCGCCACCGCCGTCCTCGACACCTCACCCCTGCGCGCCGGGGACACCCTCGTGATCATCTCCCTCTCCGGCCGCAACGCCCTGCCCGTCGAAATGGCCGTCAGCGCCCGCACCCGCGGCGCCAGGGTCATCGGCGTGACCTCCGTGGCCTACGCCGCCGAGACCGCGTCCCGGCACTCCTCCGGCACGTATCTCAAGGACCACTGCGACGTCGTACTCGACTCGAAGATCGCCATCGGGGACGCCGAACTCACCCTCGACACCATCCCGGCGCCCTTCGCCCCCGCCTCCACGGTCGTCACCAGCGCCCTGCTCCAGGCGGTCCTGGCGACCACCGCGGCCACCCTCGCCGACCGCGGCATCGAACCCCCGCTGCTGCGCTCCGGCAACGTCGACGGCGGCCACGAGTGGAACGCCCGGGTGTTCGAGGAGTACCGCGACCGGATCTTCTACCAGCACTGAGACGCAGCCACTGGACTGCTACTGCTGCTGCTGTTCCTTCGCCAGCTGGGCCAGATCCAGCGCCGTGGCGATCCGCACGGCCACGTCCTCCGCGTACGTCGCGTCCACCCGCTCGAAGCGGCTGCGCGCCGACCCGCGCAGGAACGTCAGCACACCCAGCGTCCGCCCCCGGCTGCGCAGCACCGCGCACAACGCGTGCACCGCGTCCCCCGGCCACTGCCGCTCCAGCGCCCACTCCCGCGCGCGGTCCGCCGGCACGCTCCCGGCGTCCGCCCGCACACTCCCGGCGCGCGCCACGCACTGCAGCGCCGGATGCCCCTCCTCGTAGCGCACCGGCAGCCCCGCCGCGCCCGTCAGCAGGCTCGGTCCGGGCGCCCCGGAGGGCGTGCCCGCGATCCGCACCAGCCGTACCGGACCCACGTCGCCGTCCGCCCGGGCACCGCCCACCACCCGGTCGACCACCGCGTGATCGGCGAACCCGGCCAGCGCGAAGTCCAGGTGGACGGTGGCCGCCTCCACCGAATCCTCGCACTCGGAGGCCGCCCGGCCCGCACGATGCAGCTGGTTCGCGCGGAAGCGCAGCATGGCCGCCTCCTGCTCGGCCTGCTTGGCCTCCGTGACGTCCTGGAACAGCCAGCCCACCCCCAGCGGCACCGGCTCCTCCGCGAGCGGCGACGCCAGCCGCACGAACCCGGACCGCCAGCAGCGCCGCTGCTCGCCCTCGGCCGTCCGCACGCTCACCCACATCTCGGCCGGTGCCGGCGGCGCGCCCTCGGCCAGCACATGCGTGAGCGCGGCCTCCAGATCCTCCACGCCCTGCGCCAGCAGCTCCCCGAGGGGGCGCCCCAGCGCCGACGTACGCCCGGTCCCGAGCGCCCGCGCGGCATGCGCGTTGACGACGGCGGGCCGCAGATCCGCGTCCACCAGGACGACACCCCAGGCCGCGTCCTCGAACAGCGCCTCGCTCAGCGCGATCGACCGCTCCAGGTCGATCTGCGTATGCACCTCGCTGAACGCGCAGTACACCCCCGCGGGCTTCCCGTCCGGGCCGCGCACGGCCGCCGACTGCGTCCGTACGAGCACCCGCCCGCCGTCCTTGGTGAGCAGCGCGAACTCATGCACCTGGCGCCCCGGGGCGTGCATGGCCGACAGCAGCCGCCCCTCGACCTCGTCGGCGTCCGCCTCACGCACCGCCCAGCCGGCGAACCCGTGCCGGCCCACCGCCTCGGCCGCCGTCCACCCCAGGATCCGCTCGGCCTCACGGTTCCAGTGCGTGACGAAGCCGTCCGCGTCGAACGCGCACAGGGCCGCGTCCATGCCGTCGAGGAGCGCGGCGAGCAGATCGGACCCGCCCGAGTCCTCCGGACCGTCCCGCTCCGGTTCCGGCTCGGGCTCGTCGGGCCCCAGCTCGTCGGTGGTCCCACTACGCCGGGAAGCACTCACCTGGACCCCCATCAGGCTGCGTCCGCACGCACGGCGCGCCGGTTCCTCGCTGCCCTTCATTCAACTCGAACGTGACGCAGCCCACACTGTGTTCCCGCAAGATTGAAGGAATCGTTGCAAGCCGACGCTCACAACCCGAGCCGAAGATCCACCCACTCATCGTTCCCTCCGTCGAGCACATACCGCTCCACCTCGACGAACCCGTGCCGCCCGGCGAACCGCAGCCCGTCCTCGTTGACCGCCAGCACACACGTCTCGATGGCCTCGGCACCCTGCACGCGCGCGTGCGCGAGCCCCCGCTCGTACAACGCCTTGCCGAACCCCCGCCCCCGAAACCCCGGCAGCACCCGGGCGATCACGGTCACCGCCCCGTCGACCGCGGGCCGCACGGTGGAACACCCCACGAGCACGTCCCCGAGATACGCGTTCTCCAGCCGGTATCCCCGCGCCAGCCGCTCCCGCGCCTCGGCAGTCGACATCGCGGCCGGCGGTACGACGACGTTGTGCACGTACCGCCACTCCTCCAGCGCCTCGTCCCCACCGACGCCGACGACCCTCAGCACACCGCTCACGCGTCGCCCGCCGCTCCCGCCGCCCGCCGCGCGCACACCTCGATCTCGATCTTCATCCGCTGATCCGCGAGCCCGCACACCATCATCGTCGCGGCCGGCCGCACATCCCCGAACACCCGGCGCAACACCGGCCAGCACGGCTCGAAGTCCTCCCGCGCGGGCAGCAGGTACCGCACCCGCACCACATCCTTGAACCCGCACCGGGCCTCGGCCAGCGCCGCCCCGATGTTCCGCAGACACTGCTCGGCCTGCTCCACCACGTCCTCGGAGATGGTCATCTCCGCGTAGTCGAACCCCGTGGTCCCGGACACATGCACCCAGTCCCCGTCCACCACGGCTCGCGCGTACCCGATCTGCTCCTCGAACACCGATCCGCTGAGAATCACCTGCCGCTTTGTCATGTACGAAACGCTAGGGGGTGACTCAGAAGTCGATCAAGCAGCGCCGGAGGAAACCCTGAAGAGGGGACGGATACGGCGCTCGGCGGGAGCTCATTCCGCCAACGTCTCCAAAAAAACAGTTGAGCCTTTCCCGGCAGCTTCCTAGAGTGGCTGGTACTTCGGAAGGGAGGTGGTTCGGTAGATGTATGCATATCGGACGGAAGAGGTGGCTGCGGGCTAGCGGCTCGCCACCACACGATGTGCGGTGCCGGACCAGCGTGCGCGAGACGCACGCAGCCGGCCAATCCGACGCAGTCACCCGACCCGCGAGCTCGCCGGTACGTCCGGCCGGCTTCTCCGTCGTCAGACGGAGAGACCCGAGCTCGCGGGTCGTCTGCGTTTCCGGCCCTGCCCCGTCGGGGCCTCAGGGGCTGAGGCGTTCCACGTGCCAGGCGCCGTCGGCGCCGGTGACGTAGCGGAGGCGGTCGTGGAGACGGTTGTGGCGGCCCTGCCAGAACTCGACCGTGCGGGGTTCGACGCGGAAGCCGCCCCAGTGCGGAGGGACCGGGACCTGTTCGCCCTCGGGGTAGCGGGCGCTCAGCTCGGCGTAGGCGGTGTCGAGTTCGGTGCGGGAGCGGATGACCGAGGACTGGGCGCTGGCCCAGGCGCCGAGCTGGGAGCCGTGCGGGCGGGTGCGGAAGTAGGCGGCGGTCTCGTCGCGGCCGGTGCGGCGGGCGGTGCCGGTGACGATGACCTGACGGGCGATCCCGTGCCAGGGGAAGAGCAGCGAGATGTGCGGGTTCGCGGCGAGGTCCCGGGCCTTGCGGGAGTCGTAGTTGGTGTAGAAGACGAAGCCCTGGGTGTCGTACTGCTTCATCAGGACCGTACGTGAGCTGGGGCGGCCCTCGGTGTCGGCGGTGGAGACGATCATCGCGTTGGGTTCGTAGATCATGCCGTCGGCGGCCGCCCGCGCGGCTTGCTCGAACCAGCGGGTGAACTGGTCCATGGGGTGTGCGGCGAGGTCGTTCTCGGCGAGGCCCTCGGCCTGGTAGTGCTTGCGCATCAGCGCGGGGTTGAGGATGGGGTCGGCGGCGGCAGCGTCGGGGTCGGTCACGCGGTCATCCTGCCGTATGCACATATAGGTCCGGGCCACATGTGGGCGCCTACCTGATGTGGCACTGAGTGCCGCTGGGCTCCCCATCTTTGGCACTCGGGGTTATGGTGCTGATGCCTCCGCCATACACCTCATCGAGGAGCCGCCCCATGTCCGACTTCGTACCTGGGCTCGAAGGAGTCGTCGCGTTCGAGACGGAGATCGCCGAACCGGACAAGGAGGGGGGCGCCCTGCGGTACCGGGGCGTGGACATCGAGGACCTGGTCGGGCACGTCTCGTTCGGGAACGTGTGGGGGCTGCTCGTCGACGGTGCCTTCAATCCCGGTCTGCCGCCCGCCGAGCCGTTTCCGATCCCGGTCCATTCGGGTGACATCCGGGTCGATGTGCAGTCCGCGCTCGCCATGCTCGCGCCGGTGTGGGGGCTGAAGCCGCTCCTGGACATCGACGCGGAGCAGGCCCGGGAGGACCTGGCGCGGGCCGCGGTCATGGCGCTGTCGTACGTCGCCCAGTCCGCGCGTGGGCAGGGGCTGGCGATGGTGCCGCAGCGGGAGATCGACAAGGCGAGCTCGGTGGTGGAGCGGTTCATGATCCGGTGGCGGGGGGAGCCGGATCCCAAGCATGTGGCGGCCGTGGACGCGTACTGGACGTCGGCCGCCGAGCACGGCATGAACGCGTCCACGTTCACCGCGCGGGTCATCGCTTCCACCGGCGCGGATGTCGCCGCCGCGCTGTCGGGTGCGGTGGGGGCCATGTCGGGGCCGCTGCACGGGGGCGCGCCGTCCCGGGTGCTGGGGATGATCGAGGAGATCGAGCGGACCGGGGACGCCGAGGCCTACGTCAAGGGTGCGCTGGACCGGGGCGAGCGGCTGATGGGGTTCGGGCACCGGGTGTACCGGGCGGAGGATCCGCGGGCGCGGGTGCTGCGGCGGACGGCGCGGGAGCTGGGGGCGCCGCGGTTCGAGATCGCGGAGGCGTTGGAGAAGGCGGCGCTGGAGGAGCTCCACAACCGTCGGCCGGATCGTGTGCTCGCCACCAATGTGGAGTTCTGGGCTGCGATCATGCTGGACTTCGCGGAGGTGCCGGCGCACATGTTCACGTCGATGTTCACGTGTGCGCGCACCGCTGGGTGGTCGGCGCACATTCTCGAGCAGAAGCGGACGGGGCGGTTGGTGCGGCCGTCGGCGGAGTATGTGGGGCCGGGTGTGCGGGGGCCTCAGGACATCGAGGGGTACGGGGACATCGCCCGCTAGGGCCGGATCGCCGGCCAGGTCGTGAGGTACTCCGACCGGTGACCGCGCCTCGCCCCCAGGAGCCGCACGGCCCGGCCTGCGCGGGCGTGCCGGCGGTCGGGCTCGGCGGGTGATGCGCGGCCGGTGGCGCCGGGCATCACCCGCCGGACGAGCGGGTTTCAGTGCTTGTTGACGGCGGAGGCCCAGTCGAAGTCCACGCCCATGTCGGAGTACATCTTCGAGTACCCCACGAAGCAGTTGAACATCTTGACCTTGCCGTTCTTCAGGTACCAGAAGTCGGCGGTCGGCGCGGCGACCTTGTTGCCGTTCCCCTTGAGGACGCCCGCCGGCGTCTGGAGCTGACCGTCGAACGTGCCGTCGATCGACAGCTCGATGCTGACCACGTCGCCGTTCACGGTGATGCGCTTGAGGTCACGGTGCACGTCGGAGAAGAGGCTCTTCATGTAGGGCAGGACGTTGCCGAGCTTCTCCCCCCGATAGGCCTGGCCGGCGACCATGTCGTTGAAGACGCCGTCCTTGGTGAAGCTGTTGACGAACGTCGGGACGTCGATGTGGCTGCCGTCCGCCACGTAGTAGTCGCGCAGGACGACCGCGAGGTTGGCCTTCTCGTGCTTGGTCAGGTGGCGGTCGGTGAGCGGCAGCTTCGCCAGCTGGCGTGCGGTCAGGGTCGGGGCGGCCGTGGTGCTGTGGACCGCTGCCTTGTCGTGTGCGGGGCTCGCGGCCTGTGACGGCACGGCGGCGATGGAAAGACCACCCAGGACAGCTATCGCGGTCGCGGCGGTGATCGACTTCCGGCTGAGCAGCTTCATGTCGTGTTCCTCCAGGTCAGGTACTCAGGATTCGAGATCCGTCGCAACGGTCTCGGTCGCGTCCTTAGTAATTCAAACGCTCGCTTAACCTTATGAACGGCCGTACAGGCTGTCAAGCCACTGTTTGAATTCCATGGTCGCGCGACACGGTCGTTGACAATGTACTCAAGCATATGATTGAGTACATTGCATGACACGGGTGGAGAAGACGGACCTACGCCGGGAGGCCGGGCAGCGCACGCGGGACGGCCTGCAGACGGCCGCCCTGGAGTTGCTCTCGCAGCGAGGCCAGGAGGGCGTGACGCTCCGCGAGATCACCGATCGCGCCGGAGCCAACGTCGCCGCGGTGAGCTACCACTACGGGTCGCTGAAGGCGCTGTGCGACTCCGCGATCGAGCACGCGCTGGAACGGTATCTGGACGAGAAGATCCTGGAACTGGATTCCCTCGCCTCCACCGCGACGCTCCACGAGGTGGCGACGGCCTTCGCACGGCCGATGGTGCGCGCACTGGCGGCCGGCGGTCAGGACCTGGCTGTGATGCGGACCGTGGCGCGGGTCGGCATCGATCCGCCCCAGGGATGGGAGCGGCTGAACGGCAAGTTCGACCAGAGCCGCCGGGGCGCCGTCCGGGTGCTGGCACCGAACCTTCCCGGAGTGGACGAGCAGGAACTGAACTTCCGTACGCGCTGCGCGGCCGGCCTGCTGAACTGGCTCGCGCTGGCACCCATCGGCACCGAGCTGGCCGCCATGTCCGCCGAGCAGATCGAGCGGCGGCTGGTCCCCGTGGTGGCCGGAGCGTTCCGCGGGGACGCCGCCGTCGGCAGCTGACCGAGCCGGAGGCGGCCGGCGGAGTCGCCGCCCGGAGGGGCGCTCAGCCCAGGGTCTCGTCCAGCAACGCCGCCCACTGGCTCACCACTCGTTCTCTCCTCGTCCCGTCGTCCGTCAGGAGGTTGGCGAGGCCCAGGCCTCTGGCCATGTCCAGGAGGCCCTGGACGGTTTCCCGGGTGCCTGGGCGGGATTCGTCGGCGGACAGGAGGTCCACGGCGATGCGGTGGGTCTCGCGGCCCACCCGGGCTTCCAGTTCGGTGACCCGGGGGCGGAGCTGCTCCTCGTTGGAGGCGGCGACCCAGAGGTGCAGGGCGGCGCGGAAGAGAGGGCCGGTGTAGAGGTCGACCAGGGCCGAGACGACGGCCCGGCGGTCGCCCTCCGCGCCCTGCGGGAACAGGGCGCGCAGAGCGGTGGAGCGTTCTTCGGCGACGTATTCGACGGCGGCGGTGAAGAGGTCCTCGCGGGTGCGGAAGTGGTGCTGGGCGGCGCCCCGGGAGACGCCGGCGCGTTCGGCGACGACGGCGACAGTGGAGCCTGCCCAGCCGTGTTCGGCGAGGCAGGCCACGGCGGCTTCCAGGAGCCGTTGCCGGGTGGCCCGGCTGCGGTCCTGTTTGGGGGCGCGGTCCTGTTGAGGTCCGCGCGCGTGTTCCGCCGTGTTCACGCCGGCCGTACTCACACCACCCACGCCGCATCCCGTCGTTCGAGGAAGGCCGTCATCCCCTCGCGGGCCTGGTCGGAGGAGAACAGCCGGGCCGAGAGTGCGGTCAGGGTGGCCGCGTCCCGGTCGAATGTTTCCAGCACCCTAGCTGTGAGCAGCTGTTTCGTCTCGGTCAGGGCCTGGGGGGCGGAGCGGCGGAGGCCGTCGAGGATGGGTTCCAGGGCGGTGTCGACGTCGTCGGCGGTGGTGGTGAGAAGGCCGAGGCGTACGGCTTCGGGGGCTTCGAAGCGTTCGCCGGTGAGGTAGTAGCGGGCCAGGGCGCGGGGGTCGGTGCGCGGGAGGAGGGGCAGGGAGATGACGGCGGGGGCGACGCCGATGCGTACCTCGGTGAAGGCGAAGGTGGCCGCGGTGGCGGCGGCCGCGATGTCGCAGGCGGCGAGGAGGCCGAGGCCGCCGGCGCGGACGTGGCCGGTGACGCGGGCGACGACCGGTCTGGGCAGTTCGACGATCTGGCGCAGGAGGCCGACGAGGGCGTCGGGGTGGGGCGGGTCGCGCAGGTCGGCGCCGGCGCAGAAGGTCGTACCGGTGTGGGTGAGGACGACGGCGCGGACGTCGGGGTCCTTGGCGCAGTCGGTGAGGGCCTCGGCGAGTTCGGCGACGAGGGCGGCGGACAGGGCGTTGCGGGTAGGGGCGGAGTCGAGGCTGAGGGTGGCGACGGCACGCGCGCTTGTCTGTCCGATCAACGTCATGGCCGCTCCCCCGGTTCCCCGGTCCGGCCGAGTGCGCGCAGTTCGCGGCGGAGTATCTTCCCGGAGGCCGCGCGGGGCACGCCGGCGATGAAGGTGACCTTGCGGACGCGTTTGTAGGGTGCGACGCGTTCGGCGACGTAGAGCATGGTCTCGTTCTCGGTGAGGTCGGCGGCGGTGGGCTGGCGGACGACGAAGGCGTGCGGGATCTCGTTGCCGTCCTCGTTGTAGGCGCCGATCACGGCGGCGTCGGCGATGCCGGGGTGGGTGAGCAGAAGCGCCTCCAGTTCGGCCGGGGCGACCTGGAAGCCCTTGTACTTGATGAGTTCCTTGACCCGGTCGACGACGAACAGCCAGCCGTCGGCGTCGGCGTGGCCGACGTCCCCGGTGTGCAGCCAGCCGTCGCTGTCGATCATCGCGGCGGTGGCGTCGGGCTGGCCGAGGTAGCCCTTCATGACCTGGGGGCCGCGGATGAGGATCTCGCCGGGTTCGCCGATGTCGAGGTCCTTGTGCGGGTCGTCGAGGGAGACGATCCGCATCTCCGTGCCGGCGATGAGTTTGCCGACGGTACCGGGCGGTGCCTGGTGCATGGTGTCGAGCGGGACGACGTGGGTGCCGGGCGAGAGCTCCGTCATGCCGTAGGCCTGCGCGACGGGCGGCAGGCCGAGGCGCTCGGAGCAGGCGGCGGCCAGGCCGGCGTCCAGAGGGGCGGCGGCGCTCATGACGTACTTCAGGGACGACAGGTCGTACTGCTCGACCAGCGGGTGCTTGGCGAGGGCGAGGACGATCGGCGGGGCGACGTACAGGCCGGTGATGCGGTGGTTCTGGATTGCCGCGAGGAAGGTCTGCAGGTCGAAGCGGGGCAGTACGACCACGGTGGCGCCCATCCGCAGGGGCGCGTTCATGAGCGCGGTGAGGCCGTAGATGTGGAAGAGGGGGAGTACGGCGAGGATGCGGTCGCCGGGGCCGGTGGGGACGGCGGGTTCCAGTTGGGCCAGGTTGGTGGCGATCTGCCGGTGGGTGAGCATCACGCCCTTGGGGACGCCGGTGGTGCCGGAGGAGTACGGCAGTGCGGCGACGTCCTCGGCGGGGTCGATGTCGACCTGTGGTTCGGGGGCGTCGCCGGCCAGCATGTCGATCAGCGAGCGGTGTCCGGGGGCGCTGTCGCAGACGAATATCTCCGCTATGCCGCCGGCGAGTTCGGCGGCCCGGCGAGCGGCCTCCAGCAGCGGTGCGACGGTGACGATCCAGCGGGCCGCGGAGTCCCTGAGCTGTTTGGCGAACTCCTCGGGCGTGGCGAGGGGGTGCACGGTGGTGACGGAGGCACCCGCGCGCGTGGCCGCGTAGAACGCCGTCGGGAAGGCGACCGTGTTCGGGCTGTGCAGGGCCAGCACATCGCCCTTGCGGACACCCGCGTCGGCGAGTGCGGCCGCGACCCTGCGGTGGAACCGGTCCAGTTGCTCGTAGGTGAGGGTGGTGCCGTCGGTGCCGTCGATCAGGGCGGGCGTGTCACCGAACGCGGCGGCCCGGCCCAGCACCGCCTCATGGATGGGGAGTTCTACGGGTGGAACGTCTGCGTACTCGCTGCGGAACACGGTTCCTCCAAGCGGCTGCCAGTGCCAGTGCGTGGCCTAGTACGACTTGGGAAGGCCAAGCGTCTGGTGGGAGACGTAGTTGAGAATCATCTCCCTGCTCACCGGAGCAATACGAGCCACACGCGCGGCCGTTATCAACGAAGCGAGCCCGAATTCCCGGGTGAGTCCGTTGCCGCCGAGGGTGTGCACGGCCTGGTCGACGGCGCGCACGCATGCCTCGCCCGCCGCGTACTTGGCCATGTTGGCTGCCTCGCCTGCGCCGATGTCGTCCCCGGCGTCGTAGAGATGGGCCGCCTTCTGCATCATCAGGCGCGCGAGTTCGAGTTCGATGTGCGCCTGGGCGAGGGGGTGGGCGATGGCCTGGTGCGCGCCGATGGGGGTCTTCCAGACGGTGCGGTCGCGCGCGTACTCGACGGCCTTGGACAGCGCGTAGCGTCCCATGCCGATCGCGAAGGCGGCCGTCATGATCCGCTCCGGGTTGAGTCCGGCGAAGAGCTGCAGCAGGCCGGCGTCCTCGTCGCCGACGAGTGCGTCGGCGGGCAGCCGTACGTCGTCGAGGACCAGCTCGAACTGCTTCTCGGCGGCGCTGAGTTCCATGTCGATGGGGTGCTTGTGGAAGCCCTCGGCGTCGGTCGGGACGATGAACAGGCAGGGCTTGAGACGTCCGGTACGAGCGTCTTCGGTACGGCCGACGATCAGGACGGCGTCGGCCATGTCGACGCCGGAGATGAAGACCTTGCGGCCGGTGAGCAGCCAGTCGCCGGTGTCGGGGTCGCGGCGGGCGGTGGTGGTGATGCGGTGGGAGTTGGAGCCGGCGTCGGGTTCGGTGATGCCGAAGGCCATGAGGCGGGAACCGTCGGAGAGTGCGGGCAGCCAGGTCCGCTTCTGTTCCTCGGTGCCGAAGCGGGCGATCACCGTGCCGCAGATCGCGGGTGAGACCACCAGCATGAGGAGCGGGGAGCCCGCGGCGCCGAGTTCTTCGAGCACGATGGAGAGTTCGGTGATGCCGCCGCCTCCGCCGCCGTGTTCCTCCGGGAGGTTGACGCCGAGGTAGCCGAGTTTTCCGGCCTCCTGCCAAAGTTCGGCGGGGGCGCGGCCCTCCGCGATGGTGCGGGTGATGTAGTCGCGGCCGTACTTCTTGCCGAGGGTGGCCACCGCTTCGCGGAGTGCCTTGTGCTCGTCGGATTCGATTTGGGGGGTCACGGTGGCTCCTTCGCGTGCGGGTTGTCGGTGGCTGGTCGCGCTCACGCGGCGGTAGCCGCATATCGAATACCGCCCCGCGCCCCTAAAGGGGCGCTTGCACCACCGCCAGTAGAGAGCCGGGCTCCACCTGTTGGCCGACCACGACCCGCAGTTCGCTCAGCGTGCCGGCGACCGGGGCTGTGATCTGGTGCTGCATCTTCATCGCCTCAAGCCACAACAGGGGCTGGCCGGCCTCTACCGTCGCCCCCTCCTCCAAGCCCTCCGCCATCCGGACGACCGTCCCCGGCATCGGCGCCAGAAGCGAACCGGGCGCCAGCTGGGCCTTCGGGTCGGGGAAGCGCGGGAGTGCGGTGAGGGCGGTGTTGTTGACGTGGACCTGGTCGCCGTACCGGGACACCTCGAACTTCCGGTGTACGCCGTCGATGTCGAGTACGACCAGACGCGCGCCCGCGTGCACGACCCGCACGCCCTCTGCCGTGAGGCCCTCGCGCGCGTGCCGGTAGTGGACCTCGTGTTCCTCGCCCGCCATCAGGTAGCGCTTGGTCTGCGGCTGGGAGGAGACGTTGCGCCAGCCGCCGAAGCGGGAGCGGCCATGGGCGTCGGCCAGGGCGGCCGCGAGGGGGGCGTGCGGGTCGGCGGCGGGCGCCGTGAGGGTGGTGAGGTGGCGGTCGTAGAAGCCGGTGTCCATGCGGGCGGCGGTGAACTCCTCGTGGCGCAGGGAGCGGACGAGGAGGTCGCGGTTGGTGACGGGGCCGTGCAGGGTGGTGTTGTCGAGCGCGTGCGCCAGCTTGCGCAGCGCTTCCGTACGCGTGGGAGCGTGCGCGACCGCTTTCGCGAGCATCGCGTCGTAGTGGACGCCGATCTCGTCGCCGTCGGTGTAGCCGGTGTCCAGGCGGACGCTGCCGGGGACGGCGAGGCGGTGCAGGGTTCCGGTCTGCGGGGCCCAGTCGTGGGCGGGGTCCTCGGCGTAGAGGCGGGCCTCGATCGCGTGACCGTGCGCGCGCGGGGCTTCGAGCGGAAGGGCGTGGCCCTCGGCGACGCGGATCTGTTCGGCGACCAGGTCGATACCGAAGACGGCCTCGGTGACCGGGTGTTCCACCTGGAGGCGGGTGTTCATCTCCAGGAAGTGCGCCTTTCCGTCGGCGACGAGGAACTCGACGGTGCCCGCGCCGACATAGGAGACGGCGCGCGCGGCGCGCACGGCCAGCGCGTACAGCTCCTTCGTGAGCCCTTCGGGGAGCCCGGGCGCCGGCGCTTCCTCGATCACCTTCTGGTGCCTGCGCTGGAGTGAGCAGTCGCGGGTGCCCAACGGCCACACCGTGCCGTGCGCGTCGGCGAGGATCTGCACCTCCACATGGCGGCCGCGTTCGATGTACGGCTCGACGAAGACCTCGCCGTCACCGAAGGCGCTCGCGGCCTCGGCACGCGCGCCGTCCAACGCGGCGCTCAGCTCCTCAAGGCGGCGCACGATGCGCATCCCGCGCCCCCCGCCGCCCGCGGCCGCCTTCACCAGCACCGGCAGGTCGGACTCGGTGACCTCGCCGAGCGGCGCGATCCCCATCAGCTCCTTGGCGCGCGTCTTGGACGCCATCGCCTCGATCGCCTTCGGGGGCGGCCCGATCCAGACCAGACCGGCGTCGAGGACGGCGCGGGCGAAGTCGACGTTCTCGGAGAGGAAGCCGTACCCGGGGTGCACGGCGTCCGCGCCGGCGCTCACGGCGGCCTTCACCACCAGGTCGCCGCGCAGGTAGGTGTCCGCGGGCGTGGCGCCCGGCAGTCGTACCGCGGTGTCGGCCACGCGCGCGTGGAGCGCGTTCTCGTCGGCGTCCGAGTGCACGGCGACGGTCCGGATGCCGAGGTCGGCGCAGGTGCGGAAGACCCGACAGGCGATCTCGCCGCGGTTGGCGACCAGCAGAGTCGAAATCATGTGATCCCTCACATCCGGAAGACGCCGAAGCCGCCCCGCGCGCCCTCGTAGGGGGCGGTGTGGATGGCGG
This sequence comes from Streptomyces sp. NPDC031497, assembly GCF_055580905.1. Classification (NCBI taxonomy): domain Bacteria; kingdom Bacillati; phylum Actinomycetota; class Actinomycetes; order Kitasatosporales; family Streptomycetaceae; genus Streptomyces; species Streptomyces sp. NPDC031497. Next base: position 328,635 of record NZ_JBVIKO010000004.1, read on the forward strand.
ACAGGCACAGGCCGAGGACGGTGCGGGTGTCGCGCGGGTCGATGACGCCGTCGTCGTACAGCCGCCCGGACAGGAACATCGGCAGCGACTCGGACTCGATCTGCTGCTCGACCATGGCGCGCAGGGCGGCGTCGCCGTCCTCGTCGTACGGCTGTCCCTTCGCGGCGGCCGACTGGCGGGCGACGATCGAGAGCACGCCGGCGAGCTGCTGCGGGCCCATGACGGCGGACTTGGCGCTGGGCCAGGCGAACAGGAAACGGGGGTCGTAGGCGCGCCCGCACATGCCGTAGTGGCCGGCGCCGTAGGAGGCGCCCATGAGGACGGAGATGTGCGGGACACGGCTGTTGCTCACCGCGTTGATCATCATCGCGCCGTGCTTGATGATGCCGCCCTGCTCGTACTCCTTGCCGACCATGTAGCCGGTGGTGTTGTGCAGGAACAGGAGCGGGATGTCGCGCTGGTTGGCGAGCTGGATGAACTGGGCCGCCTTCTGCGACTCCGCGGAGAACAGGACGCCCTGGGCGTTCGCGAGCACCCCCACGGGATAGCCGTGCAGGGTGGCCCAGCCCGTCGTCAGGCTGGTCCCGTACAGCGGCTTGAACTCGTCGAAGTCGGAGGCGTCGACGAGCCGGGCGATCACCTCGCGTGGATCGAAGGGGATCTTGAGGTCGCCGGGGACGATGCCGAGGAGTTCGTCGGCGGCGTACTTGGGGGGCTCGGCCGGCCCCGGATCCTGGTGCGCCTTGCGGTGGTTGAGACGGGCGACCACGCGGCGTGCCTGGCGCAGGGCGTCCGGTTCGTCGACGGCGAAGTAGTCGGCGAGACCCGACACGCGCGCGTGCATCTCCGCGCCGCCCAGGGACTCGTCGTCGCTCTCCTCGCCGGTGGCCATCTTCACCAGGGGCGGTCCGCCGAGGAAGACCTTCGCGCGCTCCTTGACCATGATCACGTGGTCGGACATGCCGGGGATGTAGGCGCCGCCTGCCGTGGAGTTGCCGAAGACGACCGCGATGGTGGGGATGCCGGCGGCCGAGAGCCGGGTGAGGTCCCGGAAGATGGCGCCTCCGGGGATGAAGATCTCCTTCTGGGACGGCAGATCGGCACCTCCCGACTCGACCAGGCTGATGCAGGGCAGCCGGTTGGCGAGGGCGATGTCGTTGGCGCGCAGGGCCTTCTTCAGCGACCAGGGGTTGCTGGCGCCGCCGCGCACGGTCGGGTCGTTGGCGGTGATCAGGCACTCCACGCCCTCGACGACGCCGATCCCGGTGACGAGCGAGGCGCCGACGGCGTAGTCGCTGCCCCAGGCGGCCAGCGGCGACAGCTCCAGGAAGGGCGTGTCGGGGTCGAGGAGGAGCTCGACGCGCTCGCGGGCGAGGAGTTTGCCGCGCTTGCGGTGCCGGGCGACGTACTTCTCGCCACCACCCGCGAGTGCCTTGGCGTGCTCGGCCTCCAGGTCGGTGAGCTTGGCGAGCATGGTGTCGCGGTTCGCCCGGTAGTCGGGGTCGCGGGTGTCGAGCGTGGTCTCGATGACCGTCACAGCAGGGCCTCCGGGATCTCCAGGTGGCGGGAGCGAAGCCATTCGCCGAGGGCCTTGGCCTGGGGGTCGAAACGGTGTTGGGCGGCCACACCCCGGCCGAGGATGCCTTCGACGGTGAAGTTGACGGCGCGGAGGTCGGGCAGGAGGTGCCGGGTGACGGTCAACTCGCGGCTCTCGGGTATGAGGTGCCGGAAGGTGTCGACGGTCAGGGTGTGCGCGAGCCAGCGCCAGGCCTCGTCCGAGCGCACCCAGACGCCGACGTTGGCGTTCCCGCCCTTGTCGCCGCTGCGGGCCCCGGCCACCAGCCCGAGGGGCGCCCGCCGGGTGGGACCGGCCGGGAGCGGCTCGGGCAGCGGCGGTTCGGGCAGATCCTGGAGTACGAGGGTGTCCTGGGCCGGCGGCACAGGGATCCGTCGCCCGTCATGGAGGATGGCCATATGAGGCACCTCGCCCTGGGGGACGTACACATCCTCGAAGACCCCATAGGGCGCGCCCTTCCCAGGTGGCGCGAGCACATGGAAGCCGGGGTAGCTGGCGAGCGCCAGCTCCACGGCGGCTCCGCTCAGCGCCCGCCCGACGGCCTCCTGGTCCCGGTCCCGTACGACGAGCCGGAGCAGCGCGCTGGCCGTCTCCTCGGTGTCCGCGTCGGCCCGGTCGGTGCGCACCAGCTCCCATCGCACCTCCTGCGGGGGCGACTTGGCGAGGGCGTCGGTCATCTGCTCGCGTACCAGTGCCGCCTTGGCCTCGATGTCGAGGCCGGTGAGGACGAAGACGACCTCGTTGCGGAAGCCGCCCAGGCGGTTGCGGCCGACCTTGAGGGTCGGGGGCGGTGCCTCGCCCCGCACGCCCTCGATCCGTACCCGGTCCGGGCCGTCCTGGCTCAGCCGTACGGTGTCGAGGCGGGCGGTGACGTCGGGGCCCGCGTACCGGGCGCCGCCGGTCTCGTACAGGAGCTGGGCGGTCACCGTGCCGACGTCGACGAAGCCGCCGGTGCCGGGGTGCTTGGTGATGACGCAGCCGCCGTCCTCGTGGAGTTCGGCGAGCGGGAAGCCGGGCCGCCGCAGGTCCCGGCCGGCCCCCACTGCGGCTGCGGCTGCTGCTTCGGCGAAGAAGGCGTAGTTGCCGCCGGTGGCCTGGGTTCCGCACTCCAGGACGTGTCCGGCGACGACGGCGCCCGCGAGCCGGTCGTACTCCCCCGGCTGCCAGCCGAAGTGGGCGGCGGCGGGTCCGGTGACGAGGGCGGCGTCGGTGACCCGGCCGGTGACCACGATGTCGGCGCCGGCCCGCAGGCACTCGGCGATCCCGAAGCCGCCGAGGTAGGCGTGGGCGGCGAGGCTGCCGGGGTGGGCGGCGGTGAGGTCGTCGCCCTCCACATGTGCGACGCGCACAGGTATGCCGAGCCGGTCGGCCAACGTCCGTACCGCGTCGGCGAGTCCGGCCGGGTTGAGGCCGCCGGCGTTGGTGACGATCCGTACGCCGCGTTCGTGGGCGAGGCCCAGGCAGTCCTCCAGCTGGCGGAGGAAGGTGCGGGCGTATCCGGCGCCGGGGTCCTTCAGCCGGTCGCGGCCCAGGATGAGCATGGTCAGCTCGGCGAGGTAGTCGCCGGTGAGGACGTCGAGTTCGCCGCCGGTGAGCATCTCGCGCAGGGCGTCGAAACGGTCGCCGTAGAAGCCGGAGGCGTTGCCTATCCGCAGGGTCACGCGGCACCGCCCTTCGGGGTGCGGCCGGGGCCGGGCGGCCCCGCGAATGCCTGGGCGATGTCGAGCCAGCGGTCGGCGTCGGCGCCGACGGCCCGCACGGCGAGGTCGGTGCGGTGGGCGCGCTGGGTGACCAGGAGGCAGAAGTCGAGGGCAGGGCCGGTGACCCGGTCGTCGGCGTCCTCGGGGCCGTATGTCCACAGCTCGCCGGAGGGGGCGGTCAGTTCGACGCGGAACTCCTCGAAGGGCACGGGCTGTCCGTGCACGCCGAAGGCGAAGTCGCGGGTGCGGACGCCGAGGCGGGCGATGTGCCGGAGCCGGTCGGTGGGCGTGCGGGTCACGCCCAGCGCGTCGGCGATGTCCAGGCCGTGCGCCCAGGTCTCCATCAGCCGGGCGGTGGCCATGGAGGCGACCGACATAGGGGGGCCGTACCAGGGGAAACGCGCCCGGACCGGCGCCGCGCGCAGTGCCTGGTCCAGGGCCTCGCGCCCGGCCCGCCAGTCCGCCAGCAACTGTGCGGGGGGCCTGGCCGCGCTTTCCTCGGCCCCGTTGTCCACGAAGTCGCCGGGCTGGGCCAGCGCCTTCTCGACCTCGCGGGCGAAGGCGTCCTGATCGGTCACGGCCAGCAGCGAGGAGTGGTCGGTCCAGGCGAGGTGCGCGATCTGGTGGGCGACGGTCCAGCGGGGCGCGGGGGTGGCGAGAGCCCACTGCTCGGCTCCCAACTCGGCTACCAGCCGGTCGAGTTCCGCACTCTCCTCACGCAGGTCGTCGATGACGGGCGTCGGATCGGACATGGGGAGGAGCATGGCAGCGACCCGAGAAACAATCAAGCACGCTTGCATGAATTTGCGCCCGTGCCCGGGAGCAGGAGCCTCCCCGGGGCGATCCCGGGGTTGCCCGGGGACATGCGCGGCCCTTCCTGCGGCATCCGCGGCCATTCCTGGGGCATTCCGGGGGGCATTCCTTGGGACGACCCGTCGCGGCACCGACGCCCGTATGCGGAGGACAGACGAACTCGGCGCGGGGGCGAACGCGACGATCGTCGTGGAGCCCACGGCAAGCGGTCGTACGACTGCCGAGGAGGTCGCGGGCACACCCTCGCGTCAACTCCCCGTTACCGGCCCCTCCTCCTCATGGCCGCCGCCGTCCTCCCCGGTACCGGCCTCTTCCTCCTCGGCCAGGGCGTGAGCAACGCCGCGTTGCAGGCCTGGCAGACGGTGTGCCTCGTACGAAGTCCGCGCCGGTCACGCTGGACGCCCAAACGTGAAGAAGATCCAGCGACCCTCGAACGGCTATCAGGACGCGCTGCCGTTCCCCTCCGGCTGAGCGCCGACGACGGGCTCCGGCTGGGCCACGGCCACCGGGTCCGGCTGCGCACCGGCCGCCGCCTGCCGGCGTCGTCCCACCTGGGAGCGGACCGCGCCGATGCTCGCCGCGATGACGAGGGCGACGGCGGCCGCCTGGGTGGCCGACAGGGCCTGGCCGAGGACGAGGAAGCCGGCGGTGGCGGCGATGGCAGGTTCCAGGCTCATGAGGACGGCGAAGGTGTGGGCCGGAAGGCGGCGCAGGGCGAGGAGTTCGAGGGTGTAGGGCAGGACCGAGGAGAGGACCGCGACCGACGACCCCAGGGCGACGGTGGTCGGGTCCAGGAGCCTGCTGCCGGCTCCGGCGATGCCCAGCGGGAGGAACAACAGAGCCGCGACCGCCATGGCCAGGGCCAGACCGTCGGCCTGCGGGAAACGGCGGCCGGTGCGGGCGCTGAAGATGATGTAGGTGGCCCACATGGCACCGGCGCCCAGGGCCAGGCCGACACCCACGGGGTCGAGGCCGCTGAAGTCTCCGCCGCCGAGCAGGAACACACCGCCCAGCGCGAGTCCCGCCCAGAGGGCGTTGATCAGGCGCCGGGAGGCCAGTACGGACAGGGCGAGCGGTCCGAGCACTTCGAGGGTGACGGCGAGGCCCAGCGGGATGCGGTCGACGGCCTCGTAGAAGAGGCCGTTCATCGCGCCCATGGTGATACCGAAGACGATCACCGTGCCCCAGTCGCTGCGGGAGTGGCCGCGCAGCCGTGGCCGGCAGACGACAAGCAGGATCACCGCGGCCGCGAGCAGCCGCAGGGTCACCACGCCGAGCGCACCCGCCCTGGGCATCAGGGTCACCGCCAGGGCACCGCCGAACTGCACGGAGATCCCGCCGGCCAGGACCAGCCCGACGGGCCCGAGCGAGCCGAGCCGGCCCGGAGCGCCGGTGGCGGCAGGCGCGGCCACCGAAGTGACCGTGGGCGTCGACGTCGGCTGTGAGGTGCTGGGGGTGGTCACGGGCGGTCCATGGGATTCGTCGTTCATTACGATGCACTAACCAGTCCAGGGTAGTGGACTCAGGCAGGCGCGTGAACCCCTTATGGAGCTGTCCTGGACGGTGAGATGTCGACTGCGCTATGTCACGGCCGGGACAACGTGGAGATAGCCTTCCTCGACCAGGTCCGGGTAGCCGAACCGTTCGCCGACCGCGAGGAACGCCTGGTGCTCACGCGGGCCGATGGGCAGGGCCGAGGACTTCAGCACCCGCAGAAAGAGCCGGAAACCCAGGTCCGCGTCGACCTTCTCGACCACCTCGGCCAGAGCGGGCACCAAGCCGGGGAGCTTGGGAGGCCAGACGCGGTTCTGCGTCGCGGCCGCCAGCCGGGCCGCCACGCCGTCGATGACTTCCAGCACCGCCGCGCGCAGACCTGGATCAGACGCCGGCGCCGACGAAGGCGGGAGGAAACCCGGGTCCGTCAGCCGTTCGGCGTCCAGCCAGGCCGCCTCGATCCCGGCCGGCCAGTCCCGCATGCTCTCCTCGTCCCATCGGGGATCGAAGGCATGGTCCGCGCCGCCGACCCACACCGTGCGCAGCACCGCGTCGTCGAGGGGTGACTCCAGCAGGCGTCGTACGTCCCGGCCGAGCAGGGTGTGGCGCGGCGCGGGAACGTCGGTCACCGAACGGGCGGCGATCATGAGCAGGGCGCTCTTGCTGCTGCTTTCCACGAGGCAGTCCAGTTCCGCCACGGTCATGGTCAGGTCCATGCCGTCGCACTGCATGGACAGCCAGGAGAGCCCGAACTCCGCCGTCATGGTCACCCTCCGGGAATTTGTCGATCCATACCGTTCGGCCTCATTCCTGGCAGGGGCGAGGCCGAACGGTGGTGAAACGAATCTTCGGGTTACTTCACGTCGACGTAGTCACCCGTGGCCGTCGAGGCGCCGGTGGTGGCGTTGGTCGCGAAGGAGAAGCGGTAGTAGCCGTCGACCGTGGCCTTGGTGGTGGTCTTGAGCGCGCCGCCGGTGCCGGCGGTGATGGCCTTGACGTTGGTGTAGGTGGTGCTGCCCTTCTTACGGAACTGCAGCTCCACCTTCTGGCTCGCGTAGCCGCCGTACGTCCCGGTGTTCCAGTTGGCGCGCGTCAGCTTGCCGGTGACGGTGATGGTCTTGCCCTTCTTCACGGGCTCCGGGGTGGCGTCGGCGGTCAGCTGGGACGCCTTCTTGATCTTGGTGGTGGCGACGTTGTCGTCGAAGCTGGCGTTGGCGTAGAGGTCCCAGCCGCCGAGGGCGAACTTCCAGGTTCCGGCGACGCCGTTGTTCTTCAGGTCTTTGGCAGCGTTGATGTTGAAGACGGCCTTGCAGCTGTAGACGCCGGTCTGGGTGGTCGACTCTGTGCAGATGGGGTCGTCGTCGATGTCCAGTTCGCCGGTGAGGTCATTGGAGGGGTCGGTGCCCTGCCAGAGGTAGGCCACTGTGAGCGCGACGCCGCTGGAGCTGGTGGCGGTGTAGGTGGCGGTGACGGCCTTCTTCGTGGTGGTGCCGAGGACGATGTCCTTGCCGCCGTTGACGACGCCCTTCGAGAACTTGATGTTCCCCTCTGCGTCCTTCGGCTGGACGGTCTTGGCGGAGAAGGAGCCGAGTCCGTCCTGCGCGCCGGAACGTTCCGCCGCCTGAGCGGCCACCGGAACAGCGAGCGCGGACAGAACGACCGCGCCGGAGAGAACAGTGGCCGCGACGCGTATGCGCATGTGAATCCCCTGGGATCGCGAGAGGCCCGCCGGGGTCTCGCCCCGCCGGGCCACGGATCTACGCAGCGTACAAATCGAATGGAGAACCCTTGAAGATTCTTTGTGCAATAGGTGTGTAACAGGATGCTTTTGACAGGCATTCAGCACCCGCGGGCTCAGATGCCCGGCCACGGCTCCTCGTCACGGAACAGAGGCCGGCCGTCGGGGAGCGTGGTGGGTACGTTCGCCCCGTAGTCGGGCTCCATGGCCGGCCCGGTGTAGGCGTCGTACACGGGCTGCGGCCACAGCCCCGCCGCCGCGTACACGTCGTAGTCGTACATGTTCCCGTACGGCTGCTGGTGGACGTACTCGCCGCCCTGCGCCCCCGCGTAGGAGGTTTGGGGCACCGCGACGGGCTCGGCCGGTGTGCCCTGGTCCATGAACAGCGGCAGCCGCAGTTCACCGGTGTCCATCACCGCGTTGTTCTGGGAGCGGTGCAGCCGGGAGTAGGAGCCGCCGCGGGCGAGGAGTTCGTCGTGGCGGCCGGTCTCGACGATGCGGCCGCGGTCGACGACGAGGATGCGGTCGGCGTCGGGGGCGAGGTTCAGGTCGTGGGTGATCATGATGGTCGTGCGGCCGGCCATCAGGCGCCGCAGCGGCTTGACGACGCGGCGCGCGGCCATCGCGTCCAGGCCGGTGGTCGGCTCGTCGAGGACCAGCACGGGGGCGTCGCGCAGGATCGCGCGGGCGATGGCCAGGCGCTGGAGCTGGCCGCCGGAGAGCCGGGCCGAGTTGGGGTCGACCCTGGTGTCGTAGCCGTCGGGGAGCCGGACGATGAAGTCGTGCGCGTCGGCGGCCCTGGCGGCCTCCTCGATGGCCTGCTCGCTGGCGCCGGGGCGGCCGCAGGCGATGTTGGCGCGCACGGTGTCGTGCAGGACGAGGGTCTCCTGGGGGAGGAGAGTGACGTACTCGCGCAGGCGGGCCAGCGGGAAGTCGCGGATCGGGACGCCGTCGAGGAGGATCTCGCCGCTGTCGGGGTCGTAGAACCGGAGCAGCATCTTGGAGACGGTGGACTTGCCGGCGCCGCTGGGCCCGGTGATGATCACGAGTTCGCCGGGGCTGACCGTGAAGGAGAGGCCCTCCAGGGCGGCCTGGTCGGCGCCGGGGTACCGGAAGCCGACGTCGCGGAGTTCGACGGTGCCGTCGGGGCGGCCGGTGTCCGTGCCGGTGCCGCGGCGGGGGTCGGCGACCGACGGCCGGACGTCGAGGATCTCGATCAGCCGTTCCGCGCCGGCCGTGGCGGCGGTGACGGTGAGGCCGAGCTGGGCGAGGCCGCGCACGGGCGGGTAGAGGTAGCCGAGGAAGGCGGAGAAGGCGAGGAGCTGGCCGAGGGTCATCCGGCCGGTGGAGATCTCCCAGGCGCCGATGCCGATCACCGCGAGGACGCAGATCGTCTCGATGACCTGGACGAGCTGCTCGTAGGCCTCGTTGAGGCGGGTGGAGCGGACGGAGGCGCGGAACCAGGCGCTCGCCTCCTCGTGCAGGCGGCGGCGCTCGGCGTCACGGCGGTCGTACGCCTGGGTCAGCACGATGTTGCCGAGGGACTCCTCGACCACGGAGGTGATCGCGCCGTCGGCGACCCGGCCCTCCCTGGACACGTCCTTGATGGAGCCGGAGAAGCGGCGGGCGGCCAGCCAGAACAGCGGGGCGAGGACGAAGGTGGCGGCGGCCAGGTCCCAGCGCAGCCAGAACGCGGCGGCCGCGTAGAACAGGGCGCTGAACAGGGCCGACGCGGCGCCGACGAGCCCGGACACCACCATGGTCTCGATGGCCTCGACGTCGCTGGTCAGGCGGGAGAGCAGGTCGCCCTGGCGGTGGCGCTGGAAGAAGTGCGGGGGCAGCTGCTGGACGTGGTCGAAGACGTGCTCGCGCAGCCGCATGACGAAGCGTTCGGTGACCCAGGCGGCGATGGAGTTCCCGGCGTACGCGACGATCGCGCCGACGATCGCGATGCCCAGCCACTGGCCGGCCGGGCTCCAGAAGGCGCTGAGCGAACCCTTCTGCAGGGCGTGGTCGGTGAGGTCGCTGAAGAGCAGGATGGCCTCGGTCTCGGCGAGCGCGGCGATCACCGTGCACACCCAGACGATCACCAGCCAGCCGCGCAGGCCCCGGGTCAGCGGCCAGAAGCGGCGGAAGGCGGTGCGGGCCGGGATGACGGGTGCGTACTCGTCGTCCTCGTCGTCCCCGTCGTACTGGTCCCCGTCGTACTCGTCGCCGTCCTCGTATTTCGAGGTGTCGACTTCGTACTCGTATTCCGTGCCTGCACTCTCCTTTGCGCGCATTTCTCACTACCTCCGCTCTCCGACGCTGGAATTACGGGAATTCAGGAGTGAAAAAGGACCGACGGCGAACCGTCGGTCCTCTTTACGGCTGACTCAGTTGTCCTGGCCGGGGATCGGCTTCGGAAGCGGCTTGTGGGCCTTCTTCTTCGGCTTCGGCGGGGGCGGCGGGGGCAGCTGCTTCTTGGGCTTGGGGGGCAGCGGGGCGAGCTTCTTGAGGCTCATTCCGACTCCTTGAGAGTTCGAGGTGCAAGTGGTGCGGGATGGTACGAGAATTCTCTTGGGCAACGTACGGAGATTTCGGATCGTCATCCTCGGCAATCCCCGCCGCCCGACACCGATGAACTTACACGGCCCGGATCTCAAGGAACAGCAAAGTCGGCTTGCGAACGGCAAACAGGTGCTGTGAATACCTGGGTAACAGCTGTATAACGACCCCGAACCTGAGAGTTCTCTTATGAACCTGAGAGCCGGCTTATGAAGCGCGGCGGGCCAGGTACAAGTCGAACGCCTTGTGGAGCAGCTTGTTGAGGGGGAAGTCCCACTCCCCCAGGTACTCGACGGCCTCGCCGCCGGTGCCGACCTTGAAGCGGAGCAGCCCCAGCAGGTGGTCGGACTCCTCCAGGGTGTCGGTGATGCCCCTGAAGTCGTATACGGAGGCGCCGAGTTCGTGGGCGTCGCTCATCATCCGCCACTGGATGGCGTTGTTGGGCTGGACCTCGCGCCTGCGGCTGGTGGAGGCGCCGTAGGAGTACCAGACGTGCCGGCCGACGGTGAGCATGGTCGCGGCGGCGAGGACCTCGCCCTCGTGGTGGGCGAGGTAGAGGCGCATACGGTCGGGGTGTTCCGTGGTGAGGGCGGTCCACATGCGCTGGAAGTAGGGGAGGGGGCGCGGGATGAAGCGGTCGCGTTCGGCGGTCTCGGCGTAGAGGGTGTAGAAGGCGGGCAGGTCCTCGTAGCCGCCGCGGACCACCTTGACCCCCGCCTTCTCGGCCTTCTTCACGTTGCGCCGCCACTGCTGGTTGAGCCCGCTCCGGATGTCCTCCAACGGCCGCCCGGCGAACGGCACCTGGAACACGTACCGGGGCTGCCCGGCCGCGAACCCCTCCTCCCCGCCGGCCGCCGCCTGCCGCCATCCCGTCCGGCGCAGCCGGTCGGCGAGTTCGAGGGCACGGGGTTCCTCCGAGGTCGCCTCGGCGTCCCGCAGCCGCCGGGCGGCGGGGTCGGCGATCGCCTCCTTCACCGCCTCCGCGCTCCACCGTCGTACGACGACCGGCGGCCCCATCTTCACCGTGAAGGCCCCGCGCCCCTTCAGGTACGCGAGCAGCGGATCGAGCCAGCGCTCCAGCGCCGGGTCGTGCCAGTCGATGACGGGCCCCTCCGGCAGATAGGCGAGATACCGCTTCACCTTGGGCAACGCCCGCAACAACACCAGCCCGGCCCCGACGATCCGCCCTTCCCCGTCGCACCAGCCGAGACTCTCCGCCCGCCAGTCGGGCTTCACGTCCCCCCAGGACGGCACCTGCATATGGCTGACGGACGGCCGGGAGCCGACGAAGGCGAGGTGTTCGGCACGGGTGATCGTCCGAAGGCGAAGGGCTGCTGTCATCGGCGGAGAACTCCTCGGACTGCGAAACCGGTCATTTCCGTCAAGGACAACAGACGCACCCCGGGCGGCCGCTTTCCCCACGCCGCCCAGGAACCGCGTGTCGCGCAAACCCCCACCACCGCTCCGGCACGAACGACCCGGCAGCCCCGGCGCCCGCTCGCTCCGGCACGGCCACCCCCGCCCGCGCCCGCCCTCGCCAGCACGAACGGCCCGACCACCCCCCGCCGCGCCCCGCTACGGAGCCCCGGTGGCCGCCGCCCTCCCGTCACCCGGCCCGAACACCGTCAGCGCCTCCGTGTCGGTCACCCGGGAGTTGAGGTAGCAGTCCGCCCACTCCGCGATGTCCGGGTACGCGCACTCGGCGCGGAGCCGGGCCACCGCCGCCGGGATGTCGTACGACGTCACACGCAGGTCGGTGCCGGGGCCCAGGAGGCACCAGTGGGCGCCCGGACGGCCGTAGGGCATGCCCACGCTGCCGGGGTTGACGACCAGGCGGCCGTGGGCGAGGCGTGTGTACGGCATGTGGGTGTGGCCGCAGACGACGGTGGTGACGGCGGGGTCGATGCCGGTGAGCACCTCCGCCCAGCGGTCCGGCGAGGAGTCGACCAGGACGATCTCCTCGTCGTCGCGGGGCGTCGCGTGGCAGAACAGGACCCGGCCCAGGCCTCGGATCGTGAGGGTGGCCGTCCTGGGGAGCGCGGTGAGGAAGTCGACCTGTTCGGCGGTGAGCGCGTTCGCCGCGAACGGGCCGATCGGGTCGGGGATTTCGGTGCGTTCGCCCCTGCGGTACTCCACCAGCTCCCGGTCCGCGTTTCCCGACACCCACAGCACCCGGTCGCCCAGCTCGCGCAACGCCTCGATCACCTGGGCCGGTTGCGGGCCCGCCGTGATGTCGCCGGTGAGGACGATGCGGTCGGCCGTGCACACGTCCGGCTCCGCGAGGACCGCCTCCAGGGCCGGCAACACCCCGTGGATGTCGGAGAGGACCGCCACCCGGTTCAATTCCGCCTCGTGCACGATCACTTCCCGTCCCCTTCCGGTTCCAGCCCCTCGGCCAGTACCTCCGCCAGGTGCCTACCCCGCACCCCCGCCAGCTGTTCCAGCTGGGTGCGGCAGGAGAAGCCGTCGGCCAGGATCACCGTGTCCTGCGGTGCCTCGGCCACCGCCGGCAGCAGCTGCTCCTCCGCGCACGCCCTCGACACCTCGAAGTGGCCTTTCTCGAAGCCGAAGTTGCCTGCCAGGCCGCAGCAGCCGCCGGCCAGGTCGCCGGTGAGGGCGGCGGCCTCGCGGAGACGGCGGTCGGCGGTGTCGCCCAGTACCGCGTGCTGGTGGCAGTGGGTCTGGCCGGTGACCCGGCGGTTCAGGCGGGGTGGGGTCCAGTCGGGGGCCAGGCGTTCCAGGGCCTCCGCGAAGGTGATCACCGCCCCCGCCAGGCGGGCCGCGCGCGGGTCGTCCGGGAGGAGTTCCGGCAGGTCCGCGCGGAGGGCGGCCGCGCAGCTGGGTTCCAGGACGACGAAGAGGGGCGGGTCCTCCACGTCCGCCAGTTCCGGCAGCACGAAGGGGCCCAGGAGGTCGAGGGTGCGGCGCAACACCGCGCGCGCCTCGTCGAGTTGGCCCGTCGAGAGGTACGTCAGCCCGCAGCACGCGCCGGAGGCCCGGCGGGGCCGGCGAGCGGACAAGCCGACGCTCTCCACCTCACCGTCGGCCGACCGCCGTTCCCGCCACGGCCGCGTCGGGAGCTCCGCCACGCCCACGCCCGCCGCCTCCAGCACCCGTACGGCCGCCCGGCCCACCGACGGTGACAGGTGCTCCGTGAACGTGTCCGGCCAGAGGAAGACCATCCGCGCCGGGAAGTCCGGCCGGCGTCCCACCCGCGCGTCCGCCATCCAGCCCCGCAGGCGCCTGCGCTGCCGTCGCCGCAGCCACCGGCTGAACGGCTCCCTCGCCAGGCGCGGGATCCCCCGCTCCGGCGCGATGCCGCCGACGCGTTTGGCCAGCGCCGCCAGCGGGCGTACCGCGGCGAGCGCGTTGACCAGCCCCGCCGTGCGGGTGCGGGCCACCAGGCGCAGCCAGCGCGGCAGCCGGCCCATGCTGTAGTGCGACGGAGGACGGCGGCGGCCCGCGTAGTGGTGGTGCAGGAACTCCGCCTTGTACGTCGCCATGTCCACCCCCACCGGGCAGTCCGACCGGCAGCCCTTGCAGGACAGACACAGGTCCAGCGCGTCCCGGACCTCCGTCGACCGCCAGCCGTCCGTCACCAGTTCACCCGCCAGCATCTCGTGCAGCAGCCGGGCCCGGCCGCGCGTCGAGTGCTCCTCCTCGCCGGTCGCCCGGAACGACGGGCACATCACGGACGCGCCGGACACCTCGGTCGTACGGCACTTCGCGACACCCACGCAGCGGCGGACGGCCGCGGAGAAGTCGCCGTTGTCGGAGGGGTAGCCGAAGGCCACCGGCAGCGGCTCGCGGGGGAGGACGGCGAAGCGGAGGTTCGTGTCCAGAGGCGCGGGCCTGACCAGCATGCCGGGGTTCAGGAGGTCGTCCGGGTCCCAGATTCCCTTCGCCCTCTCGAACAGCGCCACCATCTCCGCGCCGTACATCCTCGGCAGCAGTTCCGCCCTCGCCTGGCCGTCCCCGTGCTCGCCGGAGAGCGAGCCGCCGTGGGCGACGACGAGGTCGGCCAGCTCCTCCGAGAAGCGGCGGAAGCGGGCCACGCCGGCCGCGCCGAGCAGGTCGAAGTCGATGCGGACGTGGATACAGCCGTCGCCGAAGTGGCCGTACGGGGTGCCCCGCAGGCCGTGGGCGGACAGCAGGCCTCTGAAGTCCCGCAGGTAGGCGCCCAGTCGGGCCGGCGGCACCGCGCAGTCCTCCCAGCCGGGCCACGCCTCGCTGCCGTCCGGCATCCGGGTCGCCGTACCGGAGGCGTCCTCGCGGATGCGCCAGAGCGCGCGCTGCCCGGCCGGGTCGGTGACGACCAGCCCGTCCAGGGCATCCGCCGCGCGGACGACCGCCTCCGCACGCGCGCGTGCCTGCGCGGCCGACTCCCCGCCCGTCTCCACGAACAGCCAGGCGCCGCCGCGCGGCAGTCCGGCCGGGGACCGCACCAGGTCGGCGGCCATGCCCTCCACCGTCAACGGGGCGGCGGCCAGCAGCCCGGCCGCCGCCTCCGCCGCCGCGCTCTCGTCGGCGTACCCGAGCACCGCCAGCGCACGCGCGCGGGGCGACTCGACGAGGCGGACGGTCGCCTCCGTGAGGATCCCCAGCGTGCCCTCGCTGCCGCAGAAGGCGCGGGCCACGTCGGCGCCCTTCTCGGGGAGCAGCGCGTCCAGGGCGTACCCGGAGATACGGCGGGGAAGGTCGGGGAAACCGGTGCGCAGGCGGGCCAGCTCCCCGGCCACCAGCTCGCGCAGGCCCTCCGGTGCCCCCGCCCAGTCCTGCCCCGGCCGCAGCCGGCCGCCTCGCGCGGTGAGCACGTCCAGCTCCAGGACGCTGTCCGCCGTGGTGCCCCAGGCCACGCTGTGCGCGCCGCACGAGTTGTTGCCGATCATTCCGCCGAGCGTGCAGCGGCTGTGCGTGGAGGGGTCCGGGCCGAACCGCAGACCGTGCGGGGCGGCGGCCTCCTGAAGACGGTCCAGGACCAGACCCGGCTGGACGACGGCCGTCCGGGTGACCGGATCCAGGTCCAGCAGACGGTTCATGTGGCGGGTGAAGTCCAGCACCACGCCGGTGCCCGTGGCCTGCCCCGCGATCGAGGTGCCGCCGCCCCGGGCGACCACCGGCACCCCGTGGGCGCGGCACACCTCCAGGACGGCCGCCACGTCGGCCGCGTCCCGAGGGGCCACCGCCCCCGCCGGGACCCGCCGGTAGTTGGACGCGTCCATGGTGACCAGCGCCCGCGACGTGACGTCGAACCCCACCTCGCCCCGGACGGCCCCGCGCAGTTCAGCCTCCAGATCGACCATGCCTCCCAGTCTGCCCGCCGGCGCCGACGGTGACGCGGGACGACGGCCGCGAAATCGCCTCGGACCGCGGCCACTCGGCGGCAGCGAAATCACCTCGGACCGCGGCCACTCGGCTGCACCGGGACATGGGCCGGCCCGCCACCCGCCCGCGCCCCGCCCGCTCACCCGCCCGTCTCACCCGCCCGTCTCACCCGACGGACTACATTTCGACCGCGTTTCCTCCAGCCACTACGCTCGCCCCGTGGCTGACATCCAGATCCCCGCTGACATCAAGCCCGCCGACGGACGCTTCGGCGCGGGCCCCTCCAAGGTGCGGACGGAGGCGCTGGACGCGCTCGCCGCCACCGGTACCTCTCTCATGGGCACCTCCCACCGCCAGGCCCCGGTGAAGAACCTGGTCGGCCAGGTCCGCGAGGGCATCAGCGCCCTGTTCTCCCTCCCGGACGGCTACGAGGTCGTCCTCGGCAACGGCGGATCCACCGCCTTCTGGGACGTCGCCACCCACGGTCTGATCGACGGCAAGTCGCAGCACCTGAACTTCGGTGAGTTCTCGTCCAAGTTCGCCAAGGCCGCCAAGCTCGCCCCCTGGCTGGCCGAACCCACCGTCATCGCCTCCGACCCGGGCACCCACCCGCAGCCGCGGGCCGAGGCCGGCGTGGACGTCTACGCCTTCACGCACAACGAGACCTCGACCGGTGTCGCCATGCCCATCGAGCGGGTCGCCGGGGCCGACGAGGGCGCGCTCGTGCTCGTCGACGCCACCTCCGGCGCGGGCGGCCTCCCCGTCGATATCAGCGAGACCGACGTCTACTACTTCGCCCCGCAGAAGTCCTTCGCCTCCGACGGCGGCCTGTGGATCGGCGTCTTCTCCCCGGCCGCGATCGAGCGCGCCGAGCGCGTCCACGCGTCCGGCCGCCATGTGCCGGAGTTCTTCAGCCTCCCCGCGGCGATCGACAACTCCCGCAAGAACCAGACGTACAACACCCCGGCCCTCGCCACCCTCTTCCTGCTCGACCAGCAGCTGAAGTGGCTGAACGGCCAGGGCGGCCTCGCCTTCTCCACCGGCCGTACGAAGGACTCCTCGACCCGCCTCTACACCTGGGCCGAGGAGAGCAAGTACGCCACCCCGTTCGTCGCCGACCCGGCCCAGCGCTCGCAGGTCATCGGCACGATCGACTTCGCCGACGAGATCGACGCGGCCGCCGTCGCCAAGGTGCTGCGCGCCAACGGCATCGTCGACACCGAGCCCTACCGCAAGCTCGGCCGCAACCAGCTCCGTGTCGCGATGTTCCCGGCGATCGACCCGGCCGACGTCGAGGCGCTGACGAAGTGCGTCGACTACGTGATCGAGAAGCTTTGACGCGTACGACAGCGGAGGGCGCCCGGAGCCGGGACAGGCTCCGGGCGCCCCTTCTCGCCGGGCGCGCGGCGCTGCGGCGCAGGGGTGTTCCCGTTCCGTGAGGCCGGACCGGCCCACGGCCGCCCCGCCGGTGACCCGGAAGGGTGACGTCGGCGGGGGTCAGTGCCGACGGGGGGGTGTGCGCCGCAGCCGGCGCAGCCCGAAGAGGGCGAGCACGGCGACGCCGACGGCGATCGCGCCGACCTTGACCTTGCCGCTCGCGGGACTGCCGCTGCCCCCGGCGGCGGCCGAACTCCCGCCGCCGGACGGCGACTTCCCGGCCGCCCCGCCCGGCACGTCCTCGGCCTGTACCGGGCTGTCCGAGCCCTCGCTCCCGTACATCAGCCTGGTCCCGTCGGCGGAGTAGCTGACCGACTCGCCCTGCTTCTGGAGGGGCACGTCGAGCCGCCCCTCCCGCTTGATCTTCCCGCCGTTCCAGTCGTAGTAGATGCCGCCGAGGTAGCCGCGTACGGCGAGCTGCTTGCCGTCGGGCGAGAAGGCGGCGTCGGTGGCCCAGAGGTCGACGGCGGCGACGGGCTTGAAGATGTTGGTGCCGGAGGAGGACAGGGTCGCCGGGCCCTCGTAGAGATGCCCGCCGTCCTCCTTCTTGTCGATGATGTACACGCGCCCGGTCTTGGGGTGGACGATCAGCGACTCGGCATTGCGGGCGCCGTTCGCGTACTTGACGATGTACTGCGTCGCCCTGATCGTCTGGTTCTCCAGGACCTTCGGCTCGGGCAGCCGGTAGATCCACACGTACGGCCAGCTGCCGTCGAGGTTGTCGCCGATGTCCCCGACGTAGATCTGGTTGTCGGGCCCGATGGAGATGGCCTCGACGTCACGGGGCCTGCCGATGCCACTGAGCGTGACCGTGGCGACGGTCTTCCCGGTCGCGCTGTCGACGGCGTAGATGTAGGGGCCGTCGTCGCTGTCGTTGTGGGTCCAGTAGATGCCGGGGTGCAGGTGGGAGGCGGCGAGACCGCTGGACTCGGTGATGCGCGGGTCCGTGATCGTGAACCCCTTGTCACCGGTGCCGTCGGCGGCGGAGGCGGGTGCGGCGGCGAGGGCCCCGGTGAGCAGGACCCCGGCGAGGAGGGCGAACGATCGTCGGCGCATGGGCCCAAGCCTGCCATCCCGCACTGTGTTTCACGGCCCGGGGCCCGTGGGTGACGTGGCGGTCCTCACACCCCACCGCTCCCGCTGATCGTCCATCATGAGCGGATGCTCAGGTTCATGCCCGTCGGGGACTCGATGACCATCGGCAGCACGGGCGAACACACATGGCGGTACCGCATGTGGCAGCACCTGTGCGCGACCTACGGCGGCCCGTTCACCCTGGTCGGCCCGCGCGAGACGCTGTACGACAAGCTCGCCGACGCGCCCGTGTCGTACACCTACGCCGATCCGGACTTCCCGCGCGCCCACCTGGCCGGCTGGGGCGAGGGCTGGCTGCACATGGCGCCGCTCATCGGGGAGGCGGTGCGGTCCTGCCGCGCCGACGTCCTCCTCGTCTCCCTCGGTCTGATCGACCTGGGCTTCTACACCAACGCGGAGCAGACGGCGGCGAACGCACGGTCCTTCGTGGCGGCCGCGCGGGAGGCCAACCCGCGCATCCGCATGGTGGTGCTGCCGGTGATCCCGAACATCCGGGCCGCGTCGGACCCGCAGTTCGCGGAGCAGGTGAACCTCTTCAACGAACTGCTGGCGAAGACGGTCGCCGACCTGGACGAGCCCCGCTCCCCGCTGCTGCTGGCCTCGCCCCCGCCGTCGTACGACATCGACACGGACACCTACGACGGCACCCACCCCAACGCGAACGGCGAGCACCGCATCGCCGAGGCGTTCGCGGAGGCGATGTGGCAGGGGTGGGACCTGGGCGAGGAGTACGCGGCCGGAACGGACTGACCGGATTCCGCCGTTGCCCGGTCACCGTGCGTATCGTTGAACCGCGCGGCCGCACTCGTGCGGAGGGTGGCCGGGGAGGAGCGCCAGGATGACCGTCCTCGAAGACAGGATCGCGATGGCCGAGAGCGACGACGAGATCACGCTCGACGAGCTGTTCGAGCGGATCGAGAAGATGCCCGCCCCCGAGGGTTACAAGGTCGAGATCGTCGAGGGGACCGTCTTCATGGCACCGCAGCGGGACACCCACTGGGAGATCATCGCGGACATCTACGAGCAGTTGCGGACCAAGTACCCCCGGAAGCGGGTCAAGTCCGATGTCCGTGTCGACTACCCGGGGCATCTGAACGGGTTCGCGTCCGACGTGACGGTGATGGCCGAGGAGGCGGTGAAGAACGGGAAGGGGCTCTGGCGTTACCAGGACGTCGAGTTCGTCGCCGAGGTCATCTCCCGGGGTACCGCGGCCAACGACTACGGCCTGAAGAAGACCGCCTATGCCCAGGCCGAGGTCCCCGTCTACCTGATCGCCGACCCCTACCAGCGCCGCTGCCACATCTACACCAACCCCAAGGGCGACGACTACGCGACCGAGACCAAGGTCGACTTCGGCGACGAGGCAGACCTCACGGCCACGGTCGTCGGCCTCACCCTGAAGACCGACGAGTTTCCCACCGACTAGCCCTCCCCGCACCGGAGTTGAGCCGTTCCCACGGGCCCTTCGACTAGGGTCGGCCGTGCCTGCCGTCAACGCGTGCGAAGGTGATTCCGGATGCTGAACTACGGCCTCGACCTCTCCGTTCTGGAGGGCGACCTCGCGGTCCCCGACCTGGTGGCCGAAGGGGACGAACTCGACGCCCTGGTGTCGGCGCACCCTGACTGGACCAGGCCGACACCGGCCGTGGGGTGGACGATCGCCCACCAGATAGCTCATCTCGCTTCAGCCGACGCCAACGTTGTCACCGCCATACGGGCCCCGGAGGCGTTCGACGCCGTGCTGAAGCAGGCCGAGGCCGCGGGCGCCCGGTACGCCGATCTCGACGCCGCCGCGGGGGCGGCCGAACCGCGGTCGGCACTGCTGGCCCGCTGGCGCGCGGGCCGGGCCGAGGTGGCGGCGGCGCTCCGTGACGTAGCCCGGGACCACGGCTTCCCCTGGTACGGCTCGCAGCTGACCGCGACGCTCATGACACCGCTGCGGTTGATGGAGACGTGGGCCCACGGGCAGGACGTCTTCGACTCACTCGGTGTGTCACGTCGTCCGACGGACCGGCTCAGGCAGGTGGCCGCCCTGGGAGTGACCGGACGGGAGCTGTCCTTCCACGCCGCGCAGCTGCCCGGTCCGACGGAGCCGTTCCGTATCGAGCTGACCGGCCCCGGCGGCCAGGTCTGGGCCTGGGGCCCGGAGAACGCGGCGCAACGGGTGCAGGGCACCGCCCTCGACTTCTGCCTCCGGGTCACCCGGCGCAGGTCCCTGGCCGAGACCGGCCTCAGGGCCGTCGGCGAGGACGCGGGCAAGTGGCTCGACATCGCGCGTGTCTTCCTCTGAAGAACCCCGGCCCGACCGGACGGAAGTCCTTGCCTAGAGCGCACTCCACGACGTTGGCTGGGTGACCATGAAGTACACGCAGCTCGGACGTACCGGACTCAAGGTCAGCCGACTCGTCCTCGGCACCATGAACTTCGGCCCGCAGACAGACGAAGCCGCCAGCCACGCGATCATGGACGCGGCGCTGGACGCCGGCATCAACTTCTTCGACACCGCCAACGTGTATGGCTGGGGTGAGAACAAGGGGCGGACCGAGGAGATCATCGGCAGCTGGTTCGCCAAGAGCCCCGCCCACCGCGACAAGGTCGTGCTCGCCACCAAGGTGTACGGCAACATGGCCGCCGACGGCGACGCGTGGCCCAACCACGACAAGCTGTCCGCGCTGAACATCCGGCGCGCGGTCGACGCCAGCCTGAAGCGGCTGGGGACCGACTACATCGACGTCTACCAGTTCCACCACATCGACCGCGCCACCCCCTTCGAGGAGATCTGGCAGGCGATCGACACCCTCATCACGCAGGGCAAGATCCTGTACGTCGGGTCCTCCAACTTCCCCGGCTACAAGATCGCCCAGGCCAACGAGATCGCCGCCCGGCGCGGCGGCACCATCGGCCTCGTGAGCGAACAGTGCCTCTACAACCTCGCCGAGCGGCGCGCCGAGATGGAGGTCATCCCGGCCGCGCAGGACTACGGCCTCGGGGTCATCCCCTGGTCGCCGCTGCAGGGCGGGCTGCTGGGCGGGGTCATCAAGAAGGAGGTCCAGGGCGGCCGACGCGCCTCCGGACGGGCCGCCGACGCCCTCGCCGACCCCTCCACCCGCGCGCAGATCCAGTCGTACGAGGACCTGCTCGAAAAGCACGGCATCGAGCCCGGCGAAGCCGCCCTCGCCTGGCTGCTCACCCGCCCCGGCGTGACGGGCCCGATCGTCGGCCCGCGCACCGCCGAACAGCTGGAGTCGGCGCTGAGGGCCGTCGAGCTGGAGCTGAGCGAGGAGCTGCTGACCGGCCTCGACGAGATCTTCCCGGGCCCGGGCCCCTCCCCGGAGGCCTTCGCCTGGTAGCCCACGTAGGGGGCAGCGCCCCGTAGGGGTGCGGGGCTGTATCAATATGCGGCTCCGCCGCGTGGGCGCGACCAGCTCTCACGCGGCGCAGCCGAACCCCGGCCGCCCGCAGTTCCTCGCCCTCTTCCACTCACCGCATGGCAGAGGCCACGGCAACCACCACGAACAACAGCACAAGCGCACCGGCCATGATCCGGTTCCTGGTCTTCGGGTCCACGGCAACGAGCCTAACCGCCCGCCGCGAGCCCCCAGCGGGCGACCACCTCGTACCGCGGCTGCTCCCCCGGCACCCCGGACGTCGGCAGGTTGCTGCGCACCAGCGTCAGCTCCTCCACCGTCCAGGTCCGGCTCGCGAACTGTGCGAGCAGCTCGACGTACGGCCCTGCCTCCACCGCGTCCCGGCTGCGCGCCACCGTCAGGTGCGCCTTGTAGCGGCGGTGGTCCCCCATCGGTACGCCCGCCTTCCGCGCCGCCGCCTCCGCGCGGTCGGCGAGGAGCCGGAGGGTCTCCAGGTCCCCCCGGGCGCCCGCCCACACGGCCCGGCCGTGGCCGAACTGGCCGCCGCCCGCGACGGACAGCGGGAAGGGCGGCGTGCGGTGGGCCGCGCGGGCCAGCCGGTCCGACAGGTCCGGTACGAGGCCGTCCTCGACCTCGCCGTAGAACGCCAGGGTGTAGTGCCAGCCGGGGCGGCCGGTCCAGCGCAGCGCGTCCGCGCCCGGCAGCCGCTTCAACCGGTCGACCTCGGCGGCGAGTTCGGCGGCCACCTCGGCCGGGGGCAGCACGGCGGCGAAGAGTCTCATGCGGACCAGCCTGCCATCATGAGGAGATGCAGATCACCATCAGAGAAGGCGGCCCGGAGGACATTCCCGCGATACTCGGCATGCTCGACAGCTGTGTGGAGTGGCTGGTGGGTCAGGGGCGGACCGAGCAGTGGGGGACGACGCCGCTGTCGGATAACCAGAAGACGGTGGAGTCGGTCGTCCGCTACATGGACGAGGGGGTGACCTACATCGCCGAGGCCGACGGGGTGCCGGCCGCCACGCTCACGGTCACCGACGCGCCCGGCGCCTATCTGTCGCATCTCCCGCCGCCCGGTGAGCCCGAGCGGTACATCCACTGGCTGGCCTCCGACCGCCGGTTCAAGGGCCACGGCGCGGGCAGCGCGCTGCTGGCGCATGCCGCCGAGGAGACCCGGCGGGCCGGGGTCTCGCTGCTGCGGGTGGACTGCTACGCGGGCGCCGACGGCAAGCTGGTCCGCTACTACGAGGGCAACGGATTCGTCCGCACCGAGACCTACACCGCCGGGAACGGCTGGGCGGGACAGGTGCTGGCCCGGCGGCTGTAGTACGCCCTCCGGGCCGGCACCCGTACGTGTCTCACGCGGCCGCGGCGAGCTCCTCCTGGTCCTCCCGCTCCTCGCGCGGGACGAACCGCACCCGCGGGTGGCCGCCGTACCAGCCGACCGACAGGCGCAGGTTGCCGACGCGGGCCAGGACCAGGCCGATCACCACGGCCGCCGCGGCGGCTATGGCACCGCCCACCGCCAGGCCGGCGCGGACGCCGTACGCGTCGGTGATCCAGCCGGCGATGGGCGCGCCGATGGGGGAGCCGCCCATGAACACCATCATGTAGAGGGCCATCACCCGACCGCGCATGGCCGGGTCGGTGCCCATCTGGACGGTGGTGTTGGCGGTGACGTTGACCGTCATGCCGAACATGCCGATCGGGACCATGAGCAGCGAGAACAGCCAGAGGGAGGGTGCGGTCGCGGCCACCAGCTCCAGTCCGCCGAAGGCCACCGCCGCCGCGAGCATCACCCGCAGCTTGGCCGTGCCGCGTCTGGCCGCGAGCAGGGCGCCGGCCAGGGAGCCGACCGCCATCAGGGTGTTGAAGAGGCTGTAGGAGCCGGCGCCCGCGTGGAAGACGTCGTCCGCGAAGGCGGAGAGGTAGACGGGGAAGTTGAAGCCGAAGGTGCCGATGAAGCCGACCAGGATGATCGTCCACGTCAGGTCGGGGCGGCCGGCCACATAGCGCAGGCCCTCCCGCAGCTGGCCCTTTCC
The DNA here is from genome assembly GCF_055580905.1 of Streptomyces sp. NPDC031497. NCBI lineage: Bacteria > Bacillati > Actinomycetota > Actinomycetes > Kitasatosporales > Streptomycetaceae > Streptomyces > Streptomyces sp. NPDC031497. The sequence goes on from NZ_JBVIKO010000004.1 coordinate 351,770, forward strand.
TCTCGGCGCCCGCCGCACGACGTGCAGGTCACGCGCGCGCATCAGCAGCAGGCCGGCGATGGGGGCGACGAAGGACAGGCCGTTGAAGAGGAAGGCGTAGCCGGTGCCGACGCCGGTGATCATCAGGCCGGCGACGGCGGGGCCGACCAGGCGGGCCGACTGGAAGTTCGCGGAGTTGAGGCTGACCGCGTTCTGCAGCTGGTCCGGGCCGACCATCTCGGAGACGAAGGACTGGCGGGCCGGGTTGTCGACGACCGTGGCGAGACCGACGACGAAGGCGGCGAGGTAGACGTGCCAGACGTGCACATGGCCGGAGAGGGTCAGCAGCGCGAGCGCGATGCCGGTGAGGGCCATGGACGTCTGGGTGACGAAGAGCGCGCGCCGCTTGTTCAGCCGGTCGACGAGGACTCCGCCGTAGAGGCCGAAGAGCAGCATCGGCAGGAACTGCAGGGCGGTGGTGACGCCGACGGCCGTCGCGGAGCCGGTGAGGCTGAGGACCAGCCAGTCCTGGGCGATGCGCTGCATCCAGGTGCCGATGTTGGAGACGACCTGGCCCGCGAAGAACAGGCGGTAGTTCCTGACCTTCAGCGAGCCGAACATCGAGGACCTGCGGGGTGCGGGGGTAGTAGGGGCGGTCGGTGCGGGGGCGGAAGGTGCTCCGGATCCCGTACTCAAAGTGGGTTCGCCTCCTCGTTGAAGGGTTTTACAGGTGAGCGAGCTTCTCCAGGACGGGGGCGGCCGCGCGGAGCTTTGCCCATTCGTCCTCGTCGAGGCCGTCGACCAGGCCGGCCAGGAACGCGTTGCGCTTGCGGCGGCTCTCTTCGAGCATCGCCTCGGCCTGCTCGGTCTTGGTGACGACCTTCTGGCGCCGGTCCTCGGGGTGCGGCTCCAGACGGACCAGTCCCTTGGCTTCGAGCAGCGCCACGATGCGGGTCATCGAGGGCGGCTGCACATGCTCCTTGCGGGCCAGCTCACCGGGGGTGGCCTGGCCGCAGTTGGAGAGGGTGCCCAGCACCGACATCTCGGTGGGGCTCAGTGACTCGTCGACCCGCTGGTGCTTCAGCCGTCGCGAGAGTCGCATCACGGCGGAGCGGAGGGAGTTCACGGCGGCCACGTCGTCGCCATGGGTAAGGTCCGGCATGTCCTTAGAGTAACTCATTACCCTCCCTAAGGACCACCTGGGACACGCCGTGCGCCCGTGACCTCGGCCACTGACTCCGGAGGTCCGGGGGTCTCCCCCAGAAAACCTCGCGTCACCCTTACGGGTGAGCCGAATCCGGAAAGTGACGCATCGGGCGCCCGGATGTGGCGCCCTCGTATGCATGGGGACCAGCGTGCTCAGCCTGCGGATAGACAAAGAGCTGCTCGACCGGCTCCGGCACCATGCGGCGAAAAGGGGAATGAGCGTCCAGGACTACGTGGTCCGGACGCTCATTCGCAACGACTTCGACGAGCGGTTCTCGGCCGCCGTCGAGGAGACGGAGAGGTTCTACGGCGATCAGGTCAAGGTCACATGAGACCCCGGCCGGACCGGGCTCGGGATCAGGTGAGACCCAGCGCCGGCATCAGGTAGTAGAAGGCGAACACGGCCGCGACCACGTACATCGCGACCGGGATCTCCCTGGCCCGGCCGGCGGTCAGCCGCAGCACCACGAAGGTGATGAAGCCCATGCCGATGCCGTTCGTGATCGAGTAGGTGAACGGCATCATCACCATGGTCACGAAGGCCGGGATCGCGAGGGTGTAGTCGGCCCAGTCGATCTCCTTGATCGAGCCGGCCAGGATCAGGAAGCCCACCGCGAGCAGCGCCGGGGTGGCCGCCTGGGACGGGACCATCGTGGCGACCGGGGTCAGGAACAGCGCCACGGCGAACAGCGCGCCGGTGACGACGTTGGCGAAGCCGGTGCGCGCGCCCTCGCCGACGCCCGCCGTCGACTCCACGAAGCAGGTGGTGGCCGAGGAGGAGCTGGCGCCGCCGGCGGCCACCGCGACACCGTCGATGAAGAGGACCTTGTTGATGCCCGGCATGTAGCCCTGGGCGTCGGTCAGCTTGGCCTCGTCGCTGACGCCCATGATCGTGCCCATGGCGTCGAAGAAGCAGGACAGCAGGACGGTGAAGACGAAGAGGATGCCGGTCAGCACGCCGACCTTGCCGAAGCCGCCGAAGAGGCTGACCTTGCCGAGCAGGCCGAAGTCCGGGGTGGAGACGGGGTTGCCGGGCCACTTCGGGACGGTCAGGCCCCAGGTCGCCACATGGGCGACGGAGTTGATGATCAGCGCCAGCACGGTCATCGCGACGATGGAGATCAGGATCGCGCCGGAGACCTTGCGGACGATCAGCCCGAGGGTCAGCAGCACGCCGAGCACGAAGACCAGGACCGGCCATCCGTTGAGGTGACCGTCGGTGCCGAGCTGGAGCGGGACGGTGGTCTGGGCGACGTCCGGGATCCGGGTGACGAAGCCGGAGTCCACCAGGCCGATCAGCATGATGAACAGGCCGATACCGATCGAGATCGCCTTGCGCAGGCTGTAGGGCACGGCGTTCATCACGCGCTCGCGCAGGCCGCTGGCGACCAGCAGCATCACGATGAAGCCGGCCAGCACCACCATGCCCATCGCGTCCGGCCAGGACATCCGGGGCGCCAGCTGGAGGGCGACGACGGAGTTCACGCCGAGACCGGCGGCGAGCGCGATCGGCACGTTGCCGATGACACCCATGAGCAGCGTGGTGAAGGCGGCGGTGACGACGGTGGCGGTGACCAGCTGACCGTTGTCGAGCTGATGGCCGTACATGTCCTTCGCGCTGCCGAGGATGATCGGGTTCAGCACGATGATGTACGCCATCGCGAAGAACGTGGCGAAGCCGCCGCGCACCTCGCGGGCGAGGGTGCTGCCCCGCTCGGAGATCTTGAAGTACCGGTCGAGCGCGCCGTAAGCGGGGGTCGCACCCGGCTGTTCGGGGGCGGGGGCCTGAGTGGGAGCCGGGGTCGACATTGGATGTTCCTACGATCAGAAGTAGCCAGACACAAACGGTTTCAGTATGAACGTATGAGTTCCAGATCGCTATCTCCGCGCGTAGACCCCGGGGATGCGTAAGCTGAGCACCATGGCGAAGTGGACCCCCAAGCACGAAGCACCGGAGCCCCTGGAGGGCCCCGTCGTCCCGACCATCGTCGGCGGCACGATCGTCTGGTTCGTCCTCTTCCTGGTCCAGCTCCCCTTCTACGGCTGGTACGCCGACCACGGCCACACCTGGTGGGTGTGGACCTGCCTGGCCGGCGGCGGTCTCGGGCTGATCGGCGTCTGGTACGTGAAGAAGCGGGACGCGGCCATCAAGCGGGCGGAAGCGGCCCACGCGCTGTAGGGGAGGCCGTCGGGGCCGCTCTACAACCAGGGCACGACTTCCCTCCTCCCCTGGTCGGATCTTCCGGGCACTCGGCAGGTGAACGCGCAAATCCGCACGTACCGTCGAACGTATGACGCACATCGACGCGGGCGCGGAACTCGACCCTGTGCATCCGGTCCCGCTGCCGGCCCCGGCCCGGCCGAGCGGGCTGACCACCGCCGAGGTCGCGGAACGGATCGCGCGCGGCCAGGTGAACGACATTCCGGTGCGCAGCAGCCGCTCGTTCGGCGAGATCGTGCGCGCGAACGTCTTCACCCGGTTCAACGCCATCATCGGTGTGCTGTGGGTGGTCATGCTCGTGGTGGCGCCGATCCAGGACAGCCTGTTCGGCTTCGTGATCCTCGCCAACACGGGCATCGGCATCGTGCAGGAGTGGCGGGCGAAGAAGACCCTGGACTCGCTCGCGGTGATCGGCGAGGCGCGGCCGACCGTGCGCCGCGACGGGGCCGCGGTGGCGGTGGGCACCAGCGAGATCGTGCTCGACGACCTCATAGAGATCGGCCCAGGCGACAAGATCGTCGTGGACGGGGTATGTGCCGAGGCCGACGGTCTGGAGATCGACGAGTCGCTGCTCACCGGCGAGGCCGACCCGGTCGTCAAACACCGCGGCGACCAGGTGATGTCGGGGAGTTTCGTGGTGGCCGGCGGCGGCGCGTTCGCGGCCACGAAGGTCGGCCGGGAGGCTTACGCGGCCCAGCTGGCCGAGGAGGCCTCCCGTTTCACGCTGGTCCACTCCGAGCTGCGCTCCGGTATCTCGACCATCCTCAAGTACGTGACGTGGATGATGGTCCCGGCCGCCATCGGCCTGGTCGCCACCCAGCTCGTCGTCAAGAACAACGGCCTCAAGGATGCCGTCGCCCGCACGGTCGGCGGCATCGTCCCGATGGTCCCCGAGGGCCTCGTCCTGCTCACCTCCGTCGCCTTCGCGATCGGCGTGATCCGGCTGGGCCGCCAGCAGTGCCTGGTCCAGGAGCTCCCCGCGATCGAGGGCCTCGCCCGCGTCGACACCGTCTGCCTCGACAAGACCGGCACGCTCACCGAGGGCGGCATGGACGTCACCGACCTGCGGGCGCTGGACGGGTTCGACGAGACGTACGTACGCAAGGTGCTGGGCTCGCTCGGCGAGTCGGACCCGCGCCCGAACGCCTCCCTCCAGGCGATCATCGACGCCTATCCGGACAGCGAGGACTGGCGGTGCGTGGAGTCGCTGCCCTTCTCCTCCGCCCGCAAGTACAGCGGGGCGACCTTCAGCGAGGGCGACGGCGAGCTGAGCACCTGGCTGCTGGGGGCGCCGGACGTGCTGCTCGCCGACGGCGACCCGGCGCTGGCCGAAACCGTGCGCCTCAACGAGGAAGGGCTGCGGGTGCTGCTGCTCGCCCGCACCACCCGGGACCTGGACCACGCGAAGGTGGCCGAGGGCGCCCGCCCCACCGCCCTGGTGGTCCTGGAGCAGCGGCTGCGGTCCGACGCCGCCGACACGCTCCGCTACTTCGCCGACCAGGAGGTCCGGGCGAAGGTGATCTCCGGCGACAACGCGGTGTCGGTCGGTGCGGTGGCCGCGAAGCTCGGCCTGAGCGGTACGACGGTGGACGCGCGCCGGCTGCCCGCGGAGCCCGACGAGATGGCCGAGGCCCTCGACGAGGGCACCGTCTTCGGCCGGGTCACCCCGCAGCAGAAGCGGGACATGGTGGGGGCGTTGCAGTCACGCGGGCACACCGTCGCGATGACCGGGGACGGCGTGAACGACGTACTCGCCCTCAAGGACGCCGACATCGGTGTCTCGATGGGCTCGGGCTCCGAGGCCACCCGGGCGGTCGCGCAGATCGTCCTGCTCAACAACAGCTTCGCCACGCTGCCCTCGGTGGTGGCCGAGGGGCGCCGGGTGATCGGCAACATCACCCGGGTCGCCACCCTGTTCCTGGTCAAGACGGTCTACTCGGTGCTGCTCGCGGTGCTCGTGGTCTGCTTCCAGGTCGAATACCCCTTCCTGCCCCGGCACCTGACCCTGCTGTCCACCCTCACCATCGGCATCCCGGCCTTCTTCCTGGCCCTCGCCCCCAACAAGGAACGGGCCAGACCGCACTTCGTGCGCCGCGTGATGCGCTACTCGATCCCGGGCGGAGTGCTGGCCGGTGCCGCGACCTTCGTGACGTACCTGCTCGCCCGCCACTACTACACGGGCCCCGGCTCCCTGGACGCCGAGACCAGCGCCGCGACCCTCACCCTGTTCCTGATCTCGATGTGGGTCCTGGCGATCATCGCCCGCCCGTACACCTGGTGGCGGGTCGCCCTGGTGGTCTCGATGGGCGTGGCGTTCGTGTTCGTCCTCGCGGTACCGGCGCTGCAGAGCTTCTTCGCGCTGAAGCTGGTGGGGGTGGCGATGCCGTGGACTGCCGTCGGCATCGCCGTGGTGGCGTCGGCCGTGCTGGAGTTCGCCTGGAAGTGGGTGGAGCACCGCTTCCCCGACTAGGTCAGTGCGGCTCGGCCAAGCGGGCCGAGCCGCACTGACGGGGCTTACTGCACGTCGACGTAGTCGCCCGTGGCGCTGACCGCCGGGGTCGTGGAGGTGCCCGCGAAGGAGTAGCGGTAGTAGCCGTCCACCGTCGCCGTGGTCGTGGTCTTGAGGGCGCCCGTGGAGGAGGACTTGATGGTCTTCAGCGTGGTGTAGGTGCTGGAGCTCTTCTTGCGGAACTGCAGCTTGACCGACTGGCTGCCGTAGCCGGAGTACTTGTTGGTGTCCCAGTTGGCGCGGGTCAGGGAGCCGGTGACCGTGATGGTCTTGCCCTTCTTCACCGGCTCCGGGGCCGCGTTCACCGTCAGCTTGGACAGGCGCTGGACCAGGGTGGTGGCGAGGCCGCTCTGGTCCTTGTAGCCGACCTTGCTCAGGTCGGGGTTGGTCGGGCTCTGGCCGTTGAAGGCGACGGCCTCGGCGGCGACGCTCCAGCTGCCGGCCCAGACGCTCTTCAGGTCGCCGTCGGCCGGGTAGATGTCGACGGAACCCGTGCAGGTGGCGGTGGTCGACGAGGTGGCGGTGCAGGTCGCCGAGTCGGCGTCGCCGTACAGCTCGGGGGCCGAGTCGCTGTAGGAGCCCTTGTAGAGGAAGGCGTCCGTGTAGAAGTCCTTCGCGGTGATGTCCACGTCGGTGCCGTGGGTCAGCGTGTACGTGTACTTGACGCTGACCTCGTTGGTGGTGCCGACCTTGACCGCCTTGGCGATCGACAGGTTCGAGAAGCCGGCGTTCAGCGTGTACGGGGTGCCCGAGTCGCCGACGGCCTGTGCGGCCGGGACTGCGAGGGCGGAGAGGGCCAGGGCGCCGGAGACGGCGGCCACAGTGGCACGAATGCGCATGGATTCCCCAGGTGGAGAACAGTGGGCGCGAGGCCCAAGTGATCTAGGGAGTCTGTTGACTCGGTGATCAGATCCACGAGGGGCGGGACTGGTTGTACGTGGAAGACGTAATCCGGCAAGATTTTACGAGTTTTGCGACCGGATTACGTCCCCATGGGACTGCTACTGCTTACTACTGCACGTCGACGTAGTCGCCCGTGGCGCTGACCGCCGGGGTCGTGGAGGTGCCCGCGAAGGAGTAGCGGTAGTAGCCGTCCACCGTCGCCGTG